>NZ_JBVIIE010000069.1:0-48875 GCF_055569945.1 Streptomyces sp. NPDC031340
CCCCCCCCCCCCCCCCCCCCCCCCCCCCCCCCCCCCCCCCCCCCCCCCCCCCCCCCCCCCCCCCCCCCCCCCCCCCCCCCCCCCCCCCCCCCCGGGACGTGAGCCCTACGGCAGTGCCAGCATCCGCTCCAGCGCCAGCTTCGCGTACGCCTCGGTCTCCTTGTCGACCTGGATCCGGTTGACCAGGTTGCCGTCGGCCAGGGACTCCAGGGCCCAGACCAGATGCGGCAGGTCGATGCGGTTCATCGTCGAGCAGAAGCACACCGTGCGGTCGAGGAAGACGATCTCCTTGTCCTCCGGAGCGAAACGGTTCGCCAGCCGGCGGACCAGGTTCAGCTCCGTGCCGATCGCCCACTTGGAGCCGGCCGGGGCCGCCTCCAGCGTCTTGATGATGTACTCCGTCGACCCGACGTAGTCCGCCGCGGCCACGACCTCGTGCCGGCACTCGGGGTGGACCAGGACGTTCACGCCCGGGACGCGCTCGCGCACGTCCTCGACCGACCGCAGGTCGAAGCGGCCGTGGACCGAGCAGTGACCCCGCCACAGGATCATCTTCGCGGCCCGCAGCTCCTCGGCCGTCAGCCCGCCGTTCGGCTTGTGCGGGTTGTAGACGACGCAGTCCTCCAGGGACATGCCCATGTCCCGCACCGCGGTGTTGCGGCCCAGATGCTGGTCCGGCAGGAACAGCACCTTCTCGCCCTGCTGGAAGGCCCACTCCAGGGCCCGCCGCGCGTTGGAGGAGGTGCAGATCGTGCCGCCGTGCCGGCCCGTGAACGCCTTGATGTCCGCGGAGGAGTTCATGTACGAGACGGGCACGACCTGCTCGGCCACGCCGGCCTCGGTGAGCGCGTCCCAGCACTCGGCGACCTGCTCGGCGGTGGCCATGTCGGCCATCGAGCAGCCGGCGGCGAGGTCGGGCAGGACGACCTTCTGGTCGTCGGAGGTCAGGATGTCCGCGGACTCCGCCATGAAGTGCACACCGCAGAACACGATGTACTCGGCTTCCGGACGAGCGGCCGCGTCCCGGGCCAGCTTGAAGGAGTCGCCGGTGACGTCCGCGAACTGGATGACCTCGTCGCGCTGGTAGTGGTGGCCGAGCACGAAGACCTTGTCGCCGAGCCGTTCCTTGGCGGCGCGGGCGCGCTCCACCAGGTCAGGGTCGGACGGCGACGGGAGCTCCCCGGGACACTCGACGCCCCGCTCGCTGCGCGGATCGGCCTCACGACCGAGGAGCAGCAGGGCGAGGGGCGTCGGCTGTACGTCGAGCTCCTGGGTGTGGGCGGTGGTCACGTCACGCACCCTTTCTACTTTTCGTCGAACTGACGCTATCTATCATAACCCGGTTCATGTCACTTTGACGATGGTCATCGCGTCGATGTGACGTGAATCCCCGTCAGGCGTTTTCCGCCTCCCATCGCATGTGCGAGCATGATGAGGGAACCAAAAGACAGACACCCGGCCCGGAATGAATCCGCGGCCCCGCCGGTTGCAACCGTCGGCAAGCAGTCTCCGTACAACCCGGGAGAGATGTAGATGTCCGTATCGGACGAGACCACCACCGTCACCGACGGCATCATCCTGACCGACGCCGCCGCGGCGAAGGTCAAGGCCCTGCTCGACCAGGAAGGCCGGGACGACCTCGCCCTGCGCGTCGCCGTCCAGCCCGGCGGCTGCTCCGGCCTGCGCTACCAGCTCTTCTTCGACGAGCGTTCCCTCGACGGCGACGTGGAGAAGGACTTCGGCGGGGTCAAGGTCGTCACCGACCGCATGAGCGCCCCGTACCTCGGCGGCGCCACCGTCGACTTCGTGGACACCATCGAGAAGCAGGGCTTCACGATCGACAACCCGAACGCGACGGGCTCCTGCGCCTGCGGCGACTCCTTCAGCTGAGCCCGCCCGCCACTCCGGCACCACGAAGGCGGCGGTCCCCACACCTGGGGCCGCCGCCTTCGCCGTGCCTCGCCTTCGCCGTGCCTCGCCGTCACCGCGCCCCGGACGGCTGGGGCAGCCGGGCCCCGGGCTTCGTCCGCGGGATCGGCCTGCCGTCGGAGCCCACCACCGTGCGGTCGCCGAGCGGCTCGTCGAGGTGGAGCACCTTCCGGTACTGCTTGGCGATCATGATGCACACCTTGTCCCGCCACGGCGTCTCGGTGACCGTCACGGTCACCTTGTGCGGGCTCTCGCTCGCCTTCGCCTCGTAGTCCGCGCACACCCCGCCCGTGAAGGTGACGGTCAGCTCGCGGTCGTCGGCGCTGTAGCCCTCCACCCGCACGTCCCGTGGCGCCGCCGTCGCGGTGGGAGCCGTCGGGGCGGGGGCGGCGGACGTGCCGGACGTCAGGTACTGCGGCTCGACCGCCGGACGGGTCACCGTGACGGTGTCCCGCGCGCCCGGCGCCCGCACCGCGAACAGCCAGGACGGCACCAGCGCCGGCCGCCCGTCCACGGCGTGCGCGGCCAGCCCGAACACCGCGCCCTCGACCGTGGCGACCGGCCGCGCCGGAGCGGTCGTCGCGGCCGTCGCGCCCGGCGACGACTGCCCGCAGGCCGCCGCCGCCCGGTCCTCCAGCGGCACCGGGTCGGCGCAGCCCCCGACGCCCGCCCGGTGGTCCGCCGGGGGAGCCGCGTTCATCGCGTCGAGCGTCTCGCGCGCCCCCAGCACGGGGTACGTGTCGCCCTTCACCGGCGCCTTCAGCCGGCCGTTGCCGCCGACCACCTGGCCCTGCGCGTTCACCGTCAGTCCGGTCGTCCAGCCGTACGTGGGCAGTCCGCCGACCACCGGGTCGGCGTTGACGACCCGCTGCGCGCCCATCACCTTGCTCGCGTCCACCTTGGCGGTGTCCTGGCCGGCCGCCTTCAGCACGGGTGCGGCGGCCTTCTTCGCGGCAGCCTCGCCGACCGTGCGGCCGGCCGGGTTCGCGGGGTCCTTCGTGCACACGAGGGTGCCCTGGCAGGCGTCGGTGCCGGCGGCGTACCGGTGGAACGTCCAAGCGCCGGGCGCCTGCCGGTCCACCACCAGGCTGGGCCCCGCCCCGTCCTTCGCCGGGCCCACCCGCCAGGACTGACCCCGCGCCACGGGCGTTCCGTCGAGTCCGAGGGCCTTCGCCAGCCGGGCCACCTCCTCCTCGGTCACCTGGCCGGCCGCCCGGTACACGGGCGCCGAGTCCGGCCCGTCCGGGAGGGTGCCGTCGACCCGGTACGTCGTGCCGTACGGGTCCGGCTCGCCGGGCGCGATGCCGTTCGTGCCGCCCTCGGAGCCGCCGTCGAGGGCGAGCGGCGGGGGAGTGCCGTCGCCGCCGGACGCCCCCGGACCGCTGCCGCCGGACCCGTCCGATGCGTTGGCGGCGAGATACGCCCCGCCCACCCCGACGAGCAGTACGGCGGCGGCGACCGACGCGACGACCGCCGGGGAACGCCGCCGGAGCGCTCGCGCACCGGCATCGTGGTCCTGCCGCTCACCGGGACCGGGAGTGGCATCGGGAACCCCGGGTTCGTCTCCGGCTACGTCCCCGGCTACGTCCCCGGGTTCGTCCGCACCGGCCGCGGAGGGCATCCCGGCCTCGCCTTCGTCGGCCGCGGGGGCGCCTTCGGGCGCGCTCTCGTCGGCCGGAGACGGCGCGGGGTCCCGCTCTTCCGCGCGGCCGGAGTCAGCGTCGTGGGTCTCGTCCTCGGGGGCGGAGCCCTGCGTACCGGGTTCGTCCTCGGGGGCGGAGTCCTGCGCGTGTTGCGCGTGGGCCCGGTCCCCGGGGGCGGAGCCCTGCTCGGGGGTCTCGTGCCCAGGGGCGGAGCCCTCCGTGCCGGGCGCGCCGGCGCCGGAGGCCCTTGTGCTCCCGTCGTCGCCGGCGGGTCCGACGACGTCGTCGTTGTCGGGTCGCTCGGTGTTCACCGCATCGCTCCTTCGGCCGCACTGTCCCGTGTAACCCTGACCCGGCCCTGTCAAAACAGTGGGCCGGAGGGTCGTGTCGCGCATTCCCCTCAGCGGGGGACGGCGATGGGACGCGGCGGGCGAGCGTGCGGTTCCCAGAACGCGCCGAGTCGCGCTGTCGCGACGGAATCAGTCGCCGTAGTCCGACATCGCCTCCAGCAGCCGGGCCGAGTCCGGAGGAACCGTCACGCCGTGAATGTGCGAGGGGGAGACCGGACGGGCGGCGGCCTCGTCGGGAACCGCCCAGTGCGGGGCCATCCGGGCGCAGTCGCCGCGCAGCGACGCGAGCCCGCCTTCCAGGTCGGCCAGGGCTGAGGGATGGACTTCGAGGTTGCTCATACAACACCGTAGGCACGCCGGAGACGGCGAAGAAAGATCTACTATTGGGTAGTTTCCGTGCTTCGAAGGCGGTGCCGGACCCGGTAGCGTGAACTGTCAACCCAGTTTCTCCCCACAGGAGAGTCCACGCCGTGCGCATCGCAGTCACCGGCTCCATCGCCACCGATCACCTCATGACCTTCCCCGGCCGCTTCGCCGACCAACTCGTCGCGGACCAGCTGCACACGGTCTCGCTCTCCTTCCTGGTCGACAACCTCGACGTCCGCCGCGGCGGGGTCGGCGCGAACATCGCCTTCGGCATGGGGCAGCTCGGCACGAAGCCCGTCCTGGTCGGCGCCGCCGGCTTCGACTTCGACGGGTACCGGGCCTGGCTGGAGCGGCACGGGGTCGACACCGACTCGGTGCGCATCTCCGAGACCCTGCACACCGCCCGCTTCGTGTGCACCACCGACGCCGACCACAACCAGATCGGCTCCTTCTACACGGGCGCGATGAGCGAGGCCCGGCAGATCGAGCTGAAGACCGTCGCCGACCGCGTCGGCGGCCTCGACCTGGTCCTGATCGGCGCCGACGACCCGGAGGCGATGCTCCGGCACACCGAGGAGTGCCGCTCGCGGGGCATCCCGTTCGCCGCCGACTTCTCCCAGCAGATCGCCCGCATGAACGGCGACGAGATCCGGATACTGCTGGACGGCGCCACGTACCTGTTCTCGAACGAGTACGAGAAGGGCCTGATCCAGACCAAGACCGGCTGGAGCGACGAGGAGATCCTCGGCCGGGTCGGCCACCGGGTCACCACCCTCGGCGCGCGCGGCGTGCGCGTCGAGCGGGCCGGCGAGCCGGCCATCGAGGTCGGCACCCCCGACGAGGAACGCAAGGCCGACCCCACCGGCGTCGGCGACGCCTTCCGCGCCGGCTTCCTCTCCGGCCTGGCGTGGGGCGTCTCCCTGGAGCGCGCCGCCCAGGTCGGCTGCATGCTGGCCACGCTCGTCATCGAGACGGTCGGCACCCAGGAGTACCAGCTGCGCCGCGCCCACTTCATGGAGCGCTTCACCAAGGCCTACGGCGACGAGGCCGCCTCCGAGGTCCAGAAGCACCTCAACTAGCACCTCGGCCGGCGCACTCGGCCAGCCGCACCCGGCCGGCGCGTCAGGACAGTCGGCGGACCAGGTACGCAGATCCGCGGTCCGCCGGCTCCTCGCCGACGTACTCCTGGCCCCGCATCTCGCACCACGCGGGGATGTCCAGGCGGGCCGCCTCGTCGTCCGACAGGACGCGGACCCGGCCGCCCACCGGGACCTCGCCGATGACCTTGGCGAGTTCGATCACGGGGATCGGGCAGCGCCTGCCGAGGGCGTCCACCACGAGGGCGTCGTCCCGGACGACCGCCTCGGACGCCGGTGTCGCGAGCTTGTCCCGCACCGCCGCCACCGCCCCGGGCAGCACCTCAAGGAACCGCTCGACGTCCTCCGCCGGTGTCCCCGGCGGCAGCGACACCCGTACGTTGCCCTCGCTCAGCACCCCCATCGCCCTGAGCACATGGCTGGGCGTCAGCGTGCTGCTCGTGCAGGACGACCCGGAGGAGACGGAGAAGCCGGCACGGTCCAGCTCGTGCAGCAATGTCTCCCCGTCGACATAGAGACACGAGAACGTGACGGTCCCGGGCAGGCGGCGGACGGGATCCCCGACCACCTCCACGTCCGGCACCAGCGCCGGCAGCCGGGACCGGATCCGCTCCGTCAGTTCCCGCAGCCGTACCGCCTCCCGCTCCGCCTCCGCGCGCACCGCCCGCAGCGAGGCGGCCGCCGCCACCACGGCCGGCAGGTTCTCGAAGCCGGGGGAGCGTCCCGACTCCCGCTCGTCCGCCGGGCCCTGCGGCGCGAACCGCACCCCCTTGCGTACGACGAGCAGCCCGACCCCCGACGGGCCGCCCCACTTGTGGGCGCTCGCCGCCAGCAGCGACCAGTCGCCGTCGACCGGTCCCCAGCCCAGCGACTGCGCCGCGTCCACCAGCAGCGGCACGCCCGCCGCACGGCACGCCTCGGCCACGGCCGCCACCGGCTGCTCGGTGCCCACCTCGTGGTTGGCCGACTGAAGGCACGCCAGCGCGGTGTCCGGGCGCAGGGCATCCTCGTACGCCTGTACGGTCACCGCGCCGGCGCGGTCCACGGGCACCTGGGTCACCGTTCCGCCGTCCGCCTCGAGAACCTCCGCCGAATGGAGGACCGAGGAGTGCTCGACGGCTGACACGATCAGGTGACGTCCGACCCGCCGCCGGCCGGCCAGCGCGCCCGCGATCCCGGTGTGCACGGCGCGGGTGCCGGAGGAGGTGAAGACCAGTTCGTCCGGCCGGCAGCCCACGGCCTCGGCGGCCGCCTCGCGGGCCGCGTCCAGCAGCAGCCGGGCGCGCCGCCCCTCCCGGTAGGGGCGCGACGGATCGGCCCAGCCCTCGTCGAGCGAGGCGAGCAGCGCCTGACGGGCCACGGGATGCAGAGGAGCGGCGGAAGCCGCGTCGAAGTAGGACACACACCAACGCTAGGACCCCACCCGCCCCAACCCCCCGGAGGGGCCCGCCACCTCCTCACCGGACCACACCCCGGCCGCCCCGCCGTGCCGCACCTCCGCCGCCGCCCCGTCAGGCTGCGCCCGCCCGCCGGGCCGCAGGCCGCCCTCGCCGGGCCGCCCCCGCTGCGCCGCCGCGCCTGCCCCTCCGCGCCGCGCTCGCGGTCCCGCCGAGCCGCGCCCACGCCGCCGCGCAGTGCCCCCGGGCCGCAGGCCGACCCGCCGGACCGCGCCCACCGCTTCGCCGGGCCGCAGGCCGCCCCGCCGTGCTGCGCCGGCGACTCGCTGGGCCACATCTCCGCTGCTGGGCCTTGTTCGCCACCCCGCCGGGGCTACAGGCTCCGACTTCGACGCGTCACGCTCGCTGCCGTGCGGGCCCTGACTTCGCGGCGCCGCGCCCCCCGACGGCGCCGCGCCCGCCACCCTTCACCGGTGCCGTGCCGCCCTCCCGCCGGGGCTGCGCCCGCTGTCCTGCCAGGCCGAGTCCATCGTCCCGCCGAGTTGCTCCCGCCCACTCCCGGGGCCGCACCCCCGCCGCGCAGCAGGGCCGCGTCCGCCCCGGGCCGCGCCCGCCGGGCCGCACGCAGGCCCTGACTTTGCCGGGCCACGCCCGCCGCGCCCGCCCCGGACTGAGCCGCCGCCCCGGCCCTGGCCACACGCAGGCCCCGACTTCGCGGCTCCGCACCCCCTCGCCGCGCCGCGCCCACCGAGCCCACCGCCGCACCGGTCCGCGCCCGCAGTCCTCGGCGCGCCGCGCGCCCGCCGCCGCGCCGCGCGCCCGCCGCCGGGCCGCGCCCACGCCTTGCCCGGCCGCGCCCACGCCTTGTCCGGTCGCAGGCCGCCCCGTCGCCGTGCCGCAGGTCCGACTTCGCCGGGCCGCGCCCACCGCCTCGCCGCGCCGCAGGCCGCCCCGCCGCACCGCGTCCACGGGCCTGCGCCCGACGCCCCCGCCGACGCCCCCGCAGGGGCCCCCGCTCGCCGTCTCGTCGGTCCGGCGAGGGTGCTGAGCGGGTGTCACCGGGGGGTCGTGGCGCGGCGGCCGACCCCTTCGGCTGAGAGTGCGGCGCGTTGGGGACCCTCCCCGCGCGACCCCAAATGGCGTCGGCTAGGGTTTGGTCCGCATAAACATCCAAACCCCTGCCCGACGCAGGGCGGCGACCGACCAGCGAGAAGGCCGCAGCCGATCCGCGCGGGCGAGACTCTCGGGAAGGCGCTACGTGAGTCCCAACGGCTCCGACCGCTCGCCGCGGCGCCCGATGCGGCGGAAGCTGCTGCAGGCACTGACCGCGGCCCTGGTCCTGGCGACCGCCACCGGTTGCACATACAAGGACTTTCCTCGCCTGGGTATGCCCGACCCGGCCTCGGAGGAGGCTCCGCGGATCCTCTCCCTGTGGCAGGGATCCTGGGCCGCCGCGCTCGTCGTCGGCGTGCTGGTGTGGGGTCTGATTCTGTGGAGCGCCATGTTCCACCGGCGCAGCCGCACCAAGGTCGAGGTCCCTCCGCAGACCCGGTACAACATGCCCATCGAGGCGCTGTACACGGTCGTCCCGCTCCTGATCGTCTCGGTGCTGTTCTACTTCACCGCCCGGGACGAGTCGAAGCTCCTCGACCTGAAGAAGAAGCCCGACGTCACGGTCAACGTCGTCGGCTTCCAGTGGAGCTGGGCGTTCAACTACATCAGCCCCGTCGCCGGCTCGACGGGCGACGCGAAGACCGACAAGAACCTGGACGCCGTCCCGAAGCGGTACAAGGACGACTTCCCGGCCAACGCGGGCGGCGTGTACGACATCGGCACCCCGGCCACGCGGAACCCGCAGACCGGCAACCCCGGCCCGACGCTGTGGCTCCCCAAGGGCAAGACGGTCCGCTTCGTCCTCACCTCACGGGACGTCATCCACTCCTTCTGGGTGGTGCCGTTCCTGATGAAGGTGGACGTCATCCCGGGCCACACCAACGCCTTCCAGGTGACCCCCAACAAGGAGGGCACCTTCCTGGGCAAGTGCGCCGAGCTCTGCGGCGTCGACCACTCCCGGATGCTGTTCAACGTGAAGGTCGTCTCCCCTGAGCGCTACGAGCAGCACCTCAAGGACCTCGCGAAGAAGGGGCAGACCGGTTACGTTCCCGCCGGCATCGCGCAGACGAGCCACGAGAAGAACCGGGAGACGAACAACCTGTGAGCACCGTCAACGAACCCAAGGGTGCCGCGGCAGCAGGGTCCTACTACGAGGACGAGCTGCCGGTCCGGCGCCAGAACCGCGGCAGTGTCGTGGTCAAGTGGCTGACCACGACCGACCACAAGACCATCGGTACGCTGTACATGGTCACGTCGTTCGCGTTCTTCTGCATCGGTGGCGTGATGGCGCTGCTCATGCGCGCCGAGCTGGCCCGTCCGGGCCTGCAGATCCTCTCCAACGAGCAGTTCAACCAGGCCTTCACCATGCACGGCCTGATCATGCTGCTGATGTTCGCGACGCCGCTGTTCGCCGGCTTCGCCAACTGGATCATGCCGCTGCAGATCGGCGCCCCTGACGTCGCCTTCCCGCGGCTGAACATGTTCGCCTACTGGCTGTACCTGCTCGGCTCGCTGATCGCGGCGGCCAGCCTGCTGACCCCGAACGGCGCCCCCGACTTCGGCTGGTTCATGTACGTCCCGCTGTCGGACGCGATCCACACCCCCGGCATCGGCGCCGACATGGGCATCATGGGCCTGGCCCTCTCCGGCTTCGGCACCATCCTCGGCTCGGTCAACTTCATCACCACGATCATCTGCATGCGCGCCCCCGGCATGACGATGTTCCGCATGCCGATCTTCACCTGGAACGTGCTGCTGACCGCCCTGCTGGCGCTCATCGTCTTCCCGGTGCTGGCCGCCGCGCTGTTCGCGCTGGAGGTGGACCGCAAGTTCGGCGCCCACATCTTCGACCCCGCCAACGGCGGAGCGCTGCTGTGGCAGCACCTGTTCTGGTTCTTCGGCCATCCCGAGGTGTACATCATCGCGCTGCCGTTCTTCGGCATCGTCAGTGAGGTCATCCCGGTCTTCTCCCGCAAGCCGATCTTCGGCTACATGGGCCTGGTCGGCGCCACCATCGCCATCGCGGGTCTGTCCGTGACGGTGTGGGCGCACCACATGTACGTCACCGGCGGTGTGCTGCTGCCGTTCTTCTCCTTCATGACCTTCCTGATCGCGGTCCCGACCGGTGTGAAGTTCTTCAACTGGATCGGCACCATGTGGAAGGGGTCGCTGTCCTTCGAGACGCCGATGCTGTGGGCGACCGGCTTCCTGGTCACCTTCCTCTTCGGCGGTCTGACCGGTGTCATCCTGGCCGCGCCGCCGATGGACTTCCACGTCTCGGACACGTACTTCGTGGTGGCCCACTTCCACTACGTGATCTTCGGTACGGTCGTGTTCGCGATGTTCTCCGGCTTCCACTTCTGGTGGCCGAAGTTCACCGGCAAGATGCTCGACGAGCGCCTCGGCAAGATCACGTTCTGGACGCTGTTCGTCGGCTTCCACGGCACGTTCCTGGTGCAGCACTGGCTGGGTGTCGAGGGCATGCCGCGTCGTTACGCGGACTACCTCGCGGCCGACGGCTTCACCGCCCTGAACACGGTCTCGACGATAAGCTCGTTCCTGCTCGGCCTGTCGATGCTGCCGTTCCTCTACAACGTGTGGAAGACGGCCAAGTACGGCAAGCCGGTCGAGGTCGACGACCCGTGGGGCTACGGCCGCTCCCTGGAGTGGGCCACGTCCTGCCCGCCGCCGCGGCACAACTTCCTCACCCTGCCGCGGATCCGCAGCGAATCCCCGGCGTTCGACCTGCACCACCCTGACATCGCCGCCCTCGACCAGCTCGAGAACGCCCCGCACGGCGAGCTGGCTGCGCTCGGTGGCAAGGAGGCCGGCAAGTGAAGATCCAGGGCAAGATGTTCATGTGGCTGAGCGTCTTCTTCCTCGCCATGGCAGTGGTCTATGGCGTGTGGGCGAAGGAGCCGGCCGGTACCACCGCCCTCTTCCTGACCTTCGGCCTGAGCATCATGGTCGGCTTCTACCTGGGCTTCACCGCCCGGCGGGTCGACGCGGGCGCACAGGACGACAAGGAGGCGGACGTCGCCGACGAGGCCGGCGAGGTCGGGTTCTTCAGCCCGCACAGCTGGCAGCCGCTGGCCCTGGCGGCCGGTGGCGCCCTCGCCTTCCTGTCGATCGCGATCGGCTGGTGGCTGATGTTCTTCTCGGCCCCGCTGATCCTGGTCGGGCTGTGGGGCTGGGTCTTCGAGTACTACCGCGGTGAGAACCGCACCCAGTAGCACCCGGTGACCGGCACCCAGTAACACGCGCCGAGCGCCCGAGAGCCCGGACACTCCGTCAGGAGGGTCCGGGCTCCTGCGTTCGGCGCAACGCCGGTCACCCGTACGCATCACCCGGCGCGCCGCCGTTGACGAGGCTCCCTAGCGTGAACCCATGAGCCAATCTCCGCGCACCCGCACCGTCGTCAGCTGCACGCTGCTGGTGATCGCCCTCGGCGCGGGCGGCACCGCTTGCGGCACGGGCGGCAGCCCGCTGTCCGCGAAGCCGTACGACGCGACGGACCAGATCTCCTTCAGCGTTTCCGGCGAGGGCGGCAAGAAGGCCGACCCGGACAAGCCGCTCGAGGTCACCCTCGAGGACGACGGCCGCATCACCGACGTCACCGCCGTGGACGCCACGGGCCGTCACGTGACGGGCGAACTCTCCGCCGACGGCGCCCGCTGGCACAGCACTTCCCCGCTCGCCGCAGACGCCCACTACACGGTGCGGGTGAGCACGGAGGACGAGGACGGCGCGCCCGGCCGCAAGGTCCTCACCTTCGACACCAGCAGACCCACCGTCAGCAAGCGCCTGACGGTCGAGTTCGGACCCAAGAGCGGCACCTACGGCGTCGGACAGCCCGTCACCGCCGAACTCAGCGAGCCCGTCAAGGACAAGGAGCAGCGGGCCGCCGTCGAACGGGCCCTCAGGGTCGACTCGGCGCCCAAGGTGGAGGGCGCCTGGCACTGGGTGGACGACAAGCAGCTCCACTACCGGCCCAAGGACTACTGGCCCGCCCACGCGACCGTCCGGGTGCGCAGCGACCTGGACGGCATCAAGATCGGCGACCGCCTGCGCGGCGGCGCGTCCAAGCCGCTGAACCTGACCATCGGCGACCGCGTCGTCGCCGTCACGGACGCCGCGGCGCACACCATGACGGTCTACAAGGACGACCAGGAGATCAAGACGATCCCGGTGACCACCGGCAAGCCCGGCTTCGATACCCGCAACGGCGTCAAGGTCGTGCTGAGCAAGGAGTACTTCGTACAGATGCGCAGCAGCACCGTCGGCATCGCCGAGGGCTCCTCGGAGTCGTACGACCTGCCCGTCTACTACGCGACCCGGCTGACCTGGAGCGGCGAGTACGTGCACGCCGCGCCCTGGTCGGTGGGCTCACAGGGCAACGCCAACGTCAGCCACGGCTGCACCGGCATGAGCACCGCCAACGCCGAGTGGTTCTTCGACACCGTCCGCGAGGGCGACGTCGTCAAGGTCGTCAACTCGAACGGCGAGATGATGGCGCCGTTCGGCAACGGCTTCGGCGACTGGAACCTCGACTGGAAGCAGTGGCGTGAAGGCAGCGCGCTGGCCGCGGGCAGCCCGGAGGCGCCCCGCCCGGAGGTCCGGGCGAGGCTGCGTCCCGATTCGGTCTAGGACAGGTCCGGAAGGAACGGTCCGTGAGCGCCGCTCAGGCGCTCACGGCCTTCTTCCGACGCAGCAGGGAGGCCAGCGCGGCGGCGAACTCCACCGGGTCCGCCGGCAGCGTCACCGCCGCGTCGGCGCGGCTCCAGGTCGCCAGCCAGGCGTCCTGCGGACGGCCGATGAGCAGGAGCACCGGCGGGCAGTCGAAGACCTCGTCCTTGATCTGCCGGCACATCCCCATGCCCCCCATCGGCACGGCCTCGCCGTCCAGGACGCAGACGTCGATGCCGCCCCTGTCCAGTTCCTTCAGGACGGCGGCCGGGGTCGCGCACTCGATGAACTCGACCAGCGGGGCGTCCGGGGCCGGCCGCTTGCCGGAGGCCAGCCGCACCTGTTCGCGGGTGTTGGAGTCGTCGCTGTAGACCAGCACCGTGGCGGTCGGCTGCATTGTTCCTCCGAGACGTCAGCGTCGTACGGCGAGGGACGGGCTCAGCCCGATGCGGCGGATGCTACTCCCTCGCACCCCTTGTCAACAGCCGTCCGCAGCCGTCCGTACACCGCTTCGCTGAGCCATCCGGGCAGTACACACGGTGCGGACACCCCGAACAGCACCCCCCGGCGTGAGGGCGGGATAAGCGACCGACATAATGTCGGTCGTGGCGACAGCAACGACAGTAGAAACCGGGCACGCGCACCCGTCGGTCAATCGGCCGAACCTCACCAGCGTCGGAACCATCATCTGGCTGAGTTCCGAGCTGATGTTCTTCGCGGCCCTCTTCGCGATGTACTTCACCCTTCGATCGGTGACCGGTCCGGATCACTGGAAGGAGATGGCAAGTGCCCTCAACCTTCCGTTCTCCGCGACCAACACCACGATCCTGGTGCTCTCCTCCCTGACCTGTCAGCTCGGCGTGTTCGCCGCCGAGCGCGGGGACGTGAAGAAGCTCCGGGGCTGGTTCATCGTCACCTTCGTGATGGGTGCGATCTTCATCGGCGGTCAGATCTTCGAGTACACGGAGCTGGTGAAGAAGGACGGGCTCTCGCTCTCCTCCGACCCGTACGGCTCGGTGTTCTACCTGACCACCGGCTTCCACGGACTGCACGTGACGGGCGGCCTCATCGCCTTCCTGCTGGTCCTCGGGCGCACCTACGCGGCCAGGAGGTTCACCCACGAGCAGGCGACCGCGGCCATCGTCGTGTCCTACTACTGGCACTTCGTCGATGTCGTCTGGATCGGCCTCTTCGCCACGATCTACCTGATCAAGTAGCAGGGCCCGTTCCCGCGTGCGCCGCACGGCGCACATCCCAGAAGCATCGACGCAGAAGATCCTGACACCGGGGTAATCCGTGAAAAAGCTCTCCGCACGACGACGCCATCCGCTGGCGGCAGTCGTCGTCCTACTCCTCGCGCTGGCGGCCACCGGGGGGCTGTACGCCGTGTTCGCGCCCGCGAGCAAGGCGCAGGCCGACGACACCGCCCAGTCCCTCGCCATCGACGAGGGCAAGAAGCTCTACTCCGTGGGCTGTGCCAGCTGCCACGGCACCGGCGGTCAGGGCACCTCCGACGGTCCGAGCCTCGTGGGCGTGGGCGCCGCGGCCGTCGACTTCCAGGTCGGCACCGGCCGTATGCCGGCCCAGCAGCCGGGCGCGCAGGTCCCCAAGAAGAAGGTCGTCTACACGCAGGCCGAGATCGACCAGCTCGCCGCGTACGTCGCCTCGCTCGGCGCCGGCCCGGCCGTCCCGTCCGAGGACAAGTTCGGTGCGCAGGGCGCGGACATCGCCAAGGGCGGTGAACTGTTCCGCACCAACTGCGCGCAGTGCCACAACTTCACCGGCAAGGGCGGTGCGCTGACGCACGGCAAGTTCGCGCCGAGCCTCGCGGACGTGAACCCGAAGCACATCTACGAGGCCATGCAGACCGGCCCGCAGAACATGCCGTCGTTCCCCGACACCACGCTGTCGGAGCAGAACAAGAAGGACATCATCGCGTACCTGAACGCGGTCAACGGGGACAAGACCGAGAGCCCCGGTGGCCTCGAGCTGGGCGGACTCGGCCCGGTCAGTGAGGGTCTGTTCGCGTGGGTCTTCGGACTCGGCGCGCTGATCGCGGTCGCCGTCTGGGTCGCCGCTCGGACCGCAAAGGCCAAGAAGTCATGAGTAGCCAAGACATTCCAGAAGAGAACCTGCCCGCTGAGCAGGAGACCGCGCTGGGCGCGGTGAGCGTCGCGGACGAGAAGGACCCGTTCGCCGACCCGGGCCTGCCGCCCCACGAGCACCGGATCCAGGACATCGACGAGCGGGCCGCCAAGCGGTCCGAGCGCACGGTCGCCCTGCTGTTCACGGTGTCGATGCTGGCCACCATCGGCTTCATCGCCTCCTACGTGGCGGTCCCCGCGGACAAGTCGATCTACGTCTTCCCGATCGGGCACATCAGCGCGCTGAACTTCGCGCTGGGCCTGACCCTCGGACTGGCGCTGTTCTGCATCGGCGCGGGCGCGGTCCACTGGGCCCGCACCCTGATGTCGGACGTCGAGATCGTCGACGAGCGTCACCCGATCGAGGCCTCTCCCGAGGTCCGCGCGAAGGTCCACGCGGACTTCGCGCAGGGCGCCAAGGAGTCGGTGATCGGCCGCCGCAAGCTGATCCGCAACACGATGCTCGGCGCGCTCACCCTGGTGCCGCTCTCCGGCCTGATGCTGCTGCGCGACCTCGGTCCGCTGCCCGGCACCAAGCTGCGCCACACCATGTGGTCCAAGGGCAAGCTGCTCGTCAACATGAACACGAACGAGCCGCTGCGCCCCTCCGACGTCGCGGTCGGCTCGCTCACCTTCGCCAAGCCCGAGGGCCTGGAGGAGAAGGACGAGAACTTCCAGACCGAGATCGCCAAGGCGGCCCTGATGATCGTCCGGCTCCAGCCGGACAACATCAAGGACAAGCGCGAGCTGGAGTGGTCGCACGAAGGCATCGTGGCGTACTCCAAGATCTGCACCCACGTCGGTTGCCCGATCTCGCTGTACGAGCAGCAGACGCACCACGTGCTGTGCCCCTGCCACCAGTCCACCTTCGACCTCTCCGACGGTGCCCGGGTGATCTTCGGCCCCGCCGGTCACGCCCTGCCGCAGCTGCGCATCGGCGTGAACGACGAGGGCTACCTCGAGGCGCTCGGCGACTTCGAGGAGCCCGTCGGTCCTGCTTTCTGGGAGCGCGGATGAGCACTCAAACGAACCAAGAGTCCCGCACCCGCGGGAAGGCCTCGGGCGGCGAGCGCCTCGCCGACTGGGCCGACGGCCGGCTGGGGATCTACTCCCTGGCCAAGAGCAACATGCGCAAGATCTTCCCCGACCACTGGTCGTTCATGTTGGGCGAGATCTGCCTGTACAGCTTCATCATCATCATCCTCACGGGTGTGTACCTGACGCTGTTCTTCCACCCGTCGATGAACGAGGTGGAGTACCACGGCAGCTACATCCCGCTGCAGGGCCAGCTGATGTCCGAGGCGTTCAACTCGACCCTGCACATCTCCTTCGACGTGCGCGGTGGCCTGCTCATCCGGCAGATCCACCACTGGGCCGCGCTGATCTTCCTCGCCGGCATGTTCGTGCACATGATGCGCGTGTTCTTCACCGGCGCGTTCCGCAAGCCGCGTGAGATCAACTGGCTGTTCGGCTTCCTGCTGTTCGTCCTGGGCATGTTCACCGGCTTCACCGGCTACTCGCTCCCGGACGACCTGCTCTCCGGCACCGGTGTCCGCTTCATGGAGGGCGCGATCCTGTCCGTGCCGATCGTCGGCACGTACCTGTCGTTCTTCCTCTTCGGCGGCGAGTTCCCGGGCGGCGACTTCGTGGCCCGCTTCTACTCGATCCACATCCTGCTGCTGCCGGGCATCATGCTCGGCCTGGTGGTCGGCCACCTGATCCTGGTCTTCTACCACAAGCACACGCAGTTCGCGGGTCCCGGCAAGACGAACAACAACGTCGTCGGCATGCCGCTGCTGCCGGTGTACATGGCGAAGGCCGGCGGCTTCTTCTTCCTGGTCTTCGGCGTGATCGCGGCCGTCGCGGCGATCGCCTCGATCAACCCGATCTGGGCCATGGGCCCCTACCGTCCGGACCAGGTGTCCACCGGCGCCCAGCCCGACTGGTACATGGGCTTCTCCGAGGGCCTGATCCGTACGATGCCCGGCTGGGAGATCAACTTCTGGGGCCACACGCTCGTCCTGGGCGTGTTCATCCCGCTGGTGATCTTCCCGCTGGTGCTGGTCACCATCGCGGTCTACCCGTTCATCGAGTCCTGGGTCACCGGCGACAAGCGCGAGCACCACATCCTGGACCGCCCGCGCAACGCCCCGACCCGCACCGCGTTCGGCACCGCGTGGATCGCCTGGTACTTCGTGATGCTGATCGGCGGCGGCAACGACCTGATCGCCACGCACTTCCACCTGTCGATCAACGCCATCACCTGGTTCGTCCGGGTCGCGTTCTTCGTCGTGCCGGTGCTGGTGTTCATCGTCACCAAGCGGATCTGCCTCGGCCTGCAGCGCCGGGACAAGGAGAAGGTGCTGCACGGCCGCGAGGCCGGCATCATCAAGCGCCTGCCGCACGGTGAGTTCATCGAGGTCCACGAGCCGCTCAGCCAGGAGCAGCTGCACACCCTCACGGCGCACGAGCAGTACAAGCCGCTCGAGATCGGCCCGACGGTCGACGAGAACGGCGTCGAGCGCAAGGTGAAGAGCTCCACCAAGCTGCGCGCCAAGCTGAGCGAGGCGTACTACGGCGAGGAGTCGCAGATCGCCAAGCCGACCGTCGAGGAGTACAAGGAGATCACGAGCGGCCACGGCCACCACTGATCGCTGAGGCGTCGCCACGCCCCGCACAGGGCCCCGTCCGGTCTACGGACGGGGCCCTCTGCCGTGCCGCCCGGCTGGATAGGGTGGAGGCACACTCTCTTCTACGACGTCTGGAGCGGCCTTATGAGCGCTGTGACCCCCGCTGGAGGCGACACCGCGGCGGGCCGCTCCTGGCCCGCCCTGCTGAACGGCCTGCTGGCCGGCCGCGACCTGAGCGCCGACGACACCGCCTGGGCGATGGACCTGATCATGCGCGGCGAGGCGACCGACGCGCAGATCGCCGGCTTCGTGGTGGCCCTGCGGGCCAAGGGCGAGACCGTCGAGGAGATCAACGGACTCGTCCGCACCATGTACGAGCACGCCAACGTCATCGAGGTGCCGGGCGCGGCCGTCGACATCGTCGGCACCGGCGGCGACGGCGCGAAGACGGTCAACATCTCCACCATGTCGTCGATCGTGGTGGCCGGCACGGGCGCGAAGGTCGTCAAGCACGGCAACCGGGCCGCCTCCTCCGCCTCCGGCGCGTCCGACGTGCTGGAGAAGCTGGGCGTCAACCTGGAACTGCCGCTGGCGCGGGTCCCGGCGGTCGCCGAGGAGGCCGGCATCACCTTCTGCTTCGCGATCAAGTTCCACCCGGCGCTGCGCCACGCGGGCGCCGCCCGCGGGCAGCTGGGCATCCGCACGGTGTTCAACGCGCTCGGCCCGCTGACCAACCCCGCGAAGGTCAAGGCGCAGGCGGTCGGCGTCGCCGACCCGCGGATGGCACCGATCGTGGCGGGCGTCTTCGCCGAGCGCGGCCACTCCTCGCTGGTGTTCCGCGGCGACGACGGCCTCGACGAGCTGACCACCACCGCCACCTCCCGGGTCTGGGTGGTCCGCGACGGCAAGGTCGGCGAGGAGGTCTTCGACCCGCGCGACGTCGGCATCGACCTGGTGCCGGTGGAGGCGCTGCGCGGCGCCGACGCGTCCTACAACGCGGAGGTCGCCCGGCGGCTGCTGGAGGGCGAGAGCGGGCCCGTACGGGACGCCGTGCTGCTGAACGCGGCGGCCGCGCTGGTGGCCCTGGAGCCGGGCTCGGGGACGCTCGCCGAGCAGATCCGCGAGGGCATGGCCAAGGCCGCGGAGTCGATCGACTCCGGCGCGGCCAAGCGCACGCTGGAGCGCTGGGTGGCCGCCAGCAACGCCTGACCGAGGTGAAGCGCGGTCCCGCGATCCGGACAGGAGTTGCGGGACCGCGATCACCTCGCGTACGTTCCTGTCCAGGTCATGAGTGACAGTCACAAGGCCCCGGCCGACTGTCCGGCAACCCTCCGTCCGTGGCGGGGTGCCCCGGGTGAGGACCAGGCCGTGGGCAGCGAGGTCCACGGCAAGCGCGGACCCCTCGTACACCAGGGGTCCTGGTCGTCGAGGAGCCTTCTGTGAGCAAGCGAATGCGATAGGGCGTAGAGCCCCGCCTCCGCGTACCCCCTTCACCTTTCCCGCGCTCGAGCCGTACCCGCTCACCTTGAGCCGTACCCGCTCGTCCTTGAGCCGTACCGCTCGCGCGGTGAATTCCCTTGCCTTCCACAGGAGTTCGCCATGTCCGTCTGCACCGTTGCCGCCGCCCGGACCATTTGCTCCCCGCTGCCCGTTCTGGGCGGGGACGTCACCGTGCCGCTCGCCACCGGCGGCGAGGTCGCCTACGCCGCGCTCGACTACGCGGCCAGCGCCCCCGCCCTGCGGCGCGTCTGGGACGACGTGGCCGCGTACGCGCCGTACTACGGCAGCGTCCACCGCGGCGCCGGCCACCTCTCCCAGCTGTCCACCGACCTGTTCGAGAACGCCCGCCGGACGGTCGCCGGGTTCCTCGACTGCCGCGCCGACGACCAGCTGGTCTTCACCCGCTCCACCACCGACTCGCTCAACCTGCTCGCCGCCGCCCTCCCGGCCGGCTGCCAGGTCTTCGTCTTCGAGACCGAGCACCACGCCTCGCTGCTGCCGTGGCGGGACGCCCGCGTCACCTTCCTCGACGCCCCGCGCGGCCCGCGCCAGGCCGTCGAGACCCTGGAGCGCGCCCTGGCCGCCCGTGACCCGCACGGGCCCGCCCTGGTGTGCGTCACCGGCGCCTCGAACGTCACCGGCGAGCTGTGGCCGGTGCGCGAGCTGGCCGCCGCCGCCCACGCGCACGGCGCCCGCATCGTCCTGGACGCCGCCCAGCTCGCCCCGCACCACCCGGTGAGCGTCCGGGAGCTGGACGTCGACTGGGTCGCCCTCTCCGGCCACAAGCTGTACGCCCCCTTCGGCTCCGGCGTCCTGGCCGGCCGCGCCGACTGGCTGCGGGAGGCCGAGCCGTACCTCGCGGGCGGCGGCGCCAGCCGCCGGGTGACCCGGCGCGCGGACGGGGGAGTGGACGTGGAGTGGCACGACAGCGCCGCCCGGCACGAGGCTGGCTCGCCGAACGTCATCGGCGCCTACGCGCTCGCGTCGGCCTGCGAGGCGCTCACCGAGGCCGGCTTCGACACACTGGTCGCCCGCGAGCGGTACCTGATCGGCAAGGTGCGGGCGGGCCTGGCCGACGTACCCGAGGTCAGGGTGCTGTCGCTGTTCGGCGACGACGCGCCCCGCGTCGGCGTCATCTCCTTCGTCGTGGAGGGCTGGAACAGCTCCCACTTCGCCGCCGCCCTGTCAGCCGAGTACGGCATCGGCGTCCGCGACGGTCTGTTCTGCGCCCATCCCCTGGTCCGCACCCTGCTGGGCAGCGACCCGCGGACCCAGGGCGAGTGCGGCGCCCCCGAGGCCACGCCGGGCGAGAACTCGCTGAACGCCGTCCGGGTCAGCTTCGGCGCCGGAACGCCCGACGAACACGTCGAGCGCTTCGTCGGCGCCGTGCGGGAACTGGTACGCGACGGCGCGAAGCTGCGCTACCGGACGCAGGACGGCCGCTGCGTCCCCGCCGTCTGAGCCGGGAGCGTCCGCGGGGCGGCGGTCAGGACTTGTCCAGGCCGGTCAGGAGTCCAGGCCGATCGCGAACGCCGCCTCCAGGTCGTGCTGGGAGTAGGTGCGGAAGGCGACGTGCGTGTCCGTCGCCTCCACGCCCGGGATCTTGCTGATGCGTCCCGGGATGACCTCCGCCAGGTCCTCGTGCTGCCTGACCCGCACCATGGCGATCAGGTCGTAGGTGCCGGTCACGGAGAAGACCTCGCTGACGCTGTCCAGCGCGGCGATCGACTCGGCGATCTCGGGGATCCGGTCCACGCTGGTCTTGATGAGGACGATCGCGGTGATCACGGCTGGTTCTCTCCCTCGGTGGCCGGAGCTGGGGCGGACTTCACCTTAGCCCGCCCGTCGCACCCGCCACCCTTCCGAGGCCCGCTACAGGTCTTCGGCCTCCCATGCCGCGCCCAGGCCAGCACGAACCCCAGCCCGAAGCCCACCAGGTGCGCCAGATAGGCCACGCCGGGCCCCTGGGCCGCCCGCCCCGCCGCCACCCACTGCAGGGCCGCCCAGAACGGCAGCACGACCCATGCCGGGAACCGCAGCGGCAGGAACAGCAGGAACGGCAGGAGACTGGTCACCCGTGCCCTGGGGAAGAGGTACAGGAACGCACCGAGGACCGCCGAGATCGCCCCGGACGCGCCGACCAGCGACTGCTCGGAGGCGGCATCGGCCGCGGAGTAGCCCAGCAGGGCGAGGTAGCCGCAGCCGACGTAGAACAGGGTGAACCGCACGGGGCCCATCCGTTCCTCGGTCATCACGCCGAAGACGTAGAGGAAGAGCATGTTGCCCAGCAGGTGGACCCAGCTGCCGTGGACGAAGAGGGCCGTGGCCGGGGTGAGCGCGGCCCGCGCCGAGCCCTCGAACAGTTGCGCGGGCACCACGCCCCAGCGGCGGAAGTAGGCCCGCTGGGCGGCGAGCAGTGTGTCCCCGGAGCCGTAGGCGGGGTTCAGGCCGGCCGCCGGGCCGATCACGAAGATCAGGCAGCACAGGGCGATCAGCCCGTACGTCACCGGGGCCGAGGGGGCCCGGATCGCTCTGCCGACGGTCACGCTCCAGTTGCCGATCACGAACACAGAGCATGACGTAACGGGACGCAAGTATCCGTACCGCCTCGCCGCCGTGGACAGGCCAGCGGCGACTACCCGCCAGGCCGTAGGGTTACGGCCACACGCTCCGCCGAGCCGGGGCGTCGCCGACAATGGAAGACCGAGAAGGAAAGAGCACAGTCACGATGACGGTTCCCCTGCCGACCGCCACGACGCGGTGGCGTTGCACCCTCTGCGGCAACCTCACGCGCTTCGACGTGACCCGCTCGTCGAAGGTCGTCGAGTACGTCCACCTCGACCTCGCAGGTGAGCCGACGGTCGAGGAGCGCGAGGTGGTCAGTGAGACCATCGAATCGGTGCGCTGCCGCTGGTGCAACGCCGTGGACCAGGTGGAACTCGTGGACAGGCCGGGTGCCGGCTCCTCCTGAGGGGAGCGGGCCCCGCACAGCTAGTGGGGTGTGACCGATGGTGGAGACCGAGAGCGGGGGGCCGGGCGACGGCGCCGCTGAGGTGCTCGACCGTCCGCTGCCCGACGGAGTGCGCAAGCGGGTCGTCCAGATCGTCTCGGACGGGTTCGGCGGGCTGACCGTCGGGGAACTGCCGGCGCAGCTCAGACAGTACGCGCGGTTCGCGCCGAACCGGCGGGCGAAGTTCGCCGGCAACGCCATGGCGGCGGCCCTGGAGACCGATCCGCTGTTCCGCCAGCGCATCGGGGAGAAGCTCAGAGAGACCCAGCCGGAGCTGGCCGGCGCCCTCGACTCCGGCTCCCCGCCCCCGGCCGCGGATCCGCTCGACGTGGCGGCCGCGGCCTATGTGCTGCGCCCCGCCGGCTGGGTGAAGCTGGTGACCGCGGCCGGCGAGGAGGCCCAGCGGGCCGACGCCGAACGCGCCGGCGAGGAGAGCCGGGCCGAGCTGGAGCGGCTGCGCGAGGAGCTGGCCCGCGCCCGTGAGCAGACCCGGGCGGAGACCGAGCGGCTGCGCACCGAGCTGGACGCGGCCCGCAAGGAGGCCGAATCGCTTCAGCGCAAGCTGCGCGCCGCCCTCAGCGACGTCAAGCGCGGCGAGGCGGCGCTGCGCAAGGCGCAGGCCGAGATGGAGGCCGCGCGCGCCGAGGGGCACGCCCAGGTGTCCGCCGCGGAGAGCGAGACCCGGCGGCTCAAGGCGCGGCTCGGCGAGGCGGAGGCGGCCCTGGAGGCCACCCGCAAGGCGGCGCGGGAGGGGCGCAGTGTCGAGGACATGCGCGTGCGGCTGCTCCTGGACACCGTGCTGGACGCGGCGCAGGGCCTGCGGCGCGAACTCGCCCTGCCGCCGGTGTCCGTGCGGCCCGCCGAGACCGTCGACGCGGTCGAGCCGGGGCGGATGAGCCCGAAGGACATCGCCGCGCGGGCGCTGTCCGAGCACGACCCGGCGATCCTCGACCAGCTCCTCGCGCTGCCGCAGGCGCATCTGGTCGTCGACGGCTACAACGTGACCAAGACCGGCTATCCCCAGATGCCCCTGGAGAAGCAGCGGCTCCGGCTGCTCGGCCAGCTCTCGCAGCTCGCGGCGCAGACCGGCGCCGAGGTGACGTGCGTCTTCGACGGGGCCGAACTGGCCGCGCCGGTGCTGCTGGCGCCGCCGCGCGGGGTGCGGGTGCTGTTCTCCAAGCCGGGCGTCACCGCCGACGAGCTGATCCGCCAGCTGGTGCGCGCGGAGCCGCCCGGCCGGCCGGTCATCGTCGCCTCGACCGACCGCGAGGTCGCCGACGGGGTGGCCCGGGCCGGGGCGCGGCCGGTGGCTTCTGCGGTGCTTCTCAAGCGCCTGTCCTGAAAACGTCAAAGTCGAGGTTTAATGCCCGAATTGACGGGACCGTCACGCAACGTAGCGTCAACCCTGTGTCACCTCATGTGAGTTGCGTGCAAAGAATGCATTGCGTGACGGGGTTTTTTGGTGTGAGGATTTGAACTGATCACAGGAACATCACTAGGGTCTGGCCTCGAACCTCCAAGCGGGTGATCCCTCGGAAGAAGGAGTTCGCCTCCGTGGCGTCCCATCGTCGACCCAAGCAGCCGAGCCGGGCACGTGTGACCGTGCTGACCACCGCGGCAGCCGCCGCCGTCGCCATCAGTGCGCAGGCCGCCAACGCCGCGCCGAGCGAGAAGCCGAGCAAGGACGAGGTCAAGGCGAAGGTCGACAAGCTCTACGAGCAGGCCGAGCAGGCCACCGAGAAGTACAACGGGGCCAAGGAGAAGCAGGAGAAGCTCCAGAAGGAGATCTCCACCATCCAGGACGACGTCGCCCGCGGCCAGGAGGAGCTCAACGAGCTGCGCGACTCCATAGGCCTGGCGGCCGCGGCGCAGTACCGCTCCGGCACCATCGACTCCTCCCTCCAGCTGTTCCTGTCGTCCAACCCGGACGACTACCTGGACAAGGCGTCCACCGCGGACCAGCTCAGCGCCCAGCAGGTCGAGGCGCTGAAGAAGATCCAGGAGAAGCAGCGCGAGCTCGCCCAGGAGCGCGCCGAGGCCTCCGACAAGCTCAAGGACCTCGCGGCCACCCGCACCGAGCTGGGCAAGAAGAAGAAGGAAGTCCAGAGCAAGCTCGCCGAGGCGCAGAAACTGCTCAACTCCCTGACGGCCGCGGAGAAGGCGGCGATCGCCGCCGAGGACGCCCGCGCCAGCCGCTCCGCCAGCTCGCGGGTCGACCTCGGCAACTCCACCCCCGCCTCCAGCCGGGCCGCCGCGGCCTTCTCCGCCGCCCAGAGCAAGATCGGCTCGCCCTACGTCTACGGCGCCTCCGGCCCGAGCTCCTTCGACTGCTCCGGCCTCACCTCGTGGGCGTACGCGCAGGCCGGCGTCTCCATCCCGCGCACCTCGCAGGCCCAGGCCAACGCCGGCACCCGCATCTACAGCCAGAGCGACCTCCAGGTCGGCGACCTGGTCATCTTCTACGGTGACCAGCACCACGTCGGCTTCTACGCCGGCAACGGCCAGGTGCTGCACGCCCCGCGCACCGGCACCGTCGTGCGCTACGAGTCGATCAACAACATGCCGTTCCAGTTCGGCGTCCGGATCTGACAGCCGCCTTCCGCCCGAACGGGCGAATCGCGTGATCCCGCGCTGACCCCCGCGCCCCGCCCATGACCTGCGTGTCAGAGGCGGGGCGTCACGCTGTGTGGTCGCCCGGGTCTTTGGCAGTGGCCGCGCCCGGGGCTACTGTCTGCCGCGTTTCCTCGTCCGCCAGCGGAAGGAGTGCGGCTTCCCGTGGGGTCACATCGCCGCCTTGCACCGTCCGGATTCGACCGCGGCGCCTGCGCCGCCCTCGGCGTACTGTCCGCCGCGGCCGCCGCCCTCGGCCCGGTACCCGCCTCGGCCGCGCCGCACGGCGACACCCGCGCCGAGGTGGACCGCCTCTACGAGCAGGCCGAGAAGGCGACCGAGGCCTACGACAAGGCCGACGAACGGGCCGACAGGCTGCGCGAGCAGGTGAGCACGGTGCAGGACCGCGTCGCCCGCCAGCAGGAGCGGATCAACCGGATGCGGGAGGCGCTGGGCGCGCTCGCCGGCGCCCAGTACCGCTCCGGCGGCCTGGACCCCTCGCTGGCCCTGCTGTTCTCCGACGACCCGGACGACTACCTCGACAAGGCCTCCGTCCTCGACCGCATCGACGCCCGCCAGGCCGGCGAGCTCAGGAGACTGCGGTCGGCGATGCGTGAACTCGCCCAGGAGCGCGCGGAGGTGAGCGGAAAACTCACCGAACTGAACAAGAGCCGCAAAGCGGTCGCCGGGCACAAGCGGACCGTCGAGAAGAAACTCGCCCGGGCGCGGCGGCTGCTCGATTCCCTGCCGTACGCCGAACGCGTCGCCTACCAGCGGGCCTCCCGCGGCGGCCGCGCCGGCCTCCCCGTTCTCGGCGAGGCCCTCCCGTCCTCGGCCCGCGCGGCCGCCGCCGTCGCCGCGGCCCGCTCCGCCCTCGGCAGGCCGTACGTGTGGGGCGCCAACGGCCCCGCCGGTTTCGACTGTTCGGGCCTGATGCAGTGGTCGTACGCGCGGGCCGGGGTCGCCCTGCCGCGCACCTCGCAGGCGCAGCGGCACGCCGGCCGGCTGATCCCGCTGTCCCAGGCACGCCCCGGCGACCTGGTCACCTACCGGTCCGACGCCAGCCATGTGGCGATGTACGTCGGCAACGGCCAGGTGATCCACGCACCCCATCCCGGCGCGCCGGTGCGCTACGACCCGGTGGACATGATGCCGGTCTCCTCCGTCACGAGGGTCTGACCGGACGGCGGCCCGGCCTTACGATCGGGAGGGTGGGAGGTCGCAGACGGGCGCCGGTGCGCCAAGTGGTCGCGCTCGCGCTGCTGCTCGTCTGCCTGGTGTCCTGCGGCGGGCGGCCCGCGGCCGACAGCGCCCGGGCCGACGTGCAGCGGATCCTCGACCGGCGGGCGGCCGCGGTCCTCGACCGCGACCAGGCGGCCTTCCTGCGGACCGGCGCCCTGAGCTGGTTCGAGAACCTGCGCGGGGTGCCGTTCGCCGGCTGGTCCTACCGCCTCACCGCGCTGCACCGCACCGGCGACCGGGCCACCGCCGACGCCGAGCTGCGCTACCGCGTCCTCGGCTACGACCACGCTCCCGTCACCGCCGGCCGCACCCTCACGCTGTCCCGGCGGCCGGACGGGCAGTGGTACGTGGACGCCGAGACGCCCGCGAAGAAGTCCGCCCAGCAGCTGTGGGACCAGGGCGAGGTGGACGTGGTGCGCGCCCGGCACGGGATCGTCCTGGGGGTCGGCCAGTCCGGCGAGGCGCTGCACCGGTACGCCGATCTCGCGGACCGCGCGGTGCCGGCGGTGTCCGCGGCCTGGGGCACCGACTGGGCCCGGCGCGTCGTCGTCCTGGTGCCCAAGTCGCTGGCGGGCATGGCCGGTCTGCTCGGCTCGCCGGCCTCCTCCTACCGCGGGATCGCGGCCGTCACCACCGGCGAGGTGGGCGGCCCGCCCACGGCGCCCGCGGACCGCATCATCGTCAATCCCGACGCCTACGCCGTCCTCGGCGGCCTCGGCAAGCAGGTGGTGCTCACCCACGAGACCACCCACGTCGCCACCCGCGCCCACACCTCCGCCGCGACGCCGCTGTGGCTGTCGGAGGGGTACGCCGACTGGGCCGGCTACCGCGGCACCGGGCGCACCGCCGCGCAGGCGGCGCCCGAACTGGCCCGCGCCGCCGCCGAAGGGGACCTGCCGGCCGCGTTGCCCACCGACAAGGACTTCGCCTTCAACGGGGACTCCGGCGAGCTGGCGCGGGCCTACGAGAGCGGCTGGCTGGCCTGCCGGCTGATCGCCGAGCGGTGGGGCGAGGTACGGCTGCGGGAGTTCTACCGGGCCGTGGGCGACCACGAGCGGCGGGCGGGCGCGGTCGAGGACGCGATGCGGAAGGTGCTGGGGACGACACCGGAGCGGTTCACCGCCCAGTGGCGGGCCTACGCGGAGGACCGGCTGACCTGATCTCGCCGGGCGCCGGCCTGCGCGGAGCCGCGTCCGCTCCGGCTCGTCCGGCCCCGGGGTCCGGTCAGGAGTTCCGGCTCACCCGGCCCCGGGGTCCGGTCACGAGGACGCCGACGTCTCCCGCGCGCGGGTGGTCTGGGCGGGGAGGGACGGGACCGGGGTGCGGGAAGCCGTCGACTGCCACAGCTCCAGGGCCGCCAGCAGGGCGGTGACCACCAGCAGGCCGTTGCGGGCGATCAGCAGGGCGACCCCGAGCGGGTCGCTCGCGACGACGTGCCCGAACCAGACCGGGAACTCCAGCACCGTCAGGAAGGCCGCCACCAGCACCAGACAGGCCGGCAGCCCCATCCGGCTGCCGCGGAAGCACAGGCAGACGGCCGCCAGCCCGACCAGCCACACCATGTACTGCGGGCTGATCACCCGGCTGGTGACGGTGAACAGCAGCACCGCCGTGAACGCCGCGTCCGCGAGGGTGTGCGGCGAGAACCGGTCCGCCCGCAGCCGCCACAGCAGCAGCCAGCCGAAGGCGGCCACCGTCAGCCCCAGGGCGGCCGTGCTGACGGCGCTCACGTACGGGCCGAGGAACTCCACCGAGCCGTAGTGCAGCAGCACCTCACCGCGCCAGCCGAACTGCCGGGCCAGGTGGAGGACCAGCGCGCCCAGCGACTCCACCTCGGTGCCCCGCTCCCGCTGGAAGGCCAGGAAGGAGAAGGCCCCGGGCATCGATACGGCGAACAGCGCCGCCAGCGCGCAGCCGGTGGCCGCGGCCGCGCCCCAGGCGCTCCGCCCGCGCGCGCCGACCAGCAGCAGCACCGGCCACACCTTGAGCATCGCGCCGAAGCCGGCCAGCGCGCCCATCGCCCGCGGATGCCGGGCGCCCGCGAGCAGCGCGGCCACCGCCACCGCGGTCACCATCACGTCGTAGCGGGCGTACACCGTCGGTCCCAGCAGCGGGACGCCCGCCACCCACACCCAGGCCCCGCGCAGCCGCTTGCCGGGGCGCAGGCCCGCGTACAGCAGCAGACACAGGGCCGTGAGGTCGGCGAGGAAGGCGAGGACGAAGAAGGCCGCCGCGTAGTCCAGGAAGCCGAGCAGGGCGGGGGAGAGGATCGCCAGGGCGGCGGCGGGCGGGTACTGCCAGGTGACGTCGTCGAGCGGGAAGGCGCCCTGACGCAGCACCTCGTACCAGCCCCGGTAGATCACCGACACGTCGGTGGTGACGTCCGGCCCCGGGAAGCGCAGCACCCCGAAGACGAACAGCAGCAGCACCAGCCGGCTCACGGTCCAGGTCCCCAGCAGCCCGGCCAGGGAGCGCGTCGCGCCCGTCATCTCCACCTGTGCCCCTGTCCATCCGTTCCTCGCCCGGGGAGCCATGATGTCCCGCCGACCTGTGCGCGAGCCGCAGCACGCACCGGGAGTCGCGGGCCGCCCGCCCGCGCCCGCCTCCCAGGGTGGCGGAAAGCCCTCCGTCCGGCCGCCCGTGGGCGCCGTGCGGGTGGCGTTGGATAAGGTCGGCCGCGATGCACAAGACGCTGATAGTGACGAACGACTTCCCGCCCCGCCCGGGCGGCATCCAGGCGTTCCTGCACAACATGGCGCTGCGGCTCGACCCCGAGCGTCTCGTCGTCTACGCCTCCACCTGGAAGCGCGGGCGGGAGGGGACCGAGGCCACGGCCGCGTTCGACGCCGAGCAGCCCTTCACGGTCGTACGGGACGCTACGACGATGCTGCTGCCGACGCCGGCCGCGACCCGGCGGGCGGCCGGGCTGCTGCGGGAGCACGGCTGCACCTCGGTGTGGTTCGGGGCGGCCGCGCCGCTCGGGCTGATGGCGCCGGCCCTGCGCAAGGCGGGCGCGCGGCGCCTGGTGGCCACCACCCACGGCCACGAGGCGGGCTGGGCCCAGCTGCCGGCCGCGCGGAGCCTGCTGCGCCGGATCGGGGAGTCCACGGACACCATCACCTACCTCGGCGAGTACACCCGCTCGCGGATCGCGGCCGCGCTGACCCCCGAGGCGGCCGCGCGGATGGTGCAGCTGCCGCCGGGGGTCGACGAGAAGGTCTTCCACCCGTCGTCGGGCGGCGACGAGGTGCGTGCCCGGCTCGGGCTGACGGACCGGCCGGTGGTGGTGTGCGTGTCCCGGCTGGTGCCGCGCAAGGGGCAGGACACCCTCATCCTCGCCATGCCCCGCATCCTCGCCGCCGAGCCGGAGGCCGTGCTGCTGATCGTCGGCGGCGGCCCGTACGAGAAGGACCTGCGCAGGCTCGCCGCCGAGACCGGCGTGGCCGGCTCGGTGCGCTTCACCGGCGCCGTGCCCTGGTCCGAGCTGCCTGCGCACTACGGCGCCGGGGACGTCTTCGCGATGCCGTGCCGCACCCGCCGGGGCGGACTGGACGTGGAGGGGCTCGGGATCGTCTACCTGGAGGCCTCGGCGACCGGGCTGCCCGTCGTGGCCGGCGACTCGGGCGGCGCGCCCGACGCCGTGCTCGACGGCGAGACCGGCTGGGTGGTGCCCGGCGGCTCCCCCGCGCAGGCCGCCGACCGCATCGTCACGCTGCTCGGCGACCCCGAGCTGCGCCGCCGCATGGGGGAGCGGGGACGGGAGTGGGTCGAGGAGAAGTGGCGCTGGGACCTGCTGGCCGAGAAGTTGAAGACGTTGCTCTAGGCACTGGCCGGAGCGTGTCATTCCGCCGATGCTGCGCGCATGACAGAAAAACTGATGCAGCGTCAGCTGACGAGACGTCACATCCTGGGCATGGCCGCCCTGCAGACCGCCGCGGCCCTCGGCTTCACCCGCGTCGGCCTCCAGTCGGCCCGGGCCGCCGAGCCCGCCGCGGTCGAATCCGCCCCCGCCGTCGTGGTCGGCTCCGGCTACGGCGGCGCGGTCGCCGCCCTCCGCCTCGGCCGGGCCGGCATCCGCACCCTGGTGCTGGAGATGGGCAAGCTGTGGAACACTCCCGGCTCCGACGGCAAGGTCTTCTGCTCCACCATCGCCCCGGACCAGCGGTCCATGTGGTTCCGCAACCGCACCGAGGCGCCGCTGGCCACCTTCCTGTGGCTGGACGTCGTCGACCGGGACATCAGCCCCTACCCCGGCGTCCTCGACCGCGTGCACTTCGCGGACATGTCCGTCTACGTCGGCCGGGGCGTCGGCGGCGGTTCCCTGGTCAACGGCGGCATGGCGGTCACCCCGCCGCAGGCGTACTTCACCGAGCAGTTCCCCACCGTGGACGCGGCGCAGATGTACGGCACCTACTTCCCGCGCGCCCGCTCCATGCTCGGCGTGAACTCCGTCGACCCGGCGTGGTTCGAGTCGACGGAGTGGTACCGGTTCACCCGGACCTCCCGCAAGGCCGCGGCGAACGCCGGGCTGAAGACCACGTTCGTGCCGAACGTCTACGACTTCGGCTACATGCAGCAGGAGGCGGCCGGCACGGCCACCAGGTCCGCGCTCGCCCAGGAGGTCATCTACGGCAACAACCACGGCAAGCGCAGCCTCGACAAGACCTACCTCGCCGAGGCGCTCGGCACCGGCAACGTCACCGTCCAGACCCTGGAGCGGGTGACCGGCATCAGCCGTGCGGGCGACGGCAGTTGGGTGCTGATCGCCGACCGCATCGACGCCACCGGCGCGGTCGTCGAGACCAAGCAGTACGGCTGCCGGTACCTCTTCCTCGGCGGCGGCAGCCTCGGCACCACCGAACTCCTGCTGCGGGCCCGGGAGACGGGCACCCTGCCGGACCTGGACGCGAGCGTCGGCACCGGCTGGGGCACCAACGGCAACGTCATGCTGGGCCGCGCCAACCACGTCTGGGACACCGTCGGCGCCGACCAGTCGACCATGCCGGTCATGGGCATCGACGACTGGGACAACGCCGCCAACCCCGTCTTCGCCGAGATAGCCCCGCTGCCGATGGGGCTGGAGCACTGGGTCAGCCTCTACCTGGCGATCACCAAGAACCCGGAGCGGGGCTCCTTCTCGTACACGGACGGGACGCTGCGGCTCGACTGGAGCGCCGCCCAGAGCGCCGTCTCCGTCGCCATGGCCAAGAAGCTGTTCGACCGGATCAACGCGGCCAACGCCACCATCTACCGGTACGACCTGTTCGGCTCGTCCGGCAAGGTCTTCGCGGACGACTTCTGCTACCACCCGCTGGGCGGCTGCGTGCTGGGGAGGGCGACCGACGACTACGGCCGGGTGAAGGGATATCCGAGGCTGTACGTCACCGACGGCTCGCTCGTGCCCGGCTCGATCGGGGTGAACCCGTTCGTGACGATCACCGCGCTGGCCGAACGGACGATGGAACGGGTCCTCGCCGAGGACGCCGTGGCGTGAGCCGCGCCACCCGGGCGTCGGCGCGGAGCCGGACGGCGTGCCTCACTTGGCGTAGAGGGCCTCGATCTCGTCCGCGAAGTCCTTCGCCACCACGTTCCGCTTCAGCTTCAGCGACGGCGTCAGGTGGCCCGACTCCTCCGTGAACTGGGAGGACAGAACGCGGAACTTCCGCACCGACTCCGCCTTCGACACCGCGGCGTTGCCGTCGTCGACCGCCGTCTGGACGGCGGCGAGCAGCTCCGGGTCGTCGCGCAGCGACGCCGCGGTGGCACCGGCCGGCTTGCCGTGCTCGGCGCACCAGCGGGCCAGGAACTCCTCGTCCAGGGTGACCAGCGCGCCCACGAACGGCCGCCCGTCGCCCACCACCATGCACTCCGCGACCAGCGCGTGCGCCCGGATGCGGTCCTCGATCACGGCCGGGGCGACGTTCTTGCCGCCCGCGGTGACGATGATCTCCTTCTTGCGGCCGGTGATCCGGAGGTAGCCGTCCTCGTCGAGGGTGCCGATGTCACCGGTGTGGAACCAGCCGTCCGCCAGCGCCTCCGCGGTCGCGGCCTCGTTGTTCCAGTAGCCCTTGAACAGGTGCTCGCCGTGCAGCAGCACCTCCCCGTCGTCCGCGATCCTGACGACCGAGCCCGGCAGCGGCTGGCCGACCGTACCGATCTTCTGCCGGTCCCACGGGTTGAACGCGGTCGCCGCGCAGGACTCCGTCAGGCCGTAGCCCTCCAGGACGGTGAAGCCGATGCCGCGGAAGAAGTGCCCGAGCCGTTCGCCCAGCGGGGCGCCGCCCGAGACCGCGTACTCGCCCCGGCCGCCGAGCACCGCCCGCAGCTTGCCGTAGACGAGCTTGTCGAACGCCTTGTGCTTGATCTTCAGGCCGAGCGACGGGCCGGACGGCGTGTCCAGCGCCTTGCTGTACGCGATCGCGGTGTCGGCGGCCTTGTCGAAGATCTTGCCCTTGCCGTCCGCCTGTGCCTTGGCCCGCGCCGAGTTGTACACCTTCTCGAAGACCCGCGGCACGCCGAGGATCAGCGTCGGCCGGAAGGCGGCCAGCTCGTCGGTGAGGTTCTTGATGTCGGGGACGTTGCCCAGCTTGATCGGCGCCATCATCGGCGCGATCTCGATGAGACGCCCGAAGACGTGCGCCAGCGGCAGGAACAGCAGCACGCTGCATTCGCCGGTGCGGAACAGCGGACGCAGGCGCTCGACGACGTTCCCGCACTCGGCGAAGAAGCTGCGGTGGCTCAGCACACAGCCCTTGGGCCGCCCGGTCGTGCCCGAGGTGTAGACGATCGTCGCCGGGTCGTCGGCCTTGGCGAGCGAGCTGCGCTCCTCGACCGCGGCGTCGGTGACGTCCGCGCCGAGCGCGCCCAGCTCCTCGACCGCGCCGGCCTCGATCTGCCAGACGTGCTTGAGGTCGGGCAGCCGGTCGCGCACCGACTCGACGGCGGCCGCGTGCGCGTCCAGTTCCGTGACACAGGCCGTCGCGCCCGAGTCGGAGAGGATCCACTCCACCTGCTCCGGCGAGCTGGTCTCGTACACCGGCACGGTGATCGCGCCCGCGCTCCAGATCGCGAAGTCCAGCAGCGTCCACTCGTAGCGCGTGCGGGACATCAGCGCGACCCGGTCGCCCGGCTGGACACCGGAGGCGATCAGCCCCTTGGCGGCGGCGCGTACCTCGGCCAGGAAGGCCGTGGCGGTCACGTCCTGCCATACGCCGTCCACCTTGCGGGCGATGACGGCGACGTCGGGATGCTGCGCGGCGTTTCTGCGGACGATGTCGGCCAGATTGCCGTCCGCAGGGACCTCGTACAAAGCCGGAAGGCTGAACTCGCGCAAGACTGCTGCTCCTCATAGGGCGCCGGCGCCACGACGTTGTGCGATGCGACGGTGCGGTCCACGGCTCGGGCAGTGCTCAGAGTTCACTGGTTGAAATCCTGAGCACGACTGGACGGCCCGGACGTTACCCGCCGGTATAGCTCTTTCGACAGGGGGTCCCGACGATATGTTCGCTGCGTCACACAGATTGGTATTCCTTTCTGCACGGTAGTCCACCACCTTCTTGACTGGCCAGTAACCGCAGGTGGCGGCGGCACTGTTCACCCGTGCCGCTCGGCCCTACTCTTGATCGCCATGGCAACCGCACCGTCCGGCAACCGGAGGACCCGTGTCCATGTGGTCAGCGACGTGCACGGCAACGCCCGCGACCTGGCCAGGGCCAAGGACGGCGCCGACGCCCTGATCTGCCTGGGTGACCTGGTCCTCTTCCTGGACTACGCCGACCACTCGCGCGGGATCTTTCCCGACCTGTTCGGCGAGGAGAACGCCGACCGCATCGTCGCGCTGCGCACCGCCCGCCGCTTCGAGGAGGCGCGGGAGTTCGGGGCCCGGCTGTGGGCCGGCATCGGCGCGGACCGGGCCGCGGTGATCGAACGCGCGGTACGCAGGCAGTACGCCGAGATGTTCGCCGCGTTCCCCGCGCCGACGTACGCCACCTACGGCAACGTCGACATGCCGCCCCTGTGGCCGGAGTACGCCGGACCCGGCACGACGGTGCTGGACGGGGAGCGGGTGGAGATCGGCGGGTGGGTCTTCGGCTTCGTCGGCGGCGGCCTGAAGACGCCCATGCGCACGCCGTACGAGCTCACCGACGAGGAGTACGCGGCGAAGATCGAGGCCGTCGGCGAGGTCGACGTGCTGTGCACGCACATCCCGCCCGAAGTGCCGGAACTCGTCTACGACACCGTCGCGCGCCGCTTCGAACGCGGCAGCCGCGCCCTGCTCGACGCGATCCGCCGCACCCGGCCCCGGTACTCCCTGTTCGGCCACGTCCACCAGCCACTGGTCAGGCGGATGCGGATCGGCCCGACCGAATGCGTCAACGTCGGGCACTTCGCCGGCAGCGGCAAGCCGTGGGCCCTGGAATGGTGACCCGTCCCGGTGTGCCGGGTACGCGGTGAAGTCGGCTGGTCGGAGCGCGGTAGCCTTCACGCTGCACACACGTGCGCACGACCTGATTTCCGGCCCGCATCTGGAGGAGCCACGGCGATGGCGGAACACACCAGCTCGAGCATCACGATCGAGGCGGCACCGGCCGACGTCATGGGGGTGATCGCCGACTTCGCCCGCTATCCCGACTGGACCGGTGAGGTGAAGGAGGCGGAGGTGCTCAAGACCGACGCCCAGGGCCGCGCCGAACAGGTCCGCCTCGTCATGGACGCCGGCGCCATCAAGGACGACCAGGTCCTCGCGTACACCTGGGGCGGCGCCGACGAGGTCTCCTGGACCCTGGTCAAGTCCCAGATGCTGCGCTCCCTCGACGGCTCCTACCTCCTCCGGCCGGCCGGCCGGGGCGCCACCGAGGTCACCTACCAGCTCACCGTCGACGTCAAGATCCCGATGCTCGGGATGATCAAGCGCAAGGCGGAGAAGGTGATCATCGACCGCGCGCTGGCGGGCCTGAAGAAGCGCGTGGAGTCCGGGGAGGCCGGGGACGCCGGCAAGCCCGAGGAGACCGGCGAGCCCGGGGAGCCCGGCACGAACGACGGGAAGACCTCCCTCGAGAAGTAGCCGGAACCGGGCCGGGAACCGCCCTCGCGGCGGCCCGGCCGGCCGGCCGGGTACCGGTACCGTCACCCCATGCGCACCATCCTGATCACGGGCCCCGGCGGTTGCGGACGCACCACCGTCGCCGCGGCCACCGCCCTGCGTGCCGCGGGCGACGGCACCCGCACCCTCGTCCTGAGCGCCGACCGCACCGACACCCTCGGCGCGGCCCTCGGCGCGCCGACGGGCCCGGTCCCCCGGCAGGTCGCGCCGAACCTCACCGCCTGGCGCCCCGACGCCGCGGCCGGCTTCCGGGACGACCTCGCCGCCTTTCAGGAGCGCGCCGCGAACGTCCTCGACCTCCTGGGCGCCTCCCGCCTGGACGCCGAGGAGGTCACCCCGCTGCCCGGCGCCGCCGAGCTCGCCCTGCTGCGCGCCCTGCGGGACGCAGCCCTCGCCGAGCGAGGCGACCCGCACGAACTCCTGGTCGTCGACCTGCCGCCCACCCCGCAGGCGCTCGCGCTGCTGGCCCTGCCCGAGGAACTCCGCCGCTACCTGCGCCGTCTCCTGCCGCCCGAGCGGCAGGCGGCCCGCGCCCTGCGGCCCGTCCTCGGCCGCCTGGCCGGCGTCCCCATGCCCGCGGAGTGGCTGTACGAGACCGCCGCCCGCTGGGACCTGGAGCTCGGCGCCGTCGAGGCGGTCCTCGCCGACCCGGGCACCGTCGTCCGGCTGGTCGCCGAACCCGGCCCGGCCGGTGCCGACGCCGTACGCGCCGCCGGCCTCGCCCTCGCCCTGCGCGGTCTGCGCCCCGAGACGCTGGTCGCCAACCGGGTGCTGCCCGAGCACGCCGCCGACACCTGGCTCGCCGGCCCCCTCGCCCAGCAGCGCAAGACCCTGGCCGAGTGGCGGGAGTCCTACGACGTCCACCGCGTCGCCCACCTCGGCCGCGACCCGCGCGGCACCGACGACCTCGCCGCGCTCCCCGTGCCCGGCGTCAACGACACGACCTCCACGGTCGAGTGGCCCGTCGTCGACCGGCTCGCCGATGACGGCGTACTCGTCTGGGACATCCCGCTGCCCGGCGCCATACGCGAGGAGCTGGACCTCATCCGGCGGGGCGACGAACTCGTCGTCAGCGCCGGGCCGTTCCACCGCATCGTCCCGCTGCCGTCCGCCCTGCGCCGGTGCACCGTCGACGGCGCCGCCCTGCGGGAGGGCCGGCTGCTGATCCGGTTCGCGCCGGACCCGCAGCTGTGGCCCGGACGGCCCTGAACGACGTACGTCCATTCGGGTAACGTCGTAGGGACGAACCGTAGTCAGGAGTCCGTCATGAGCGAAGAGCTCCCCACGTCGGATGCCGGTGACCGCGAGGCCGACGACGCGGTGCGGGCGACCGACGCCGACGCCTGGGCGACCGCGTGCGCCGAGGACCTCGCGGCCGAGAAGGCCCGCCGCCGCGCGAGTTACGGCCCGCCGCCGGGCTCGGCCGCCGAGGAACTGCGCCGGCTGGTCGACACCGTCGCGGACCGGCTTTCCGGGTTCTCGGGGTTCCGCTCGCCGCTGCTCGGCGCGGTCGCCGGACCCGCCGCGCAGCAGGCGGTGCGGCAGGCCGTCCAGCAGGCCAAGGCCGCCGTGGAACCCGTCATCGAACGCAACCCGGACGTCTTCGACCATCTGGCCGCGGCCGGCAGCGAACTGCTCGCCGCCTACCGCTCCGCGGTCCGGGCCCAGGAACAGCGCTGGACCCACGGCGCGAGCGACCCGCGCAACGACCGCGAGGACCGCGCGGTCCGCGAGGACCGTGAGGGCCACCAGGACCGCTGGGGCAAGGACCCGGACGAGCGTCCCGGCCCGGACGAGGGCACCGGCCCCGGCCAGCGCATCGATCTCGACTGAGGGTCCCCGCACGGCCCCGGCCGCCGGATTTCGGCCTGTCCAGCGGCCGGACGACGGGGAATCGACGGCAGGGCCTCGGGTACGGTTGGCCGTAGCGGGGCTCGACCGGAACTGAGGGATTCATGGGACTCACCATCGGCGTCGACATCGGCGGCACGAAGATCGCGGCCGGCGTGGTCGACGAGGAAGGCAACATCCTCTCGACCTTCAAGGTGCCGACCCCCACCACGCCCGAGGCCATCGTGGACGCCATCTCCTCGGCGGTGGAGGGCGCGCGGGCCGGGCACGAGATCGTCGGCGTGGGCATCGGCGCGGCCGGCTACGTCAACCGGCAGCGCTCCACCGTCTACTTCGCGCCGAACATCGACTGGCGTCAGGAGCCGCTGAAGGACGAGGTCGAGGCACGCGTGGGCCTGCCGGTCGTCGTGGAGAACGACGCGAACGCGGCGGCCTGGGGCGAGTACAAGTTCGGCGCGGGCAAGGGCCACCGCAACGTCATCTGCATCACCCTCGGCACCGGCCTCGGCGGCGGCATCATCATCGGCAACAAGCTGCGCCGCGGCCACTTCGGCGTGGCCGCCGAGTTCGGCCACATCCGCATGGTCCCGGACGGCCTGCTGTGCGGCTGCGGCTCGCAGGGCTGCTGGGAGCAGTACGCCTCGGGGCGCGCGCTCGTCCGCTACGCCAAGCAGCGCGCCAACGCCACCCCCGAGAACGCCGAACTGCTGCTGTCGCTGGGCGACGGCACCCCGGACGGCATCGAGGGCAAGCACATCTCCATGGCCGCCCGCCAGGGCGACCCGGTCGCCGTCGACTCCTACCGCGAGCTGGCCCGCTGGGCCGGCGCCGGCCTCGCCGACCTGGCCTCCCTCTTCGACCCGTCCGCCTTCATCGTCGGCGGCGGCCTCTCCGACGAGGGCGAACTGGTCCTGGACCCGATCCGCAAGTCCTACAAGCGCTGGCTGGTGGGCGGCAACTGGCGCCCGGTCGCCGACGTGATCGCGGCCCAGCTCGGCAACAAGGCCGGCCTGGTGGGCGCCGCGGACCTGGCCCGGGAGCCCGATCCCATCATGTGACGTCCTCCGGGACGACCCGAGGGGCGCGGGGAACACCTCGCGCCCCGGCCCTGCGGGCGTAGATTGACCCGCATGGAGCCGCTCCCCAACTCCCGTACCGAACCCGACGGTTCAGCCGTCATCCGGGTCCTGAGCTACAACATCCGCTCGATGCGGGACGACACGGACGCCCTCGCCCGCGTCATCGCCGCCTGTGCCCCCGACCTCGTCCTGCTCCAGGAAGCGCCCCGCTTCTTCCGCTGGCGCAAGAAGCTCGCCCGGCTGGCGGCGGCCTCGGGGCAGGTCGTCCTCGGCGGCGGGGCGACCGCCGCGGGGCCGGCGCTCCTGTGCAGCCTCCGGGCCACCGTCGAGCGCACCGAGGACGTGCTGCTCCCGCTCACCCCGGGACAGCATCGACGCGGCCTCGCCTCGGCGGTGGTCCGCTTCGGCGGCGCCCGCCTCGGCGTGCTGAGCTGCCACCTCTCCCTGCACCGCGACGAGCGGTACGAGCAGGGCGGCATGCTGCTGGACCGGCTGGCCGGCCTGGGCGTGCGGCAGGCCGTCGCGGGCGGCGACCTCAACGAACCCCCCGGCGGCCGCACCTTCCGGCGTCTCGCCGGCACGCTCCAGGACTGCCGGGCCGCGGCACCCTGGGGCGGCGAGCACACCTGGACGCGCAGCCGGCCGCACCGCCGCATCGACGCGATCTTCGCCACGAAGGATGTCTCGGTGCTCGGCTGCGGAGTGCCTGTCGGTCACCCCGGCGTGACGGAGACGGACCTGAGGGCGGCCACGGACCACCTTCCGACCCTGGCCGCCCTCAGAATCCCGGCGGGCTGAGCGGCGCGCTGGGCGTGCCGCAGTGTGCCGTCGGTCGCCTGCCGCGCCGTGGTGGCTGGTCGCGCAGTTCCTCGCGCCCCTTGGGGGGCGGCCGCCGAGGCCTCCGGCGGGCTGAGCGGCGCGCTGGGCGTGCCGCGTCACGCCGTCGGTCGCGTGCTGACGTCGTCGTGGCTGGTCGCGCAGTTCCTCGCGCCCCTTCGGGGCGCACCGGCGCGGACTTCGCCCGGCCCGCTCAGAGTCCCGGAGCCCAGCCGGAGACGGGGCTCACACGACGGCGCCCCGGCCCGGGTCGCCGTCGTCCTCGTCGTCCGTCTTCATCCGCGTCACCAGGGTGGCGAAGCCGCCCAGGAAGCCGCCGATGCCGAGGGTGGCGAGCCACCAGGTCATGTCCCAGCCGAGCACCACCGCCAGCAGGAGCAGGATCGGCCCGCCGATCACCGCCAGCCAGGCGAACTTCGCGGTCGCGTCGGCGGAGGGCAGCGGCGGTGGCTCCGGCGGGACGAAATGGCCCTCGTCGTCATCGTCGAAGTCGTCTTCGGACGCCTCGGGAGCCGTGTGGTCCCGCGGGCCGACGCCCGGCGCGAAGGCCACCGACGCGCCCAGCGGCTTGGCGGGCTCGTCCCTCTTCGGCGGGTCGTCACCGCCGTCGCCGTCGTTCGTCACGGGCTCCAGCAGCGCCAGGTCCTCGACCGACTTGAAGGGCTTGGTGCCCGGCGGGTCCGGAGGCTCCTCGCCGTACCCCGCGACGATCGCCGCCCACGCGGCCGCCTCGTCGAACGGCACGCCCTGCTCCTCCGGCTCCCGGTCCTCCCGGTCGGAGTCATGCTCAGCCACCTGCCGCCGTCCCTTCCTTGCCGACACGGGTCGCGAGCCGGCCGATGAACGCGAGGCTCTCCGCGAAGATCCGGTCCGCGTCGTGGTCCAACGTCGCGACGTGGTAGCTCTGTTCCAGCAGGATCTCCGTCACGTCCAGGGAAGAGACGCGGCCCAGGATGCGCGCCGAGTCGGCCGGCGGCACCACGTGGTCCTGCGGGCTGCGCAGCACCAGCAGCGGCTGGGTGACCTGCGGCAGTTCGCCGTCGACCAGCCGGAAGAAGGCGCGCAGGGAGTGGGCGGCGCCCAGCGGCACCCGGTCGTAACCCAGCTCGGTACTGTCCTCCTTGGCGATGTCGCTGGCGATCCCCCTCGTCGAGCGGACCAGGTGCCGGACGACGGGCAGGGCGTGCGCGGCCAGGCCGTGCATCCGGTTCGCCGGGTTCACCAGCACCAGGCCGCGCACCGCGTCCCCGTGGATCGCGGCCAGCCGCAGGGCCAGCGTGCCGCCCATGGACAGGCCCGCCAGGAACACCTCCGAGCAGCGATCGAGCAGGCCGCGCAACTCCCGGTCCACCTCCGCGTACCAGTCCTGCCAGCCGGTGAGCTGCATGTCCTCCCAGCGGGTGCCGTGCCCGGGCAGCAGCGGCAGCGACACGGTCAGGCCGTGTGCGGCGAGATGCTCCGCCCAGGGGCGCAGCGACTGGGGGGAACCGGTGAAGCCGTGGCAGAGGAGGACTCCGACCTCGCCGCCCTCGTGGCGGTACGGCTCGGCTCCAGGAAGGACCGGCACCATCGGTCTCCTGTTCGTGGAATGGGGCTGGCACTTGGCATTGCAGGACCTTCACGGTACGCGACGGCACCGACACCGACCAGGCCCGTCGACGCCTTCCCGACGGGCCGGGTTAAGGTCTAGCCCACGGACATGGGAGGCACTCGGTTGTTGTACGGCGCGATGAAGGTCGCCATCGGGGGACCGCTGAAGGTCACCTTCAGGCCCTGGGTGGAGGGTCTGGAGAACATTCCCGCCGAGGGCCCCGCGATCCTGGCGAGCAACCACCTCTCCTTCTCCGACTCGTTCTTCCTGCCCGCGGTGCTGGACCGCAAGGTCACCTTCATCGCGAAGGCGGAGTACTTCACCACCCCCGGCGTGAAGGGCCGGCTGACGGCCGCCTTCTTCAAGGGCGTCGGCCAGCTCCCGGTGGACCGCTCCGGCGCGCGCGGCGCGGGCGAGGCGGCCGTCAGGAGCGGCATCGAGGTCCTGCAGCGCGGTGAACTGTTCGGGATCTACCCGGAAGGCACCCGCTCGCCCGACGGCCGCCTCTACCGCGGCAAGCCCGGCGGCCTCGCCCGCGTGGCGCTGGCGACCGGCGCGCCGGTCATCCCCGTCGCCATGATCGACACCGAGAAGATCCAGCCGCCCGGCCAGGTGATGCCCAAGCTGATGCGGCCCGGCATCCGCATCGGCAAGCCCCTGGACTTCAGCCGCTACCAGGGCATGGAACACGACCGTTTCGTGCTCCGCGCGGTGACGGACGAGGTCATGTACGAGATCATGAAGCTCTCCGGCCAGGAGTACGTCGACATCTACGCGACGGCCGCCAAGCGGCAGCTCGCGGAGGCGGCGAAGGCCGGGAAGGAACAGGCCAGGGAACAGGCCAGGAAGGACAAGTCCGGGGCGTGAGGCCCCGGGCCGTCCTGGCCGGGGGGTGGGGGACGTGCCGAAGCGCGAGCGGGTCGTGAGGATGTCGGTCGAGCAGCCGCTGTGGCGTGCCCTGACCGCCTACCGGGTGCTGACCATGCTGTACGCGGTCGGCCTGTGCGTCGCCGTCTACGACACCTACGACCGCCCTGCCGTCGCCATCGCCTTCTACACCGTCCTGTGCGGGTGGACGCTCGCCACCCTGCCGCGCGTACAGAACGCGGCCGCCTGCACCAAGCCCTTCCTGGCCGTCGACCTCGCCGTCGCGCTGACCGGCATCGTGCTCACCCCCCTCGCCGTCAGCGAGCAGCACATCAACGACGGCGGCCCGACCCTGCCGTCGATATGGACCGCAGGCTCGGTGCTCGCGTACGCCATCAAGGGCGGCTGGCGCTGGGCCGCGTTCGCCTCCACACCGGTCGCCGCCGCCAACCTGATCGAACGCGGCACCCCGGCCCGCGACACCGTCCACAACGTGATCCTGGTCTGGGTCGCCTCCATCGCCATCGGCTACGTCGTCGAGGTCGCCCGCGCCTCCGAGCGCACCCTCGCCCGCGCCCTGGAGATCGAGGCCGCGACCCGGGAACGGGAACGGCTCGCCCGGGACATCCACGACAGCGTGCTGCAGGTGCTCGCCATGGTGCAGCGGCGCGGCGCGGTCATCGGCGGCGAGGCGGCGGAGCTGGGCCGGATGGCCGGCGAGCAGGAGGTGGCGCTGCGCACCCTGGTCTCCGGCGGGCTGCTGCCGGCGCCACGGGTGTCCGCGGACGCCACCGCGGGGGCGCTCGTGACCACCGTCGACGAGCCCGACGGACCCGACGCGAACGCCACCGTCGACCTGCGCTCGCTGCTCGCCCCGTACGCCGGCGCCAGGGTCAGCCTCGCCGAGCCGGGCGCGCCGGTGCCGCTGGCGCCCGCGGCGGCGCGCGAGCTGGCCGCGGCCGTCGGCGCGGCCCTGGACAACGTCCGCCGGCACGCCGGCGAGCACGCGCGCGCGTGGATCCTCGTCGAGGACGAGCCCGGCGAGGTCGTGGTGACCGTACGGGACGACGGGCCCGGCATCCCCGAGGGGCGGCTCGCCCAGGCCGAGGGCGAAGGACGGCTCGGCGTGGCCCTGTCGATCCGGGGCCGGCTGCGCGACCTCGGCGGCAGCGCCGAGGTCATCTCGGTGCCGGGGCAGGGCACGGAGGTGGAGCTCACGGTGCCGAAGGACGCGAAGGAAACGAAGAACGCGAAGGACGCGAAGGACCGGCGGGGGAAGGCGGAGCAGCGATGAGTGAACAGCGGGACCCGATCAGAGTCATGGTGGTCGACGACCACCCCATGTGGCGCGACGCCGTGGCCCGCGACCTGGCCGAGTCCGGCTTCGAGGTGGTCGCCACCGCGGGCGACGGCGAGCAGGCCGTACGCCGGGCCAAGGCCGCCGCACCCGAGGTCCTCGTGCTCGACCTCAACCTGCCGGCCAAGCCGGGCGTGCAGGTCTGCAAGGAACTGGTGGGCCACGACCCGGCGCTGCGCGTGCTGGTGCTGTCCGCGAGCGGCGAGCACGCCGACGTGCTGGAGGCGGTGAAATCGGGCGCGACCGGCTACCTGCTGAAGTCGGCGTCCACCGAGGAACTGCTGGACGCGGTGCGCCGCACGGCCGTCGGCGACCCGGTGTTCACGCCCGGCCTGGCCGGCCTGGTCCTCGGCGAGTACCGGCGCCTGGCCGCCGATCCCGCGCCCGCCGCCGACCCCGGCCGGCCCGACGCCCCGCGGCTGACCGACCGCGAGACCGAGGTGCTGCGGCTGGTCGCCAAGGGCCTGAGCTACAAGCAGATAGCCGAACGCCTCGTCATCTCCCACCGCACCGTGCAGAACCACGTCCAGAACACCCTGGGCAAGCTCCAGCTGCACAACCGGGTGGAACTGGTCCGCTATGCGATCGAACGGGGGCTGGACGACGAGTGAACCGGGCACCGCGAGCGGGGCGACGCGACTAGCGTGGAGCCACGGGAAACGGAAGCCGGAGCGAAGGGACGGGGAGATCCATGCGTGTCGGAGTGCTCACCGGAGGCCGTGACTGTCCGGGCCTGAACGCCGTGGTGCGGGCCGTCGTCCGCAAGGGCGTGCAGGAGTACGGCTACGACTTCGTCGGCTTCGTGGACGGCTGGCGCGGCCCCCTCGAAGGGGACACCGTCGCCCTCGACATCCCCGCCGTGCGCGGCACCCTGCCCCGCGGCGGCACCCTCCTCGGCACCTCGCGCACCCACCCCCTGGAGCACCCGGACGGCGTCCGCCGCATCCGCGACAACCTCGCCAAGCTCGAGGTGGAGGCCCTCATCACCATCGGTGGCCGGGACACCCTCGGCACGGCGGCCGTCCTTGCCCAGGACCACGGGCTGCCCTGTGTCGCCGTACCCAAGACCATCGACAACGACCTGCACGGCACCGACCGCACGGTCGGCTTCGACACCGCCGTCGGCGTCGCGACCGCGGCCATCGACCGGCTGCACACCACCGCCGAGTCCCACAAGCGTGTGCTCGTGGTGGAGGTGATGGGCGGCGAGACGGGCTGGATCGCCGTGCACTCCGGCCTGGCCGGCGGCGCCAACGCCATCCTGATCCCCGAGCAGCCCTTCGACGTGGACCAGGTGTGCGCCTGGGTCACCTCCCGCTTCCGGGCGTCGTACGCGCCGATCGTGGTCGTCGCGGACGGCGCCGCGCCCCGGGACGGCCGGGCGGTGCTCACGCCGGTGGCGGGTCCCGCCTCCGGCGTGCGGCTGTCCGGCGTGGGGGAGTGGCTGGCCAGGGAGATCGAGCACCGCACCGGCAAGGAGGCCCGCACCACGGTCCTCGGCCACGTCCAGCGCGGCGGATCGCCCAGCCCCTTCGACCGCTGGCTGGCCACCCGGTTCGGGCTGCACGCCGTGGACGCCGTCCACGACGCCGACTTCGGCACGATGGTGGCCCTGCGCGGCACGGACATCGTCCGCGTCCCGATCACCCAGGCGGCGGCCGGCCCGAAGAGGGTGGACCCGGCGCTTTACCAGGAGGTCAGCGTGTTCTTCGGCTGACCGGCGGCACCGGACTCGGTGTGACCGTCGGGCCGGACCGGACTACCGGACTACCGGACTACCTGTCGGGCCCGAGCCGGCACAGGCGCCGGGCCCGAGCCGGCAGATGTGTCGAGCCGGAGTCGGCATATACGTCCGGCATATATTCGGTGGGGTGCCCCCCGGCGGAGGGGGCGCCCCAGCAGAACGGAGAAGTCGTGGAGATTCTCGCCTTCGGCGTGCAGGCGGACGAGAAGCCCCTGATCGAGGAGGCCTTCCAGGGCCACCACGAGGTCCGCTGTCTGGACGTCTTCCTCAACCAGGACACCGCCCCGATCGCGTCCGGCTACGAGATCATCTGCACCAGCGTCAACTGCGCCCTGGACAACCACGTGCTGCAGACCCTGGCGGTCGGCGGGACGCAGATGATCGCCCAGCGCTCCACCGGCTTCAACAACATCGACCTCCCGGTCGCCGAACGCCTCGCCATGACGGTCGCCCGCGTGTCGTACTACTCGCCGTACTCCGTGGCCGAGTTCGCCTGGACGCTCGCCATGGCGGTCAACCGCCGCATCGTCCGCGCCTCCATCCGCACCCGCGACTTCGACTTCCGCCTCAACGGGCTGATGGGCCGCGACATGCACGGCCGCACCGCGGGCATCCTCGGCACCGGCAAGATCGGCGAGGCGTTCGCCCGGATCGCCCACGGCTTCGGCATGCGGCTGCTCGGCTGGGACGTCGCCGAGAACCCGGCCTGCGTGGAACTCGGCATGGAGTACGTCCCCAAGGAGCGCCTCCTCGCCGAGTCCGACCTGATCACCCTGCACGTGCCGCTGATGCCCGCCACCCAGCACCTCATCGACGCCGCCGCGCTGAAGGCGATGAAGGACGACGCCATCCTGGTCAACTCCAGCCGCGGCGGCCTCATAGACACCGCCGCCCTCGTCGCCGAGCTGCGCGAGGGCCGCTTCACCGGCGTCGGCCTCGACGTGTACGAGGCGGAGGCGGGCCTGTTCTTCCTCGACAAGTCCCTCCAGGCCATCGAGGACGACACCCTGGCCCGCCTGGTCACCTTCCCCAACGTCCTGGTCACCTCCCACCAGGCGTACTACACCGTGGACGCCGTCCGGCAGATCATCGACGCCACGGTCGGCAACGTCCTGGACTACACCGAGGGCCGCCGCTCCGAGAACGTCCTCGTGCCGCGGATCTGACCCATCAGCCCGACGACGACGGCGGCGCCGTTCAGGGTGAGCACCGACTCGGGGTGGAACTGCACGCCGGCGAAGCCGGGCCCGCGCACCGCGTGCACCTCCCCGTTCGCGGCCCGGGACACCTCCACGCCGTGCGCGGCCAGCTCCTCGGCCGCCTCGTCGTCGCAGCGCGCCACGAAGCTGTTGTAGAAGCCGACGGTCTCGCCGCGCCCGAACAGGTCGATCGTCGTCTGCGCCCCCTGGTACGGCACTTCCTTGCGCACGATCTCCAGCCCCAGCTCGGCCGCGATCAGCTCGTGCCCGAGGCAGACGCCGAGCACGCCGTGCCGGTGGTCGCGCACCACCCGCGCGGCCAGGTCCCGCAGGAACCGCATCTTGGGGTCGGCCAGATCGGACGGGTCGCCGGGGCCGGGGCCCAGCACGACCGGCCCCGGGTGCGCGAGCACCGCCTCCCGCAGGCCGGGCTCGTCGTAGCGCCGGACGGTGACCTCCAGCCCGCCGGAGCGCAGCACGTGGGCGAGCATCGCCGTGAACGTGTCCTCGCCGTCGACGACCAGGGCGTGCCCCTCCAGCTCGTCCGACCGCTCCTGCATCCGCAGCCAGAACGGCGCCAGCGAGGCCCGGCGCCCGTCCAGCGCGGCCCGCACCCGGGGGTCGTCGGCCAGCCGGGGGCGCGTGTGCTCCGACCGCGGCCGGGACGGACGTACGCCGAGGGCCGCCAGCACGCCCGCCGCCTTCGCGTGCGTCTCCGCGACCTCGCCCGCCGGGTCCGACCCGCGCACCAGCGTGGCGCCGACCGGCACCCGCAGCCGCCCCTCGGCGTCGATGTCAGCGGTGCGGATGAGGATGGGGGAGTCGAGGGTCTGGGCGCCGCCGGAGTCCCGGCCGAGCAGGGCCAGCGCGCCGGCGTAGTAGCCGCGCCCGCCCACCTCGTGGCGCTCGATCACCCGGCAGGCGTTCTGCACGGGCGAGCCGGTGACCGTCGCCGCGAACATGGTCTCCCGCAGCACCTCCCGGACGTCCAGCGAGGACTTCCCGCGCAGCTCGTACTCGGTGTGCGCGAGGTGCGCCATCTCCTTCAGCCGCGGCCCGACGACGACCCCGCCCCGGTCGCCGACGGTGCACATCATCTTCAGCTCCTCGTCGACGACCATCGACAGCTCCTCGATCTCCTTGCCGTCGGCGAGGAAGCCGAGCAGGTGCTCGGGGGTGGGCCCCTCGGCCGGATACCGGTAGGTCCCGCTGATCGGGTTCATGACGACAGTCCCGCCGGACATCCGCACGTGCACCTCCGGACTGGCGCCGACCAGCGTCCGCTCCCCGGTGCACACGACGAACGTCCAGTACGCGCCGCGCTCCCCCTCCAGCAGCCGCCGGAACAGGGCGAGCGCGTCGGCCCGGGAGAAGCCGTGGATCTCGCCCTGGTACGTCCGCCGGATCACGAAGTTGGCGCCTTCGCCGCGCCCGATCTCCTCGCGGAGCACGCGCCCGACGATCTCCGCGTACTCCTCGTCCGCCACGTCGAAGCCGCCGGCGCGGACCTCGACGTCGTGGGCGGGCAGCTGGGCCAGCGCGTCCTCCAGCGGCAGGACGTGGGTCTCCTCCGGCCTGAGCACCGCCAGCGGGGTGCCGTCGTCGCGGACGTCGAAACCGCGCTCGCGGATCTGCCGGAACGGCACCAGCGCGAGGCCCTCGTCGGGCAGGTCGGCGAGGCGGTCGTGCACCGTGACCGGTCCGAGCAGCAGCTCGACGACGTCCTGGTCGCGGCCGGGCGTGCGGCGGCGCAGCAGGGCGAACGGGCGGGGGTCGTGCAGCAGGTCCGGCAGGTTCATGGGTCCGTGTCCTTCTCGATCTCGATCGACGGAGAGGAACGGCCCGGGAAACGCGGAAGGCCGCCCCTCGGGCGGCCTTCGCGAAGTCTGTGCGTACGCGCAGTCAGTGGGCCGCCGGATGAGCGGTCCACCACCAGTTCTGGGTCGAAAGCGCGAACATGCCAGGCACCCTACCGCACCGGCGGGCGGTCCGTCCGGCCATTGATCGGTCCGTCTCATCTGGCGAACCGGAGACAAACCACGCGACACGACCCCGTAATGTTTACAGGGTGACCGTGAACGCTAAGACCAGCGCGAGTGCTGGCAACACCTGGCGAGACCTGCCCGCGGCGCAGCAGCCCGAGTACCCCGACACCGAGGCTCTGCGCGCAGTGATCGCGGACCTCGAGTCGTATCCGCCGCTCGTCTTCGCGGGCGAGTGCGACCAGCTGCGCGCCCGGATGGCGGCCGTCGCCAAGGGAGAGGCGTTCCTCCTCCAGGGCGGCGACTGCGCCGAGGCCTTCGACGCGGTGTCCGCCGACCAGATCCGCAACAAGCTCAAGACGCTGCTCCAGATGGGTGCCGTCCTCACGTACGCGGCGTCCGTGCCGGTCGTGAAGGTCGGCCGCATCGCGGGCCAGTACTCCAAGCCGCGCTCCAAGCCGGTCGAGACCCGGGACGGCGTGACGCTCCCCACCTACCGGGGCGACTCCGTCAACGGCTTCGAGTTCACCGAGGCCGCCCGCATCCCCGACCCCGAGCGCCTGAAGCGGATGTACAACGCCTCCGCCTCCACGCTCAACCTGGTGCGCGCCTTCACCACCGGCGGCTACGCCGACCTGCGCCAGGTGCACGCCTGGAACCAGGACTTCGTGAAGTCCTCCCCCTCCGGCCAGCGCTACGAGCAGCTGGCCCGCGAGATCGACAACGCGCTGAACTTCATGCAGGCCTGCGGCGCGGACCCGGAGGAGTTCAAGACCGTCGAGTTCTACTCGTCGCACGAGGCGCTGCTGCTGGACTACGAGTCGGCGCTCACCCGCGTCGACTCGCGCACCGGGCGGCTCTACGACGTCTCCGCGCACATGGTGTGGATCGGCGAGCGCACCCGGCAGCTGGACCACGCGCACATCGAGTTCGCCTCGCAGATCCGCAACCCGATCGGCGTCAAGCTCGGCCCGAGCACGACGGCCGAGGAGGCGCTGCAGTACATCGAGCGCCTCGACCCGGACCGCGAGCCGGGCCGGCTGACCTTCATCGTCCGCATGGGCGCCGACAAGGTCCGCGACAAGCTCCCCGAGCTGGTCGAGAAGGTCACGGCGTCGGGCGCGACGGTGGCCTGGGTGACCGACCCGATGCACGGCAACACCTTCGAGGCGGCCTCCGGCCACAAGACGCGCCGTTTCGACGACGTGCTGGACGAGGTCAAGGGCTTCTTCGAGGTGCACAAGTCGCTGGGCACCCACCCGGGCGGCCTCCACATGGAGCTCACCGGCGACGACGTCACCGAGTGCGTGGGCGGCGGCGACGAGATCTTCGTCGACGACCTGCACCAGCGCTACGAGACGGCGTGCGACCCGCGCCTGAACCGCAGCCAGTCGCTCGACCTGGCCTTCCTGGTCGCCGAGATGTACCGGGACCAGTGACGGCTCACCCCGTCACCGGGACCTGAAGTGGGGGGGGGGGGGGGGGGGGGGGGGGGGGGGGGGGGGGGTGGCGGGGGGCGTGGGGGGGGGGGGGGGGGGGGGGGTGGTG
>NZ_JBVIIE010000070.1:0-45921 GCF_055569945.1 Streptomyces sp. NPDC031340
AAGAAACCCACCGGACGGGGGTGGGGCCCTCCCCGAAAAAAACACCCCCCCCCCCCCCCCCCCCCCCCCCCCCCCCCCCCCTGTCCCCCCCCCCCCCCCCCCCCCCCCCCCCCCCCCACTGCAGGGCTCCGGGCCGCCGGTCAGCTACATCCGGTGACGGTGACCTTGTTGTGGGCGCCGGGATCCCCCAGCACGGTGTTGGACGGCGTGCTGCGGACCACCGAGCAGGTCCCGCCCTCGACCGTGATGGTCTTGTTGCGGACGCCCGGCTTGAAGAGGTAGAGCGGAGCCTGGACGGCCCCCGGGGCGACGGACCGGGACAGTCCCTTGCCGACGAGCTGGATGAGCCGGCTGTCGGACTTGGTGCCGCCGGCCCAGGAGACCAGGCCCTGGTTGTAGCGGTCACCGGAGTTGCTCACGACCTTGAGGCCGTCCGCGACGAGCTTGCTGCCCGAGCCGTAGTCGCCCCATCCCATCTGCACGGGCGCCCCGTTGTGGTTGTGCAGCACGGTCGTGTTCCTGACGGTCAGCGTCCCGTTGTAGATCTTGAAGGTGTCGTCCCACGTGTCGAAGTACGAGTTCTCCACCACCGACCCGTCCCCGCCGCCGAAGCCGTCGGAGTTGTTGTTGCTGGCGTCGCGGTCGTCGATGACGCGCATGCCGGAGGCCAGCACCTTGGCCCGCTTGGCGAGGATGTGGTAAAAGCGCGGGTCGAGCGAGGTGAAGTCCTTCAGCGTCAGGTTGATCTTCGCGTCGGTGGAGATCGCCGCGAAGGCAGGGTCCTTCACGTGGCTGCCGTCACCCACCAGTCTGGACGTCTCGGCGTTCTCGCCCTGGATGGTCAGCGGGGCGGTGCGCGTGGAAGGGATCAGGAAGTTGCCGCGGAGGGTGACGCCCGCTGCAATCACGATCTTGTTCCAGGACGACGGCACCGTCAGACGCCCGATGGTCGCGTCGGAACGGTAGGTCGCCACTCCGCCGGCCACCACGGGCCCGCCGGCCGGGTGCTGGGTGGGCGTGCCGGCGAGGGCCACGGTACCGACGGCGACCACGCCGGCGCCGGCTACGAAGGCACCCGCCGTCTTGAGCCGGCGGTGGGAACTGCGGTTGTGTCGTGTCACGGGAAGCCTTCCGTTGGGGGTGAGACAGCGGGCGGACGAGGCGCCGACCGCCTTGGCGGACGACACTCCGCAGGACCCGGCCGGGTTTCACCTCGCGGCCCATCGCGCCATGTGCCCGGCGGCGGTGGAGCCGCCGACCGTCCCGCCGTGGCCGGACAAGCGGGGCTACACTCGCCGGGAACCTTGTTCGACCAGCCGCACGGTGACGTCGAGCGGTGGGCGGGGAGGCGACGCTTTTCGCAGGTCGCTACGAGGGGCACATCGGGCCATCGCCCAGAGGGGGAGGTAACGCGCCCATGGCGCAGCACCGAATGAGCGGAGCACTCCATGGCCGGTTTCGCCTGAGCGGCAGCCGTCTGTGGATGGCCGCCGCGGTCGGAACGCTCGGCCTGCTCGCCGTGGCCCTGGTCGGGCTCTTCGGCCGCTCCGTCGGACCTCCTGAGCCGCCCTCGCTGGTAGCACCGGCGCCGAGTCCACCGGCGGCGGCATCCTCGCCCGGGGACGGTGAACCTCCGACGGGCGACGAGACGTCGCCCGGTGGGGCGGCCGGCCGGCCCTCCCCTTCGGCCCCGGCCACGAAGCCGCCGTCACCGTCCACCCCGTCCACGGGGGTCGGCACACGAGCCCCCGGCGCTCCTCCGACGGCCACCCCGGGCGGCGGGCTCCAGGCGGAGGGCGCAGCCGGGGGACAGTCCCAGGTACTCGCCCGGGGCGATCAGGGGCCACAAGTGCTCGACCTGCAACAGCGCTTGCGTGAGGCAGGCATCGACACGGCACCGCTCAACGGTGTGTACGACCAGCCCACGGAAGCCGCCGTCCAGAACTACCAGGCACTCCGGCACATCAAGACCGACCCCGAAGGGGTGTACGGCACCGCGACCAGACAGTCCCTGGAATCGGAGACCTGAGGACGGGTCTCACCACGCTTCGTGGGGAGAGGCGGCGCCACCCGGTGCACGGCGCCGAGGCGCGGGCTCCTGCGGGCCGAGCCGCATCTCCACGCGCGCTCCGCCGTGCCGGCCGCTGCCGATCACCAGCCGGCCTCCCGAGTTCTCGGCCGCCCGCGCCGCGATGTCCAGCCCCAGCCCGCTCGACTCGCCCCCACTCAGACCACGCACCTGAGCCGTCTCGGCCGCCGTGATACCCGGCCCCGCATCCTCCACCACCAGGGACGGCACACCGTCCAGCAGACCTGCGTACACTTCGCATCCGCTGCCCGCCGGGGTGTGCTGGAAGACGTTGCCCAGGAGGGCGTCCAGCGCCGCCACGAGGTCCTCCTCGGAAAGGTCGATGCCGACCGGACCCGGGTCGATCGTCACCGCGCACGGTCTGCCCTGGGCGTGCGCCAGCGCCTCCCAGAAGGGCATCCGGGCTCCCACGACCGCCGCCAGATCGCTGTGCCGCGTCACGGTCGCCGCCGTGTCCGCCGACCCCGCGCGCGTGCGGCCGATCAGGTCGGTCACCTCGCGATCGAGCGTGGTCACCGCCGCGCGCAGCCGGTCGGCCTCCCGTCCCTCGAACAGGTCCAGGTCCAGCTTGAGCGCGGTCAGCGGAGTGCGCAGCCGGTGCGAGAGGTCGGCCGCGAACTCCCGTTCCGCCTGCATCAACCCGATGATCCGGTCGGCCATCGTGTTGAAAGCGGTGGCAACCTCCCGCACCTCGCGGGGTCCACCGACCCGTACCCGGACGCCCAGCTCGCCCCGGCCGACGGCGACCGCCGCCCGCACCAGGTCGGCGGACGACCGGACCAGGCGGCGGGAAATGCGGTCCGCTCCCATGACCGCGATCAGGGTCAGCGCGGCGACAGCCGCCGCCAGCACCGCCCACGCGACCGCGACACCGGCCGTCTGCTCGTCCTCCCGCACGAGCGACTCCACCACCGCGGTGCGCCCCTCGGGCAGCCCGACCGGCAGCAGCAGCACCTCCTGCCCGTCCGTTGTCCGGGCACGGAACGCCCGGGACCCCTTGACGGCTTCGCGAACGGCGGATTCCGGAGCAGGGCAGCGCCCCACCACATCACCGTCCGGCAGTCGGACGCATGTGGAGGCCGAGTCGTCACGCGTACTCCGCCAGGCGGCCCGTACCGCGCCGGGGTCGCGGGTCGCCGCCAGGACGGCCACCAGCACCGCGGCCCTGCGCTCGGACAGTTGCTGGGCGCGGTCCACGGCCTGCTGCCGGGCCGCACAGGCCAGCGGGAGGGCGAAGGCGAGCGTGGTGAGCAGAGCGATCCCGAGGGAGAGGCGTACCTGCCAGGTCCGAAGCGTCATGCCGACGGCGCCACCAGTCTCAGCCCGACGCCGCGGACGGTCTGCAGACAGTCGGGAGAACCGCCGCTCTCCGCGAGCTTCCGGCGCAGCCAGTAGACGTGGACGTCTATGGCGCGGTCGTAGACGTCGCTTCCGCGCCAGACCTCGGTCAGCAGCTCGCGGCGGGTGACCACGGCGCCCTGGCGCCGGGCGAGATAGGCGAGCAGGTCGAACTCCCGCCGGTTGAGTTCCAGCTGTGAGTCACCGAAGCGCACCTGTCGTTGCGTCATGTCGATGACGAGGTCGCCGACGTGCAGCGTGTCCGGAGGGGCCTGTCCCGAGCGACGGAGGACCGCGAGCACCCGGGCGGCGAGCTGCTCTCCGGAGAACGGTTTCACCAGGTAGTCGTCGGCGCCGTCACGCAGCAGCCGGACGATCTCCTCCTCGTCGCCGCGCGCCGTGGCGATGATGACCGGCACCCGGCTGACCGCGCGCATCATCTTCAGCACCTGTCCGCCGTCGAGGTCGGGCAGCCCCAGGTCCAGGACGACGAGGTCGGGATACTGGGGGACGAGCCGGCGCATCAGATCCATCGCGGTGCCGACCGCGGTCACGGAGTAACCGGCCGCCGTCAGGGATCGGGTGAGCGCGTCACGGACGAGCGTGTCGTCCTCGACGATCAGAACCGTGGGCATGCGGTCACCGTAGGCCAGACGTGCGGCGCGCGGGGTGCGCTGCCGGAATTGCTCAACGTCTGTCCCGCCAGGCGTAGACGAGCACGCGACGGACATCGAGCTCTGCGTTTCTCCGATGCCGCAGGGCCTGCGGGGCCATGGCCCGGCCCAATGCCGTCCGCCTTGCGTCACCGGGACGACTCGCAGGAACCACCCAGATCTGACAGCCCTTGACCGCGCGGTCGGCGTCGAGGCGCAGGGTCGGGATGCAGACCTCCCACAGCAGGAGGGGCAGCACGCCGTCATGCCGTATCGGCTGCTTACTCACCGGCTGGCCCGCTCGGGTCATCTGCCGCCTCTCCCCGTCGCGCCGAGCGGCACTTCGCCGCTGACTTCGCTGTTCGGCACGCCGTCCTGAACGAGCACGTCGGCAAGACGGCGCCGACCACGCGCCAGCCGGGTCTTCACCGTCGCTTCGGGGACGCCGAGCCGTTCGGCGATGTCGCGGACCGGGAGGTCGAGCAGGTGGTGCATGACGAGAACCTGGCGGTATTTCACCGGCAGGGTGCGTATCCCCTCCACCACGAGGACCGTGTGCTCGTCGGCCGGCGGTTGGGACGCCGGAGGCCCCAGCCGCGCCATGGCGGCCCTGGCACGCCTGGCCTGACGCATCCGGGTGCAGGCCAGGTTGTGGGCTACACGGCGCACCCAGGCGTAGGGGGCGTCGTACGCCCGGATCCGGTCCCAGCGTACGACCGCGCGGGAGAACGCCTCCTGGGTGCAGTCCTCGGCTGCGTGGGTGTCGCCGGTGATGAGGTACACGTGCCCGACGACCCGTCGGAATGTGGTGGCGTAGAAATGCTCGAACTGCGCTGTGTCGCTCACCGAGGCTCCTTACGTACGGCCTTTCCTGGGCGGTGGATCGCCACGAGCCGTTGTGGCGGCCCGGTCCCTTTCCGGGGGCTGAGGGGCGAAGGGACCGGACCGTTGGGCCCTCCACGGTGAGCGAGGCGTCAGGCGCTGCTCGGGCACCGTGGAGGGGATCCGCGGACGATCACCGTCCGAGGCAGATCTTGTCGAGCCGCGCGGCCGAAAGCCATGTGTTCCCAAGTCGGGAACACCCCGCAGTGCCTCAGAAAACGCTCAGTTAACGAAACCCGTCGGCAGCGCTGTCCTCGGCGGGCGGTTCCGGCGGAAGCGGGCGGGAACGAGGCGTCCCGGTCTCCGATTCCAGGGGAGAGCGGTTCCGCGGGGGTGCCTGCGGCGGGCAGCAGGCAGGTCCTGGCGACACCGCGCCCATGGTCACCAGGAAGGCGGCGGCCATCGTGCCCGCCGCCGCGGATCGGATCCATCTGTGGGTGCGGGCATCGGGCATGAGGACTCCCTCGTGTTTTCCGGCGACAGTGACCCGCAACCGGCTGCAAGGCTGCGGATGCGGGCCTGTGGGAACGACCGCGCCGATCAGGAGGCGGCTGCCGTGTCGCCGGCCGTCGGCGCGGTCGTTCAGGGATGACACCCCGCACTGAGCGGGTTGGTTTCCCTCGGCGTACCGGCGGCTGATCTCCTCGGAGAGCCTCATTCGTCCGCTGAACGGTCGTGCCCGGCGCTGCGTCAAGCCCGGCTTTCGACTGCGGCAACGCGGCGTTGGACGGCCGCGGCGCTGTTGCCGGACCTGCGGCTCGCCCTCGATGATCGGCCGGCGTGGGCACAGGCGCGTCATTGAAGCGGTGCGCGTGCCTCACGCGCGTGCCGCGACCCGCGGCTGGGGGATGCGTAGGGTCGCGGCACGCCGGTGTTTCTTGGCACGCAAGGTTTTTGTGACAACGCCTTCCGCAGCTGCGCAAGCGCGGGTATGGCCGGCTGACGTGTCCGTACATGCCGCCTGCCATCCGGGCGAACGCCGGATCCGATTGAACAATCTCGGTCCGGCCCCCGTACTCGTGGGGGACAGGCTGGTAGGGGTTTCTGGGGGCACCGGTACCCGTAGCGACTGGCACGAGGACTCTTCCACGGACGAGGTCCCGGCGGCCGGTTGCGCTAGCCAGAGGACGTCATGACAGGCAAGCGAGTAAAAGGCAAGTACCGCAAGTACCGGATCGCCGGTGCGGGCCTCGTCGGCGCCGGATTGATCGCCGGCTCCTTGGCCGCGGCGGGCGCGTTCGCGGGCGAGAGCAGCGACAAGGCCGCCGTCGGCCACGTGGATGCGGCGCAGACCATCGTGTGCCCTTCCGTCCAGGGCAAGCTGCCGGGGATCCCGGCGCAGGCCCAGGACGAGGTCACGAGGAATCTCCTACTTCTCGACAAGCAGCTCGGCGAGGCCAACGACCGGCTGGCGCGCTCCCAGGGCGAGGGTGGCCCCAACTTCGTGCGCAACGCGATCCTTGGCCCCCTCGAGAGCAAGCGCACCGCTGCCCTCAACCGCATCGAGACGGCCATCGGCCGCGTGGCCACGAAGCCGGAGGGGCTCGAGAAGCTCGCGCCGTGCAGCCTCAGTGGTGAGGGCGGGGCCGGCGAGGCCGCTGGAAGCACTGGTGAGGCGGGTGGTGCGGGAGCGACTGCCGCCGGAGCCACGCCGACCGTCAGCTGCCCGGACGTGGCCGGCAAGGTGCCGAGCGACATCCCCGCGGCCGCACGGGACGGCGTCAGCCGCGAACTCACCAACCTGGAAAAGGAGATCACCGAGGCCAACGACCGGCTGGCGCGCTCCCAGGGCGAGGGCGGCCCCAACTTCGTGCGCAATGCCATCCTCAACCCCCTGAAGAACAAGCGGAAGTCGGTCATCGGCCGGATCGAGATCGACATCCGGCGAGAGGGCGGTACACCACCGGCTGGGCTGGAGGAACTGGCGGAGTGCCGGTTGAGCAGCTGACGGGCGGCACCTTCGGTCGACCTCCGAGGGCGGAGGGGCGCCTGGTAACGCCCTGACCGACAGGTGCGGCTCCCCACGCCGGCGATCACCGGCGTGGGGAGCAACTGCCCTGACCGGAGGATGTGACGCAGGCGAAAATTACTGGTCCAACCAGTTGACCACTGTTGCGGGTGGGTGGAGGCCATGCGCCATGGCAGAAGAGCGCATTCGGCGGGAAGCGGTCTCCGACCAGCTCTTCTCGCTGCTCAGGGACCGCATCCTGAGCGGGGCCCTGGCCGCCGGTTCCGCCCTGACGGCGGAGCGGGAGCTGGCCGCGGAATTCGGGGTCAACCGGCACGCGGTGCGTGAGGCGATGAAACGCCTGCAGCAGGCCAGGCTGGTCGAGGTGAGTCATGGCGGCCGCACCATGGTGCTGGACTGGCGGCACACCGCAGGGCTGGACCTGGCCGTGCAACTGGCCGAGACGGCCGAACCGTTGGACTCCTACGACTTGAGCCGTGACGCCCTGGAGATGCGGGCCTGTATCGGCGCGGACGCCGCCCGTCTGTGCGCGGCACGCTGCTCTCGGGAGCAGGCCGAGGCCATCGAAGCGGCGGCGGCCACGTACGCGGAGGCGGGTCCGGATCTCGCCGCACTCGGGACGGTGGACGTCGCGTGGTGGCGGCTGATCGTCCAGGGCTCCGGCAACCTCGCCTACCTGCTGGCCTTCAACAGCCTCGTGGGTGGCACGCTCGCCGCCGGTGAAGTGCCGCCCGACCGCCGCGCCGAGGAACTGCTCGACGTGGCGGCCCATCTACGGCTCGCCGAGCTGATCGCGTCGCGGGACGACGAGGGCGCCGAGCACCTGGCACGGCGGTTGCTCTCCCGTAGCGTGCCGGCCGTCACGGAGAGGAGGGCGGGCTGAAATGACCCCCGCCGTCGTGTACGCGATACCGTTCTTCGTCCTGCTGGTCGTCGTGGAGGCGCTGTCGTACCGCGTCCTCCCCGATGACGAGGAGCGCGGCTACGAACTGCGCGACACGGCCACCAGCATGTCCATGGGCGGGGGCAGCCAAGTGATCGGACTGCCGTGGAAGGCGCTCGCGGTCCTGGCGTACGCCGCCGTCTGGAGCCTGGCTCCCTGGCAGTTGCCGGCCTCCTCGGCGTGGATGGGGTTCCTGCTGTTCTTGTCGACGACCTGGCCTACTACGCCTTTCACCGCGCTCACCACCGTGTCCGCGTCCTGTGGGCGAGCCACGTGGTCCACCACTCCAGCCTGCGTTCTCCTGCACACCGAACGGGTCGACAAGCTGTGGCGCCCCGTCGAGTGGCTCTTCAACACCCCGTCGCACCACCGCGTCCATCACGGCTGCAACAAAGCCCACCTGGACCGCAGCTACGGGGGCATCCTCATCGTCTGGGACCGCCTCTTCCGCACCTTCGAGCCCGAAGGCGAGAGGGTGGTGTACGGGCTGACCAAGAACATCGACACCTGCAACCCGCTGCGCGTCGCCTTCCACGAGTACGCGGCCGCCTGGCGTGACGTACGCCGCGCCCGGCGCTGGCGCGACAAGGCGGGGTATCTGTTCGACCCTCCCGGGTGGACGCCCGGAGCGGGGGTGTGAGATGCCGCCGCTGCTTGTGGCCTACGCGGGACTCGTCCTGTTGAACCTGCTGGGCGTCGGTCTTCACCAGGAACCACTGGAGTGGCTCACCAAGCCGCTGCTCGCTCCCGTGCCCGCCCTGTACCTGGCGGCGCACGCACCGGGATCATCCCTTCGTGCTGGCCGCACTGGCCCTCGCGACCGCCGGTGACGTGGCCCAGCTGCTGCCGGGCACCGGCGCCTTCGCGGCTGGTACCGCCTGCTTCCTGGGAACCCAGGTCTGTTATGCGACCGCCTCCTTCCGGCAAGGCGCTGCCGCATATCCGCGAGCGCGACCGCTGTTGGCCTTGGGCTGTTTCGCCCTGTGGACCGCGGCCAACGCGGTTCCCCTTCCCCAGCTGGGCCCCTTGGCCTGGGTGGTCGCGCCCTACAGCGGAGCCTTGTTGACCATGGCGGCGAGCGCCTGGGGCATGGGACCGCGGGCCGCCTGGGGAGGAGCGGTGTTCGTGCGCTCGGACCTGCTGGTCGGGCTCGGGGAAGCGGGGGTGGAGTTCACCGGCCGCCCGGTCCTGGTCATGGTCACCTATGCGGCGGCGCAGTTTCTCCTGGTCGACGCCTTCGCCGGCGCGTGGCCGGCACGGGAGGTGGAGAACACCGCGGGACGGAACGCCCACCGATCCACCTTTCCCGCGGCCGGCTCCGAAGGAGGGGCCGGTGGACGCTGAAGCCGTCCGGCGCTGCCGGACTGTCGTCCCGGTTCCTTTCCTCCGGGCCGGAGACGGGAACACGGCACCGGTTCGTTGAAACCCCGCACGCGGCTGCGGAGTGTGCTCAGCAGGATGGGCCGGGCCCGCTATGGCGGGTGTGATCGCCCTCGCCGGCGCCTGCTCCTGTGCGCCGTACGACCCGCGAGCGAGAGTGGTGTGAGAAGCATGGAGAACGCCGGCCGCTACCGCATGCTGACGCAGATCGGTGCAGAGCCCGACCTGGTGCACTGGCTGGCGCGTGACACGCAGACCCGACGGCCTTTGTACGCGGTGCAGGTGGAGGTGGCAGACGGCACGGACGACACGGTGATCGACGCCCTGGCGAAGCGGTGCTTCGCACGCAGCGCCGCTCTGATGTCACCCAGGGCCTGCGCGGTCGCCCGAACGGTGGCGGTGGTGAGGAAGGGGCAGTCGCTCTGTCTCGTGGAGGAGCGGCCCCCTGGCTGCCATCTCGCGGACTTCCTCAACCGGTACAGGCCCTCTGGGCCCGAGATCGCGAGTATCGCACTAGCCTTGCTGGGTGTCCTGTCCGACGTCCATGCGAAGGGGTTCGCGTGGGGATACACAGCCGCCCAGCAGGTCTGGGTGCAGGCGGACCTGTCGGTCGTACTCTCGGGATCTGGTGTCGCGGATTTCATCGCTCTGGGATGGGTTGCCCAGCATCCGTCGCGGCTCCGCTTCGCGCCCGAGCTGAGCCCGCTGACGGATGCCGCACCGTCCGCGGACATGTGGGCCCTCGGCAACCTCATGGTCGGCATGCTGGCCGGTGTCCCCAACCCGTTGGCAGGTCGGCCAACGGACGGTGACGTGCCGTCTGCGGACCTCGATCGTCTCCTCACGGGACACGCACGCGCCTTCTCCCCGCTCGTCCATGGACTTCTGCGCCGTGAAACGAAGATCCGGCTGACGGAGCCGATCGTCCGTCGTGCGCTTTCCCGCATGGCCGGCCGGCGGCCGGCCGAATCATATGTGTCCGGCGGCGGGACCGAGACAGCGTGTGTGCCGGGTACAGATGTACCTCTGCCACCTCCTCCGGACTATCCGCCCGGCTCATCATTGGCCGCCCGAGCCCGGCAGGACTCGCGGCGGGGAAGACACCGCCTGCCGAGATCGCTCCATCCTGTGACTGCCCGGCTCCCGAAATGGTGAACAGATGCGGCCGGCGTCGACGGGACGGGACGAACGCGGTGCGGTCGGTGAGCCCGCGGCGCCAGCTCCCACCCCGGAGCGTCCACGGTCAGATCGTCGAGCGCTGAAACCGCGGCGAGGGCCGAGGAGTGTCCCGTATCAGGTGGATCACGGCTCTACCGGAGGCGGATGGCAATCATGGATGCCCCATCGATCGGTTTTCAGTGTCTGGCGAATCGCATCGTGCTCACACAGAGCCTGGGCGAGAAGGCAGGTGTCGCGCAGTGGTCGGCTCATGAGAGTGGTTCCGGGCGTCCGCTGTACGTTCTGCAGGTGCGTGTCCCCGAGCGCGCCGGAGATATCGATCGTGTCGCGGTCGATTATCTCAAGCAGAGCATCCATCTCCAGTCCGCCTACCCGGATTCCTTTCCTCGTAGTGTTGCCGCTCTGCGGGACGGCGCATTTCTGTGGCTGGTGGAGGAGAGGCCCCCGGGAACACACCTGGGGGAACTCGTCGTCCGGGGCGGACTGTCACATCCGGAGATCGCCGAGATCGGACTCGGCGTTCTGGAGGCGCTGTCTCGGGCGCACGCCAAAGGGGTGGTGCGCGGATATATCTCTGCCCGACAGGTGTGGGTGGACGAGTCCGGTTCGGTCACTCTCTCCGGGACCGGTTTCGGCGCCTTGCTGACTTCTGGGTGGATGTTGGGACGCTCTGTTTCACCGAGTTTCGCTCCAGAGGTACGACCTCTCGTCCCGCTACGGCCGAGCGCCGACATGTGGGCGCTCGGCAGAATCCTCAACTTCGCTCTCATCGGCCTGCGGGGTGATGTGCGACCGTTCGCCCCACTCCTGAGCGGCCTGCAGAGAGAGGACGCGCACAGCAGGATCACGGGCCCCATGGTCCGACGGCTCCTGCTGCGCCTCCTGCGCGGGAGGCCGCCGGCAGTGAACTGCGTATCACCAGCCGACCCTCTCCTGCATGTACCTGCATGGTGTGGGGGGCGCCCGCCGGGCACAACGGTGCTGCATGGCATTTCTCGCTGACAACGCTTGAAAGTGATACCGATAACGCTCCCTTAACGGGGCACCGGTATCGGCTCCATTCTGGTCGGCGGCCGACGCGAAGCGCTGAATATCCTCAACTGTTCATTTCTCATCCTCACTCTTGCTGGGCCGGTTCAGGTGCCCTACCTTGCTTCGCGTGGGAGCGCTTCCATGGCGGACTCGAAATGCGGTCTTCAGGGCCGAAGACCCGCCCTCGCGACATGAATCGACAGATGGGACACCCGCACTTATGAGCCGTAGAAGATCAGCGGTACTCGCTGCCCTGGCGCTGGTCGCCGGGGCCTCGGGAACCGCGCTCACGGCCGCCCCGGCCAGCGCCGGCGCGACCTCCGTCCCCTGCACCGTCGACTACAAGGTGCAGAATCAGTGGGGCAACGGCTTCACCGCCGCCGTCACCGTGACCAACAACGGCGCCGCCAAATCTGGTTGGTCGGTGAAGTGGTCCTACGCCGGTGACCAGAAGATCACGGGAGGCTGGAACGCCAAGCTGGGCCAGAGCGGCGCCGCCGTCACCGCCGTCAACGAGTCGTACAACGGCACGCTCGCCAACGGCGGCTCGGTCAGCTTCGGCTTCAACGCCTCGTACAGCGGCACCAATGCGATACCCGGCACCTTCACCTTGGACGGCGTCACCTGCAACGTCGACGACGGTGGCAGCGGTGGTGGCGGTGGTGGTGGAGGCGGCGGTGGCACCGGCAACCGCGTCGACAACCCCTACACCGGAGCCAAGGTCTACGTGAACCCGGAGTGGTCCGCCAAGGCCGCCGCCGAGCCGGGAGGCAGCCGTGTCGCCGACCAGCCCACCGGGGTCTGGCTGGACCGCATCGCCGCGATCGACGGCGTGAACGGCGGCATGGGCCTGCGCGACCACCTCGACGAGGCGCTCAGGCAAAAGGGCGACGGCGACGAGGTCGTCCAGCTCGTCGTCTACGACCTGCCCGGCCGCGACTGCGCCGCCCTCGCCTCCAACGGCGAGCTGGGCCCGACGGAGATCGACAAATACAAGGCGCAGTTCATCGACCCGATCGCGCACATCCTGTCCGACCCGAAGTACGCATCCCTGCGCATCGTGACCACCATCGAGATCGACTCGCTGCCCAACCTGGTCACCAACACGGGAAGCCGGCCCACCGCCACCCCGCAGTGCGAGACCATGAAGTCCAACGGCAACTACGTGAAGGGCGTCGGCTACGCCCTGGCCAAGCTCGGCGCCATCCCCAACGTCTACAACTACCTCGACGCGGCCCACCACGCCTGGCTCGGCTGGGACGACAACTTCGCACCCACGGCCCAGCTCTTCTACCAGGCGGCCAACGCCGAGGGCGCCACCGTCGACGACGTGGCGGGCTTCATCACCAACACGGCCAACTACAGTGCCCTGAAGGAGGACAACTTCTCCATCAACGACTCGGTCAACGGCACCTCCGTGCGCCAGTCGAAGTGGGTGGACTGGAACCGGTACGTGGACGAGTTGTCGTACGCACAGGCCTTCCGCAACCAGCTCGTCTCGGTCGGCTTCAAGCCCGGCATCGGCATGCTGATCGACACCTCCCGCAACGGCTGGGGCGGCGCCGCCCGGCCCACCGGCCCGGGCCCGAGGACGAGCGTGGACGCCTACGTCGACGGCGGCCGCTACGACCGGCGCATCCATGCCGGCAACTGGTGCAACCAGTCCGGCGCCGGCCTCGGTGAGCGCCCGCAGGCCAACCCGGAGCCCGGGATCGACGCCTACGTGTGGATGAAGCCCCCGGGTGAGTCCGACGGCTCCAGCAGCGCCATCCCGAACGACGAGGGCAAGGGCTTCGACCGCATGTGCGACCCGACCTACACGGGCAACGCCCGCAACGGCAACAGCATGTCGGGCGCCCTGCCCAACGCGCCGCTGTCCGGGCACTGGTTCTCCGCCCAGTTCCGGCAGCTGATGCAGAACGCCTACCCGCCGCTGTCGTAGGACGGGACGGCTCCCGGCCGCAATGCTTCATGTGATCCGTCAGGGCCCGATCGCTTCCCAGAGGGCCGGGCTCTGACGGCTCCTGGCGTGCGGCCGCCCACATTCAACCCTCCGGCGGCCAGCCGGCCGCCTACTCGACATCGGCGCAGCGACGTACGGCAGGAGGCCGACCGATCTTGACCACCACATCACCGGCATCGCGGGTCCGGACGATCCCGCGTGCCGCGACAGCCATCGGGATCACGATTCTGCTGGCTCTTGGTGCCACACTGACGAGACCATCGCCCTCCGAGGCCGCTTCCGGCGTCTGCGCGGTCGACTACACCGTCAGTCCGTCGCCCGGTGCCTACACCGCGCAGATCAAAGTCACCAACCTCGGCTCGCCGGTCAGTTCCTGGAAGCTGGCCTGGACGTACAGCTCCGACGAGCACGTCACCGCTGCCTGGAACGCCACGGTCGCCCAGTCCGGGAACGCGGTCACCGCGGCCAACGCGGCCTGGAACGGCGATCTCCCCACCGGTGCGTCCGTGAACTTCGGCGTGCAGGGCACCGGAACCGCGAACCTTCCGCCCAGCCACTTCGTGTTCAACGGGGCTTCCTGCGACGGCCCGGACGGCCCGGGTGATCCGGACCCGAGCGGTTCGCCGACGCCCACCGATCTGCCCAGCGGCCCGCCCCCGGCCGACTGCGGCGCCGCAGTCGTCTGCTCCGGCTTCGAGGACCAGTCCGGCCCCGTGCCCACCGGCACCTGGCAGGTGCTCAGCCCCGACTGCCACGGCGACGGCACCGCCTCGATCGACACATCGGTCGCGCACGGCGGTACGCGTTCGCTGCGCATCGACGGCCGCGCCGGCTACTGCAACCACGTCTTCGCCGCCACCACCGCCGACGTTTCGGACATCGGCCCCGTGCTCTACGCACGGCTCTGGGTCCGTCACACCACCGCGCTGCCCTCCTCGCACGTCGCCGCCATCACCCTGGCGGACGCCCACGACGGCGGCAAGGACCTGCGCATCGGCGGCCAGAACGGCGCCCTGCAGTGGAACCGGCAGTCCGACGACGCCACCCTCCCCGTCCAGAGCCCGGCCGGAGTGGCCCAGTCACGGCCGCTGCCCACCGGGAAATGGGTGTGCCTGCGCTTCCGCATCGACACCACCAAGCAGTCGGCCGACACCTACGTGGACGGCGTGGAAGTGCCCGGCCTGCATCTGGACGGGGCCCCGACCCAGGACATCGACAGCCAGTGGCTGAGCCGCACCACACCACCACGTCCGACCACCCTCCGCCTGGGCTGGGAGAGCTACGGCGGCGGTGACGACACACTGTGGTACGACGACGTCGCCGTCGGACCCGAGCCCATCGGCTGCTGAACGTACCGGAGGTCCGGTGTGATGCATGACCTCGAGTCTGCCGAGGCGAGTGCCGAACGTCTCATCGTGCCGACCGCGGCCTTGATATGCCGGTTCAACGAAGTCCGTTGTACGGATCAGGCCGCCCCTGACAATGTGCAAGACCAAGTCCGGGCGTGGACACCACCACGGTCACGGCGGACGACGTCCCAAAGTGATCAGGTGCCTTCTCATGCGACTGGCGCGCCGTCAGAGAAGTCAGCGGCCGGTCAGTGCGAGTCCTCAGGTACCCGGCGACAGCTGACCACACATGCGAAACGTTGTAGCCTTCGAACATCGCCCTTGACCTGCAAAAAGCAGGCAGGGAGCAGACAAACCGGGAGTTCTCTCATGTTTCGTACAGTATTCAAGTCCAAGATCCACCGCGCCACCGTCACCCAGGCCGACCTGCACTACGTGGGATCCGTGACGATCGACGCCGACCTGCTCGACGCCGCCGACCTGCTGCCCGGCGAGCTCGTGCACATCGTCGACATCACCAACGGCGCCCGGCTCGAGACGTATGTCATCGAGGGCGAGCGCGGTTCCGGGGTCGTCGGGATCAACGGGGCCGCGGCCCATCTCGTCCACCCCGGGGATCTGGTGATCATCATCAGCTACGCTCAGGTGACAGATGCCGAGGCGCGGGCGCTGGAGCCGCGGGTCGTGCACGTGGACCGCGACAACCGGATCGTGGCCCTGGGCGCCGACCCGTCTGAGCCGGTGCCGGGCTCGGACCAGGAACGCAGCCCGCAGGCCGTACCGGCCTGATCCGCCGAGTCACCCGGAGCGTGCCCATGAGCGACATCGAGATCCGCGACGACCGGGCGGCCGGCCGCCTGGAAGCCGTCGTCGGCGGCGCGGACGGCGAAGTCGCCGGCCGCATCGAGTACTTCGTCCTCGAGTCGCCGGGGCGCGCCCTGGTCCCCGTGCACACCATCGTCGAGCCGGCCCACGAGGGGAAGGGCATCGCGGGCTCGCTGGCGAGCGAGCTGTACGTGATCGCCGCGCGCGAGGGCGTCGCCGTGGCGCCGCTGTGCCCGTACGTCGTCAAGTGGGCCGAACGCCACCCCGACCAGGCCCCGGCCGCCGCGCCGGAACTGCTGCGGGCGGCCAAGAAGTGGCTGGCGACGCATCCGGGACGCTTCTGATCCGCCGCGCGGGCCGGCCGTGGCCGGGGTGCACGCCGGCGTTCGGGCCCACCTGGGCCCTTTCCGTCCCGCGCGTGGGTGAGTGGCGGCGCGGCCGTCGGGTAGGCGGGGGAGTAGTCCAGAGCCGACGTCGACCGACTGGCCGGAGGACACGATGACCGAGCCGTACCCCGATCCCGTTCCGCCGGGACCCGCGCCGGACCCGGAGCCCACGACCCCGGACCCTTACCCGTCACCGGTCCCGGCCCCGGAGCCGCCGCCCGGGCCGGCGCCCACGCCCCCGGCGCCGGGTCCGCCGCCGGGCCCCCGCCCGGTCCCGGAGCCGTCGCCGTCCCCGATCCCGCCCGGCCCCGAGCCGGTTCCGAATCCTGAGCCCGGGCCGCCGTTGAGCTGAGCCGAGCCGAGGGGGACTGGTCCGACCACGATGGTCGGACCGGTCCCGCCTCGGCCGTCACGCCTCGGCTACGCCTCGACCTCCGACCGGTCCCCGCCCCACAGCGTGTGGAACGAGCCCTCCCGGTCCGTGCGCCGGTAGGTGTGCGCGCCGAAGAAGTCCCGCTGGCCCTGGGTGAGCGCGGCGGGCAGGCGGTCGGCGCGCAGGGCGTCGTAGTAGGCGAGGGCCGCGGCGAAACCGGGGGTCGGCACGCCCTGGCGGGTCGCGGCGATCAGGACCTCGCGCCAGTCGTCCTGCGCGTCGGCGATCTCCCGCGCGAACGTCTCGTCGGACAGCAGGCTCGGCAGGTCGGCGCGGGCGTCGTACGCGGCGCGGATGCGGTCCAGGAAGGCCGCGCGGATGATGCAGCCGCCCCGCCAGATCGCGGAGACCGCGCCCAGGTCGATGTCCCAGCCGTACTCCTCGCTGCCCGCCGCGATCTCGTGGAAGCCCTGCGTGTACGACACGATCTTCGACGCGTACAGCGCCTGCTCCACCCGGTCGGCGAACGCGGCGGCCTCCGACTCGCCCATCGGCGACGCCTTCGGGCCGGCCAGCCCCCGCGAGGCCTCGCGCAGCTCCGCGTGGCCGGACAGGGAGCGGGCGAAGACCGCCTCGGCGATCCCGGACACCGGCACACCGAGGTCGAGGGCGATCTGGACGGTCCAGCGTCCGGTGCCCTTCTGCTCGGCCTGGTCGACCACCACGTCCACGAACGGCTTGCCGGTCGCCGCGTCCACGTGGGACAGCACCTCGGCCGTGATCTCGATCAGGTAGGAGTCCAGGCGGCCGCGGTTCCAGGTGCGGAAGATCTCCGCGATCTGGGCGGGGGAGTACCCGGCGACGTCCCGCAGCAGCTGGTACGCCTCGCCGATCAGCTGCATGTCGGCGTACTCGATGCCGTTGTGCACCATCTTCACGAAGTGTCCGGCGCCATCCGGGCCGACGTGCGTGACGCAGGGCGCCCCGTCGGCCGCCTTCGCGGAGATCTTCTCCAGCATCGGGCCCAGCGAGTCGTAAGACTCCTTCGGCCCGCCCGGCATGATGCTCGGCCCGTGCAGCGCGCCCTCCTCACCGCCGGAGACGCCCATGCCCACGAAGTGGATGCCCTGCTCGCGCAGTTCACGCTCCCGGCGCCGGGTGTCGGCGAAGTGCGCGTTGCCGCCGTCGATGATCATGTCGCCGGGCTCCAGCAGCGGCGCGAACTCCCGGATCACCGCATCGGTCGGCTCCCCGGCCTTCACCATGACGACCAGGCGCCGCGGCCGCTCCAGCGCCGCCACGAACTCCTTCGCGGTCTCGGCCCCGACGAAGTCCCCCTCGCTCCCGAACTCCTCCAGCAGGGCGTGCGTGCGAGCCGCAGTCCGGTTGTGCACCGCGACCGTGTATCCGTTGCGGGCGAAGTTGCGGGCGAGGTTGCGGCCCATGACCGCGAGACCCGTGACGCCGATCTGCGCTGAACTGCTCATTCGGTTGGCTCCTCGAGGATCCTGTATTCGGTGTTGCCGGTCTTGCCCGCCAAGTATTGCCGCACGCACATCCTGGCCTGCGGGGAGGCCGACCGCACGTACCGGCCGTTCGTGGCTTCCCCCAGATACGCAACGCGGGCCCCACTCGCCTCAGCCGGTTCGCAACCGGGGTCGATTTCCGGGCGCTCGGGCGGCAGACCGGCCGAATTCCCGTCTTGTCATGGCCTGTTCGCGGCGCTTACTTTTGGCCCTCCTGACGCAGTCGTAGGGGGCTTTTCATGGCCGTACGCGGCCGGCACCGCCGGTATCAGCCGAACAGGATCAACCGCGCCTCACTCACCGTCACCGCGGGCGGCGCCGGTATGGCGCTCCCGCTGATCGGCACCGGCACCGCGCACGCCGCCGACGTGGCCACCTGGGACAAGGTCGCCGCGTGCGAGTCCACGAACAACTGGCACGTCAACACCGGCAACGGGTTCTACGGCGGACTGCAGTTCACCCAGTCCACCTGGGAGGCGTACGGCGGCGCGAAGTACGCTCCGCGCGCCGACCTGGCCACCAAGGACCAGCAGATCGCCGTCGCGGAGAAGGTACTGGACGGACAGGGCCCCGGCGCCTGGCCGGCCTGCTCGCCGCGGGCCGGATTGACCAGGGGCGGTGACACGCCCGACGTCCACGTCCTCGGCGGCGCCAGCGGACCGTCGCAGGCGCAGCAGGCCTCCGGCACCGGCAAGAAGACCTCCGACGTGCGGCCGCAGACCACGCCCCAGTCCCGGGCGGGCACGGCGGAGATGTACACCGTGGTCCGCGGCGACACCCTCTCCACGATCGCCGAGACCGAGCACGTCGAGGGCGGCTGGCAGCGGCTGTACGCCGGCAACCGCCGGACCATCGGCTCGGACCCCGACCTGATCCTGCCCGGCCAGCGGCTGAACCTGGACGCCAAGGCCGCGCCGGCCACGCACACCAGCCGCGGCGGGACCAAGTCCCCGGCGAAGAAGCCGAAGAAGGCGTCACCGGCCACCGAGCACAAGAACACCGCCGGCCACTCCCTGGTCGCCCCGGTGAGCGGCCACATCGGCACCGGGTACCGGGTGGCCGGTTCCTCCTGGTCGAAGGGCTACCACACCGGCATCGACTTCCCCGTGGGCACCGGCACGTCGGTGAACGCGGTCGCGGCAGGCCACGTGGTCACCGCCGGTTGGGGAGGCGCGTACGGCTACCAGGTCGTCATCCGGCACGCCGACGGCCGCTACACCCAGTACGCGCACCTGTCGGCGATCTCCGTGAGGGCCGGGCAGAGCGTGAGCGGCGGCCAGCGCATCGGACGTTCCGGGGCCACCGGCAACGTCACGGGCCCGCATCTGCACTTCGAGGTGCGGACGGGGCCCGGCTTCGGTTCGGACATCGACCCGCTCGCCTATCTCAGGGCCGGTGGCGTCAGGATCTGACGCGCACCCGGCGCCGGTCCAGGGCCGGCAGGACCGGCAGCATCGGGATGTAGATGCCCCCGTAGAAGGGGCCGTCGTAGCGGTGGCCCACACCCACCGCGGCTTCGTCGGCCCCCTCGGCCGCTACGACTCCCTCGGCCTGTTTCTCCCCGAGCGCGATCTCCTCGCGCAGCGGGGTTTTCACCGACCGCCCGGGAAGCACGGCGAGCAGTTCCCCGGCGAGCAGTCCCTCCGCGGGCAGCGGCGGTTCGGGCAGCCGGGGCTCCGCCGGCCGCGGTTCGGGCAGCGGCGCCTCCGTTTCGGCGGAGGTGCGCGTCAGGCGCTCCGTCGTCAGCAGGATCAGGCCGCCGGCCGCCACCACGCCGCAGCTCAGAGCGAGCGCGGTGCCCGTGGTGCCGTACCGGAACGTCTCGCCGAACATCGTGATGCCGACCGCCGCGGCCACCACCGGGTTCACCACCGTCAGGGTGGCCAGCGGGGCCGCCAGACCCGCGCCCCGGTAGGAGGCCTGCGACAGCAGCACGCCCGCGGTGGCGAAGACGCCGATCAGGACCAGGGTCGGCAGCTCGGCCAGGGACCTCTCGTCGGACCAGTCGACCGCCACGGTCTTGGTGAACACCGACGACATGCCGAAGGCGACGCCGGACGCGGTGGCGAGCAGCATGCTGCGCACCGCCGGGTGCCGGTGGGCGGCCCGGCCCGCGATCATCAGCGCCACGACCGCGCCGCCGGACACCGCCGCCACGGCCACCCGCTGCGCGGTGCTCAGCGACTGCGCCTCCGAGGCGCCGACCAGCGACAGCAGCCCGGCCAGGCCCGCGGTCGCCATGATCGCGCCGCGCCAGGCGGCCGAGCCGGCCCTGCGGCCGACGAACAGCGCCGCCATGGGCAGCGCGAACACTATGGTCAGCGCGCCCAGCGGCTGCACCAGACTCAGCGGCCCGTAGGCGAGGGCCACCACGTGCAGCAGACCGCCCAGGCCGTTCAGCGCGACCGCCGCCCACCAGCCCGGCCGGCGCAGCGGCGCGTACTGCCGGTCGGGAGAGGACACCGCGACGTGCTCCTGCACGATCGCCCCGCCCGCGTACGCGACGGCGGAGACGAAGGACAGCAGCACGGACAACGCGAGGGCGCTCATGAGCTGCTCCTCTGCGTGGGGCGGGGGCGGTGACCCCTGCGCGACGAACGGTCGGCCATCATGAACAACACGATGCCGTCTCCGGCGCTTCCCGTCGTCGTCCCTGAGCACGCATTGGGTCCTACTGCCGATGGAGTACGAATCGGACCCCGTCCTCCCTCAGGTGGGTGACACCAGGTGGCAGCCCCCTGGTGGCGTCCCCTAAGGGCCTTGGTACTACTGCGTGTCGTGGACCTCGACCCCGGACTCGCCGCCCTCCGCCCGCTCGGCGGCTACTTCGTCCTGCGCGCGGGCGGACCACCGCCCGGGGCGCCGGTGCCGCTCGCCGACGTCTACGCGAACCGGCCGGCACGGCCGGCGGATACCCACGGAGGTCACCGAGATCACGGAGGTCACCGAGACGCCCTGGGCTTCCGGGTCGAGAAGGTCGGGGGCGCGCTGCGTGCCCCCGAGCCCCGGGTCGCCGCCTCGGTCGCCCAGCAGGGGCTCGCCGCCCGGCTGTGGTCGGTGACGCTGGGCTGCGCCGCCCTGTACGGGCGCATCCCCGACCCCGACCCGTGGCTGCTGCACTGGGACCCCGCCGCGGGCGTACCCGACGACCTGTGGCTGCGGGAGGTGCGCCCGCTGCCCGCCGACCCGGCGACCGTCGCCGACGCCGTGCTGCACGCCCACCTCGAACCGCTGGCTGACGCGCTGCGCGCCCGCCACCGGATCGCGTCCGGCCTGCTGCGCGGCAACGCGGCCTCGGCCCTGGCGGGAGCCGCCCGGCAGCTGGACCGGTGGGCACGCGCCCACGGCCGCGCCGACGCGGCGGCCCGCGTCCGCTCCCTCACCGCCGGCCTGCTCGCCCACCCCCTGCTGGCCGGGACCGGCACCCTGACCGGGACCGTCTTCCGGCGGCGGAGCTGCTGCCTGTACTACCGGGTACCCGGAGCCGGCGTGTGCGGTGACTGTTGTTTCCCACGAGCCCCGCGCTCTTCCGCACGCGGCACCTCATGAGTGACCATGAACGGGACCGGCCGCTGAGACCAGGGGGTTGCGGGTGCGAGTGGGACTGCTGACCCGGGAGTACCCCCCGGACGTGTACGGCGGCGCGGGTGTCCACGTCGAGTTCCTCGCCCGGGAGCTGGCCTCCCTGGTGGACCTGGAGGTGCACTGCTGGGGCGAGGGCCGCGGCGTGGGCGTCGTACGCCACCGCTCCTGGGCCGCCCTCGACACCGCCAACGACGCCCTGCGCACCTTCTCGGTGGACTTGGCGATGGCGGCCGCCGTCGAGGGCCGCGAGCTGGTGCACTCCCACACCTGGTACGCCAACCTCGCCGGCCACCTCGGCAAGATGCTCTACGGCATCCCGCACGTGATGACCGCCCACTCCCTGGAGCCCCTGCGCCCCTGGAAGGCCGAGCAGCTCGGCGGCGGGTACGCGCTGTCCGGCTGGGCCGAGCGCACCGCGATCGAGGCGGCCGACGCGGTGATCGCGGTCTCCGGCGCGATGCGCGACGACATCCTCGCCTGCTATCCGGCCCTCGACCCGGCCCGGGTCCGCGTCGTGCACAACGGCATCGACACCACGCTCTACCGGCCTGACCACGGCACCGACGTCCTGGACCGGATCGGCCTCGACCGCGGTCGCCCGTACGTCCTCTTCGTCGGCCGCATCACCCGGCAGAAGGGCGTCCCGCACCTGCTGCGGGCGGTACGCGACATCGACCCGGCCGCGCAGGTGGTGCTGTGCGCGGGCGCCCCGGACACGCCCGAGATCGACCGGGAGTTCCGCGACCTGTTCGCGGAGCTGAGCCGGGTGCGCGAGCACGTGCACTGGATCCCGCAGATGCTGCCGCGCCCCGAGGTGATCCAGCTGCTCACGCACGCCGCCGCGTTCGTCTGCCCCTCGGTGTACGAGCCGCTCGGCATCGTCAACCTGGAGGCGATGGCCTGCGGCACGCCCGTCGTCGCCTCCCGGGTCGGCGGCATCCCCGAGGTCGTGGAGGACGGCGCGACGGGGGTACTCGTCTCCCTGGGCGACGACTTCGAGGCGGACCTCGCGCGGGCGCTGGACTCGGTACTGGGCGACCCGGAGGCCGCGCGGCGGATGGGCGAGGCCGGGCGGCAGCGCGCGGTGGGCGAGTTCGGCTGGGACGCCGTCGCCCGGCGCACGGTCGGGCTGTACGAGGAGATCCTGAAGCAGGACCGGAGGAGTTCCTGAAGCAGGACGAGGAGTTCCTGGAGCAGGACCGGAGGAGGTCCCGCTCCAGGACCCGAAGACATCCTGAAGCAGGACCCGTAGCCGGAATGAGCAGGACCCGAAGCCGGAACAGAACGGCGGGAAGATCCTCGAACAGGCTTACTGCGCCCTGCTCAGGGGCAGGCATGGGTCAACCGGTGTGAGGGGAGCGGCCATGCGTCGTGGTGGTCCTTCGGTGCTCGGAATCGTCCTGGCGGGCGGAGAAGGCAAGCGTCTGATGCCGCTGACCGCCGACCGCGCCAAACCCGCGGTCACCTTCGGCGGCACGTACCGTCTCGTCGACTTCGTCCTCTCCAACCTCGTCAACGGCGACATCCTGCGCATCTGCGTGCTCACGCAGTACAAGTCGCACTCGCTGGACCGCCACATCACCACGACCTGGCGGATGTCCAGCCTGCTCGGCAACTACGTCACGCCGGTCCCGGCCCAGCAGCGCCTCGGCCCGCGCTGGTACCTGGGCAGCGCCGACGCGATCCTGCAGTCCCTGAACCTGGTCTACGACGAGCAGCCCGACTACGTGGTGGTCTTCGGCGCCGACCACGTCTACCGCATGGACCCGCGGCAGATGCTGGCCCAGCACATCGACAGCGGCGCGGGCGTGACGGTCGCCGGCATCCGGGTGCCGCGCACCGAGTCGTCGTCGTTCGGCGTGATCAGTCCGGGTTCGGACGGGCAGACGGTGGAGCGCTTCCTGGAGAAGCCCGCCGACCCGCCGGGTCTCCCGGACGACCCGGAGTGCGTGTTCGCGTCGATGGGCAACTACATCTTCACCACCAAGGCCCTCATCGAAGCCCTGCAGCGGGACGCCGAGGACGAGAACTCCGTCCACGACATGGGCGGCTCCATCCTGCCCCAGCTCACCGACCGCGGCGAGGCGCACCTGTACGACTTCAGCGCCAACCACGTGCCCGGCGAGACCACCCGCGACCAGGGCTACTGGCGGGACGTAGGCACCCTCGACGCCTACTACGACGCCCATATGGACCTCATCGCCGAGCGGCCCGCCTTCAACCTGTACAACCGCCAGTGGCCCATCTACACCCACTCCAACCAGCTCTCCCCGGCCCGCTTCAACGCCGGCGGCATCGCGAGCGAGTCGATCATCAGCGCCGGCTGCCTGATCCGCGGGCAGGTCACCCGGTCGGTCCTGTCGCCGGGCGTCGTGGTCGACCCGGGCGCGGTGGTGCAGGGCTCGGTACTGCACGACAACGTGCACATCGGGCGGGGCGCGATCGTGCGCGGGGCCGTCCTCGACAAGAATGTCGAGGTCCCGCCCGGCGCGACGATCGGCGTCAACCCGGAGCGGGACGCCGAGCTCTACACCGTCTCCAAGGGCGGCGTGATCGCGCTGGGCAAGGGGCAGCGGGTCCCGTAGGCCCGGTGGAACCCCGCTCCGCGCGGTCGCCGGTGCCACGGTCGGCCCGCACCCGTCGGAGTGGGGTTCGTCACCCCGTGCCGCCCCTCCGGCGCCGGAGCCACGCCCGCCGACCACGTAGGTCACCACAGGTACTTCACGAGTCCCGCCCCTTCCGGAGGGGCCGGACTTAATCTGGTGTTAACTGTGCGTAGCCTGATCGTACTTGACCGTAATCACGGTGAGGGGTTGACTGCTGGTCCGGTCCACCCTTCGTCGACGCGAGGCAAGCCATTGACTTCTGACCTGCTCGCTCCTCTCGATCTTGCGTTCTGGAACATGGAGTCCGCCGAGCACCCCATGCACCTCGGCGCGCTGGGCGTCTTCACGGCCCACTCGCCCACGGCCGGCGCCCACGCGGCCGACCTGCTCGCCGCCCGGGCCGCCGCGGTGCCCGGACTGCGCATGCGCATCCGGGACGTCTGGCAGCCGTTCTCCTTCGGCGGCGCCGCCCGTGAGCCCGATCCCGGCTTCGACCCGCTGAACCACGTCCGGCTGCACGCCCCCACCGCCGACTTCCAGGCGGTGGCGGGCCGGCTCATGGAGCGTCCGCTGGTGCGCGGCCGGCCGCCGTGGGAGGCGCACGTGCTGCCGGGGCAGGACGGCGTCTCCTTCGCGGTCCTGTTCAAGTTCCACCACGCCCTCGCCGACGGCCTGCGGGCACTGACGCTCGCCGCCGCCGTCCTGGACCCGATGGACCTCCCGGCGCCCCGGCCCCGCCCGGAGGAGCCCGGCCGCCGTCTGCTGCCCGACGTGCGCGGACTGCCCGGCATGGTGCGCGACGCCCTGTCCGACGCGGGCCGCGCCCTCGACATCGGCGCCTCGGTCGCCCTGTCGTCGCTGGCCACGCAGTCGTCGTCGGCGTTCACCGCACGGCCGACCGGCACCCGCCGCACGGCCGGCGTGCGCATCGACCTCGACGACGTGCACCAGGTGCGCAAGTCCGTCGGCGGCACCGTCAACGACGTCCTGATCGCCGTCGTCGCGGGCGCTCTGCGGCGCTGGCTGGACGAGCGCGGCGACGGCAGCGAGGGCGTCGCGCCGCGTGCCCTGATCCCCGTCTCCAGGCGCCGCCCGCGCACCGCGCACCCACAGGGCAACCGGCTCTCCGGGTACCTGATACGGCTCCCCGTCGGCGACCCCGACCCGCTCGCCCGGCTCGGCGCGGTCCGCGCGGCCATGGACCGCAACAAGGACGCCGGTCCCCACCGGGGCGCGGGCGCCGTCGCGCTGCTCGCCGACCACGTCCCCGCACTCGGCCACCGGCTCGGCGGACCGCTGATGGGCCAGGCCGCCCGGCTCTGGTTCGACATCCTCGTCACCAGCGTGCCGCTGCCCAGCCTCGGCCTGAAACTCGGCGGCAACCCGGTCACCGAGGTCTACCCCTACGCCCCGCTCGCCCGCGGCCAGTCGCTGGCGGTCGCCATCTCGACGTACCGCGGACACGTCCACTACGGGCTCGTCGCGGACGCCGAGGCGGTCTGGGACCTGGACCGCCTGGCCGCGGCCGTGTCCGACGAGGTGGCAAGCCTGATCGACGCCTGCTGCCCCTGATCGTCACCGGTTTGGAGGAATGGCCCGGCGCTGAAGTAAAATCCTCCGTTCGGAGGCGGGCGCGGTCGGAGCGCTGCGCGGGTGAAGCAGGGAACGGCAGCGCGATGACGGTGACAGAGGACGGCTCGGCGACCATGGAAGAGGCCGTGTACGGGCCCGGTATCGACCCGGAGCGGCTGGCGGTCTGCCTCAGCGTGCTGGAGGAGCTCGACGAGCTGGACGTCGACCACCCCGACGCGATCGCCGTGCGCCGGGCCACCGCCGGTATCTACCGCACGGTCAAGCAGCGTCGCCGCCAGGAGCGCCGGGCCGCCAAGACCGCCCACGACAAGGCGGTCACGGAGGCCACGGCCACCGGCTCGGCCCAGCGCATCGACGACGAGACCGAGGGCATCCTGCCGTCGTCGAGCACCGAGGAGGGCCGGATCGCGGGGGTGCTCCAGCGCCCCCGCTCCTGCTACACCTGCAAGGCGCGCTACGTCGAGGTCGACTACTTCTACCACCAGCTCTGCCAGAAGTGCGCCGCCGAGAACCGGGCCCGCCGCGACGCCCGCGCCGACCTCACCGGCAAGCGCGCGCTGCTCACCGGCGGCCGGGCCAAGATCGGCATGTACATCGCGCTGCGGCTGCTGCGCGACGGCGCGCACACCACCATCACCACGCGCTTCCCGAACGACGCCGTCCGCCGCTTCAAGGCGCAGCCCGACAGCGACGAGTGGATCCACCGCCTGAAGATCGTCGGCATCGACCTGCGCGACCCTGCCCAGGTCGTCGCGCTGGCCGACTCCGTCGCCGCCGAGGGCCCGCTGGACATCCTGATCAACAACGCGGCCCAGACGGTACGGCGTTCCCCGCAGGCCTACAGCGAGCTGCTCGCCGCCGAGTCCGCCCCGCTGCCGGCGGGCGAGCTGCCCGCCGCCGAGGTGATCGGCACCTTCGGCTCCGGCGCCGTGGCCGCGCTGCCGGTCGCGGGCGGCGGCGCGCTGACCGCGCAGGACGTCACCGACCTGGCCCTGGTGTCCGGCTCGGCGTCCCTGGAGCGGATCGCCGCGGGCACGGCCATCGACGCGGGCGGACTCGTCCCCGACCTGCACGACACCAACAGCTGGATACAGACGGTGGAGGAGGTGACGCCGGTCGAGCTGCTGGAGGTGCAGCTGTGCAACTCGACGGCGCCGTTCATCCTGATCAGCCGTCTGCGCCCGGCGATGGCGGCCGCCGCGTCCCGGCGGACGTACATCGTGAACGTCTCCGCCATGGAGGGCGTCTTCAACCGCGGCTACAAGGGCGCCGGCCACCCGCACACCAACATGGCCAAGGCCGCCCTCAACATGCTCACCCGCACCAGCGCCCAGGAGATGTTCGAGAAGGACGGCATCCTGATGACGGCCGTCGACACCGGCTGGATCACCGACGAGCGCCCGCACCCGGACAAGGTCCGCCTGGCGGAGGCGGGCTTCCACGCCCCGCTGGACCTGGTCGACGGCGCGGCGCGGGTCTACGATCCGATTGTGCGCGGCGAGCAGGGCGAGGACCTGTACGGCGTCTTCCTGAAGGACTACGCGCCCGGGAAGTGGTGATCCGCCAACCCGACGTGTGGCTCCGGCGCCCGGCGGGAACCCGGCCTGCGCAACCTCCCCGCCAGGAGTGAGTCATGGCCAGTCCCAATGAAATCGATCCGCGGGCGTACGCCGACCCGCGCAACCGCTACCCGACGGACGAGGAGTTCTACGCCAGCGACCGGCCCGAGCACCCCGTGCTGCCGGAGGACCGGCCGCGCGGCGGCGGGCCGGCCCGCCCGATCAGGCACCGCGGCCCGTGGGCCACGGCCGCGCTGGTCGCGGTCATCGTTCTCGTGATCCTCGTGGGGATCGCGCTGTTCCCCTGAGCCGGGCGGCGCCACCGCCGAGGGCGAGGCGGTGGCCGGGCGTCCCGGTCGCACCGCTCTGACCGGGCGTCAATCGGCCGCGCTCAAGCGGGAGTCGCGTGCGGCGACGAGTTCCAGGACCGTGCGCCAGTCCTCCAGGACGCCCGCGTCGAACACCGCACCACGGGCATCCTCGTGCGCCTGGCGCAGGAGCAGCAGATCGTCGTCGGACCAGGCCTCAGGGTGGTGCCGGCCGCGCACGAGACGGGCCACCCGCTCGCCGAGCAGGGAGCGCACCGCGTCGGCCGCGCAGCCCGCGCGGGCGGACGAGTCGCCGGGCCACGGCAGCGTGACCGCGCCGAGCAGGCCGGCCAGCTGGAGCTCCTTGTCGGCGGGCCGGCTGCGGCGCAGCAGCGCGGCGGTCCGCAGCGCGTGCTGGCGTACGTCGCCGTGGCAGGCGTACAGCAGATCCATCAGCTCTTCGACACTCCGCGGCTCCATGCGTCGGTCCTCCCGCCGGGCAAGCCGTTGCCGCCCGTCAGCAGACCATGGCCGGCTTGCGATCCGGCCAACGGGGCCTGAACTGCCGGGCGACCGGACGGACGGCGCGCCGGCGGCGGAGAGGTACGCGCAACCAGTGATGAAACGCCGGATGAACCTGGACGAATCAAGACAGTAACGTCAAGTTTTTGGCCCCATCGAGCAGACGCCTGCTCATTTGGTTAATCTGGTCCTGACGGGCCTAACCATCGGGTCCCATCCACACCCACGTCCGTCCCCGGGCAAGCGGGTCGACAACGGCCCGCTCTCCCACGAAAGACCGGCGCCACCGCGTCCGAACGGCTTTCCCAACGAACCCGAATGGGCGTCCAGCGCCGGACCGCAGACGGCCGGCCCGCCCCGAGGGTGACCCGACACATAAGGAGTGCGCGGTGACACCGGAGAAGACGAATCGCGATCAACGTCCCAAGGAACGCTCGGAGCGTGCGGGCCGCCGGCCCGGAGAGCTCGGCAGCCTCGACGTGTGGGCCCGGTCCGCCCCGATCCGCCTGGCGGGCTACGAGGACGACCTCGCCGAGCCCCACATCCTGCCCAGCGTCGACTGACTCCGGCGGGACCCTCGCGATCGCCGACCGCACGGGCGTGCCCGACTCACGCCCCTGCGGATCGGAAAGCCGCCGCGGACGCCCGGGCACGACTCAGGAGTCAGTCCTTGCGGCCCGTCACGGCGACGGTCACGCCCAGGCCGATCATGGTGAGGCCGCCCAGTCCCCCGACCAGGGACAGCCGGTCCGGGGAACGGGCGAACCAGTCGCGGGCGGTGGCCGCGGCCAGGCCCCAGACGCTGTCCGAGGCGAGCGCGATGGCGTTGAACACCAGCCCGAGCAGCAGCATCTGCAGGGCGACGTGACCCCTCGCAGGGTCGACGAACTGCGGGAGCACGGCCGCGAAGAACACGATGGTCTTCGGGTTGGTCACGCCGACCGCGAACCCCTCCCAGAACGTGCGCAGTCCGCCGTGAGCCACCGGCCCGTCCCCGTCACGGGCGAACGCGGCCCGTAGCGAGCCGCGGTGCCGCCACGCCTTGGCGCCGAGATACACCAGGTAGGCCGCGCCGGCCAGCTTCAGCGCCGTGAAGACCAGCACCGAGCGTTCCACCACGGACCCGATGCCGACGGCCACGGCCACCACGAGCAGACAGGCGCCGAGCGTGTTGCCGACGACCGTGGTCAGCGCGGCGCGGCGACCCTGCGCCAGCGCCCGGCCGATCACGAACAGCACGCTCGGCCCGGGAACCACGATCAACAGCAGCGCCAGCGCCGCGAAGGCGAACAGACGGTCGGTGGACATCATGCGGCCATGCAAGCACGGCGTACTCGCGGCCGGCCACCCCTTTCCGACCGCCTCCCCCGGCCCGCGGGACCGGCCGTCTCACCCGGCCGCGGCGGGCTCGTCCTCCCGGGCCAGGGGCGCCGTGCGCTGCCACGGGTGCAGCCTCTCCAACTGCTCCGCCAGCGCCAGCAGATCCGCCTCCGTGCCCGGCAGGCCCACCAGCTGCACGGCGCAGGGGGCGCCCGAGGGGAGCGTGCCGAAGGGGACCGCCATCGCCGGCCAGCCGGTGAGGTTCCACGGAGGGGTCAGCGGCGAGTAGTTGGTGTTGGCCAGCAGGTTGGGCAGCCAGCCCCGTTCGTGCCAGGCGACCGACCTGGGGGAGCGCCGGGCGAGCGCGGGCGTGAGCAGCACGTCGTGCTCGGCGAAGAACGGCTCCAGACGGCGGCGCAGCCGGTCCCGGCTGTCGCCGGTGCGGACGCCTTTCAGGAAGCGGCGGCCGACGGCCGCGTGCACCCGGGTGCGCCTGGCCAGCAGACGCCGGTCGAGGCCCTGCGCGTCCACCGCGGTGCCGGCCGTCCAGTGGGCCAGCGACGTCGTGCTCAGCGACAGCGGGTAGGGCGGGTCGGCGCGCCGCACCTGGTGGCCGGCCTTCATCAGCACGCCGGCCGCCTCACGGGCCGCGGTCGCGTACGGCTTGGTGATCACGATGCCGGCCAGCGGGGAGCGCAGCGAGACGGCGATCCTGCGCACGCCCGGCGTGGCCGCCGGCGTCTCCTCGGCGCCGGCGAGGACCGCGAACATCAGGCGGACGTCCTCGACCGTGGTTGCCAGCGGGCCGTTCTCGGACATGCCGAACCAGTCGCCGTCGCTGACGCCCGCGGGCACGACGCCGTGTCCGGGCTTGATGGTGACCAGGCCGCAGTTGGCGGCCGGTATGCGCAGGGACCCCATGCCGTCGTTGCCGAGGGCGATGGGCACCATCCCGGCGGCGACCGCCGCGGCGCTGCCGCCGGAGGAGCCGCCTGCCGTGCGGGACAGGTCCCAGGGGTTGCGGGCGGTCCCGTGGACGCCCTCCGTGGTGCCGAAGACGCACAGTTCCGGCACGTTCGTCAGCCCCACGACGACCGCGCCGGCCGCCCGCAGCCGGGCCACCGTGACGTGGTCCTCGGCGGCGGGTGTGTCCGGGGTCGCGGCGGAGCCGACGCGGTTGGACTCGCCGCGCACGGCGAGGTTGTCCTTGACCGCCACCGGCACGCCCGCCAGCGGCAGCTCGCCGAGATCACCGCGCGCGGCGACCTCGTCCGCCTCGGCGAGCGCCGCCTCGGCCCGCACCACGCGGAACGCCCCGACGCGGCCGTCGAGCCGCTCGATCCGGGCCAGGTGCTCGGCCACCACATCCCTGGGGGTGGCCCGCTTCTCGCGTACGGCGGCGGCGATCTCGGCGGCGGTCCGCCCGGCCCAGCTGGTCACGGGAACTCCTCGGGGTGCGGTGCGTGCATTACTCGTGAGTACGCACAGCACTCTGCACCGCCGCGGCCTCCGCGTCGAGAGTCATGCCGCAGGTCGCGGGGTCACATCTCCCTCATGATGCGTTCCAGGAAGGCCACCGACTCGGCGGCCGGGGACGCCACCGTGCTCAGCCGGTCCATGACCGCGAGGTAGTGGTCGACCTCCTCCGGCTTGTCCAGGTAGAGGGCGCTGGAGAGCTGCTCGAGGTAGACGATGTCGGGCAGGTCGGGGACCGGGAAGCGCAGTACGGTGACCGGCCCGCCGGCCGCCGCGTGGCCGCCGACCTGGAAGGGCAGCACCTGCAGGGTGACGTTCGGCAGCGCGGCGGCCTCGATCAGGCGTTCCAGCTGGGCGCGCATCACCCCGGTCCCGCCGAGCGGCCGGCGCAGTGCCGCCTCGTCCACCACCACCCACAGCCGTGGCGCGCCGGGGCGGGTGAGCACTTCCTGCCGGCTCACGCGGAGCGCGACGCGGCGCTCGACGGCGTCCGGGTCGGCGGCGCGGGGGCCGAGCCGGACGACGGCCTCGGCGTACTCGCGGGTCTGCAACAGGCCCGGCACGAACTGGACTTCGTAGGTCCGGATGAGGGAGGCGGCCTCCTCCAGGCCCAGGTGCTGCTCGAACCAGCTCGGACAGGCGTCGCCGTACGCGCGCCACCAGCCGGGTTGGTTGGCGCGGCGCGCCGAATCGAGGAACTCCTGCCGCTCCTCCGGGCCGTGGACGCCGTACAGGGTCAACAGGTCGTCAACGTCACGCGACTTGAAGCCGACCCGGCCCAGCTCCATGCGGCACAGCTTGGCGTCCGAGGCGCGTATCGCCGAAGCGGCCGCGTCCCGGCTGATGCCGAGGGATTCGCGCAGCCGGCGCAGGCGGGTGCCCAGCACGACGCGCTGAACGGTCGGGCCGCCCCGCCGAAGGCTCAGGACTTCCTGGCCGGAGGGAACGGTTACCGGCTGAGCTGCAGTCATGTCTATCCCCTCGGCCGCCGCACCGGCCGGCGTCTGCATGGTCCGGGACTCGACCAAGCAGGGTAGCACCCTGAGGCCGTACGGCTGCGGGGAGTGAACGGCCGGGCTGGAGCAGCCGGTCGGCGGCCGGTCAGCGGCCGGGGAGCAGCCGGTCAGCGGCCGGGGAGCAGCCGGTCGGCGGCCGGGAGCAGGCCGTCGAACTCGCCGTCCTTGACACCGCGGACGAAGGCGGAGATCTCGGCGCCGGTGTAGACGAGCGCGGGACCCTCGGGGTGGCGGGAGTTGCGCATGGCGACGCCGCCGTCGGGGAGTGCGGCCAGCTCGACGCAGTTGCCCTCGGGGTTGCTGTGCCGGCTCTTGCGCCAGACCACTCCTCTCAGCAGGGTCGCCGGCATGCCGTTGCTCATGTGGTGCATCAAGCCTCTTCGGGACGAAGTCGCAGGCGGTGGACCCAGATCGCATGCAATTGCATCGTCAATTGCATGCAAGTGCGGTCGTGCGGGACGATAGCGCCACGGCGATGACGCTCGCAAGATCATCTGCAATTGCAGAGGTAATTGCCGATGCACTTGCATTCGAACTGCCGGACGGAGCACGATACTTCGCACGGAAGTAGACGCCTTCCGTAGATCTCCTCGCACGGTTCCAGGGGTTGCGATGTCCGCTGAGCAAGTCGTACGACCGGCAGACTCGCTGCGGATCGAGGCGACCTGGCAATGGCTGTGCCACGCCGTCGACGACATGGGACGCCCGGCGCCCGGGGAGCCGCTTCCGCTCTCCGTCGCGCCCGGCAAGGCCGTTGTCCCCACGCGGTGTTCGGTGCTCCTGGTGCCGCCCGTGCCCCGGTCCGCGCACGTCGCGCGGGACTTCACGCGGTCCGCGCTCGAACGCGGCGCGTCGGCGGACCGCCTCGACGACGTCACGGTCACGGTGTCGGAACTGGTCAGCAACGCCCTCCGCTACGGCCGGCCGTCCGGCCGCGACACCGCCCCGCAACCGCTGCTGTGGATCGCCCTGTGGGACCGCCTGTCCCTCGCCGTGTGCGGCGTCACCGACGACAGCGACCGGGTCCCCGTGCTGACCGAACCGGACGAGTTCGCCGAGTCGGGGCGCGGCCTTCAGGTCATCTCGGCCCTGAGTGACAGGTGGGGGTGGAGCCCACGGAACGGCGGCGGCAAGGTGGTGTGGGCGCTGTTCCGGCTGTGACCGAACGGCGCCTTGGCGCCGCCGCGGTCGGGCGCCGCCGCGTTCGGACGAAGCGGGCGGGGGAGGGGCGGCGGAGGGACGGCCCGCCCAGCGGGCTCCCCTCCGCGGCGCAGGCGCCCTCCGGCGTGCTGGTGAGCGGAGCTTGCGCGTGCACCGGGACCAGGGGGGGCGTTGTCGACGTAGACGATCCGGCTCTCGGGGGCGACGCGCTGCGCGACCTCGTGGGTGTTGTCGACCGTGATGGTCGCAACCCGCCACCTTCACAGCGGAGTTCAGGATCTCGGTGCCGCTCCCGCCAGCCGCGTCGGCGGCAGGTACTCCCGCACGTACGTCCGCCGCCAGCACGCGCCCGTCTCCCGCAACTCGCGCCAGCTCGTGTACTCGTAGCGGAAGAGGCGGGCGCGGACGAACCGGGGCGGCCGGTCCGGGGGGAACGGGGAGCGGCGCAGCAGCCGCAGGGTGACGCGGTCGTTCTCCAGCAGCCGTTCCACCAGGGTGCCGAACCACGGGCCGGCGTACCCCGGGGAGAGCGCGGCGAACCACATCAGCCAGTCCAGCCGCAGGTGGTACGGGGCGAACTGGCGCGGCCAGCGCCGGGGATCGCCCGGCTTGCCCCGGAACTCGTACTCCCGCCAGTCCGAGTCCTCGCGCGGCACGTCGTCGGCGGTGCCCTCGATCACCACCTCGTGGCGGACCCGGCTCACGCTGCCGAACGCCCCGTAGGTGTTGACCAGGTGGAGCGGATCGAAGGACCGGTTCATGACCTGGCGGCGGGAGAGCATGTTGCGGACCGGGCGGTGACTCAGGCCGAGCAGCAGCGCGGCGACCGCGAGGACCACGACCTCGTACCACAGCGGGGCGCCGGGCACGGACGGCGCGTGCGCCGGGAACCGCACCGCGGGCAGGGCTATCACGATGGTGATCCAGTTCAGCCAGGAGAAGTTGCCCGACAGCACCAGCCACAGCTGGGTGACGATCATCAGCGCGGCCGCGGCCGCGGCGACCGGCTGCGGGGTGAACAGCAGGAAGGGCACGACGAGTTGGGTGACGTGGTTGGCGGCCACCTCGACGCGGTGCAGGGGCCTGGGCAGGTGGTGGAAGAACCAGCTCAGCGGGCCGGGCATCGGCTGGGTCTCGTGGTGGTGGTCCAGGCAGGTCAGCCTCCGCCAGCACTCGTCGCCGCGCATCTTGATCAGACCCGCGCCGAACTCGACGCGGAACAGGATCCACCGCAGCAGGAACAGCACCACGACCGGCGGGGCCACCTCGTCGTTGCCCAGCAGTACGGCGACGAAGCCGACCTCCAGCAGCAGCGACTCCCAGCCGAACGCGTACCAGGTCTGGCCGACGTTCACGATCGACAGGTACAGCGCCCAGGGCACCAGCCACAGCAGCATCCCCGCCCACAGCGGCAACAGCGAGTCCAGCCCGGCGGCCAGCGCCGCGGAGACCGCGCACCCCGCCCAGGCGCAGGCGGCGAAGAACCCGTCGGAGTAGTGCAGGTGGAAGACGCTCGGCGCCCGTTTGAAGGGCACCCGCGCGACGAAGCGGGGCACCGGCAGCATGCCGCGCTCGCCGAGCAGCGCCCGGAACTGCAGCGCCGCCGTCAGGAACGCCACCAGGTACACGCCGGCCAGAGCCCGCTGGAAGACCAGCCGACTCAGCCAGTAGTCGGGTGCGGTGAACCAGTCCACGGCCGTGCGCTCCTCACTCCATCGTCCCGCCCGGACCCGCTGTCACTCTCCGTGTGACCGGGACGTGGCCGCGTAACCCGGCGAGCGGGGCGGGCGTGGAGGGCGACGGTGGCGCAATCCTCCACAAGGGTCGAATAAGCGGGTAAATCCTGGCAAAGTGGCCTCATGGCTGATCGGGGAGCGAGCGCCCTTTCCCTGCCGGACGACTGGCCCGCTCATCCGGATCCGATCCTGGCGCTCAACCGCATGGGCGGCTTCGACTGGGACCTGGACACCGGTCTGTTCCACATGGACGCCCAGGCCCACGAGGTCTTCGACCTGCGCCCCGACGAATTCGACGACCACCCCGAGAGCCTCTCCGTCCGGGTCCCGCCGGTCGAGGCCTACCGGCTCGACGCCCTGGTCGCCCAGTCCATGAAGGACGGCAGCGAGAACTACGGCGCCTACTTCCGCATCCGCCGCCGCGACGGCAGCCTGCGCTGGACGCACACCCAGGGCTACATCCGGCGCGACGGGACGGGCCGCCCGCGCCGGATCGTCGGCATCGTCCGCGACGCCACCGAGGAGCTCGCCGACAGCGAGGCGCGCCGCGAGCAGGCCGCCCGCGACGGGGCCCGGCGCGAGCAGACCAACGTCGTCCAGCTCACCACGGCCGCCCTCGCCCACGCCCGCACGGTCCAGGACGTCATCGACGTCGTCAAGGACACCCACGGCCTCACCCATCTCGGCGCCGTAGGTCTGGTGATGGGACTGGTGGAGGCGGACCGCATCCGGCTGATCGCCGAGGGCCCCGCGGAGAGCGCCGTCCCCGAGGCCCGCGTCACCCGTCTCGACGAGCACTGCCCGACGAGTGAGGTGGTGCGCACCCTCACCCCCCGGTTCATCGAGTCGCCGGAGGAGTTCGCCGAGCGCTACCCGATCCTCTGGCACCGGGTCACCGGCCTGGACGTCACCGCCGCCGCCTACCTCCCGCTGATCGTCCGGGCCCGCCCGATCGGCGTCATGGGCGTGCTCTACAGCGGCCGGAGCGGCTTCTCGACCGAGGACCGCAAGGTCCTGCTCGCCCTCGGCAGCAGCATCGCGCAGAGCCTGCAGCGGGCCATGTTCTACGAGCAGGAGAAGGATCTCGCGACCGGACTGCAGCAGGCGATGCTGCCGCGCACCATTCCCAGCGTGCGCGGCGCCGACGTGGCCGTGCGCTACCGGTCGGCCGCGCTGGGCCGGGACATCGGCGGCGACTGGTACGACCTGATTCCGCTGCCCGGCGGCACCCCTTCCGGGGGAGGCCGGGTCGGCGCCGTCATCGGCGACGTCCAGGGCCACGACACGCATGCGGCCGCCGTGATGGGTCAGCTGCGGATCGTGCTGCGCGCGTACGCCGCCGAGGGGCACACCCCGGCCACCGTGATGGCCCGCGCCTCCGTCTTCCTCCACGAACTGGACACCGACCGCTTCGCGACCTGCCTGTACGCGGAGGCCGACCTGTCGACCGGAGTCGTGCAGGTGGTGCGGGCCGGCCACATCGACCCGCTGATCCGCTACGCCGACGGCGGCTGCCGCCGGGTCTACGTCGACGGGGGCCTGCCGCTCGGCCTGTCCGCCGAGTTCCACAGCCTCACGTACCCCGTCGGCACGCTGGAACTGGATCCCGGCACCACCCTCGTGCTGTGCACCGACGGCCTGGTCGAACAGCCGGGCACGGATCTCGACGACGGCATGCGGATGCTCGTCTCCCTCGTCGGCGGCGGCCCCGACGACGTACGGGACCTCGCGGACCGCCTGATCGACGCGGCCGAGGAACGCAGCGGTGACGACGACGTGGCCCTGCTCCTGCTGCGCCGCCGCGGCCTGGAGACCCCGCAGTCGGGCGGCCGTTTCCAGCAGTACGTGACGCCCGGCGACCCCGGGGCCCTCACCGGGGCGCGGCGCATGATCCGGGCGGCGGTGCGGGACTGGGGCGGCCGGGACCGCGCCGACGAGATCGAACTGGTCGGCGACGAACTGATCACCAACGTCCTCATGCACACCGAGGGCTCCGCGGTCGTCACCCTGCGGGTCTTCACCGGCAGCGGGCGCCGCCTGCGCGTCGAGGTCGAGGACTCCTCCAGCGCCCTGCCGCGCCGCCGGGACGCGGGCGAGTCTGGCGTCTCCGGGCGGGGCCTGCTCCTGGTCGACCTGCTCGCCGACGCGTGGGGAGTGGAGGCGCGGGGCGGCGGCAAGTGCGTGTGGTGCGAGTTCGCGGTCCGCAACCACACCTGAACCCACCCGCCGCCCCGGCGAATCCACCACGGCCCCCGGCCGGGCCCGGACCCGCCCGGCGTCCCGGCCGTGCCCGCCCGGCCGGCTTGGGCCCGCCCGGTGCTGCGGCCGGACCCGGCGGGGTGCGCGGGCGGACCTCCTCGGCGTCCCGGCCGGTTCGGCGCGGTGCCGCGGCCAGGCTCGATCGGCGTCCCGGCGGCGCGGCCCGCCCGGCGTCCCGGCCGGTTTCGCGCGGTGCCGTGGCCCGGATTCCCTCGGCGCCCCAGCCGGACCCGTCTGGTGGCCCGACCGGATCCGCCGGCGTCGCGGCTGACCCGCCCGGTGCGCGGGCGGACCTGCTCGGTGTCCCGGTCGGATGCGCCCGAGGTCGTAGTCGGAGCCGCCAGTGCTGCGGCTGGAGCCGTTGTCGGCGCGGCTGGAGGGGGCTGGATGCGGGTCGCGGCCGGATGTCCGCGGTGCTGCGGTCGGGGCCGCCTGGTGGCGTGGCTGGATTCACCGGCGGCGCGGTGGGAGGCGCCCGGTGGCCGGGGGGAGTCGCCTGGCGGGCTGGGGGCTGGGTGGCACGCTGGATGTATGCCGGAACTTCCCGAGGTCGAAGCGCTCAAGGACTTCCTGGCCCAGCAGCTGTCCGGTCGCCTGATCGTCCGGGTGCTGCCGGTCGCCGTCAGCGTCCTGAAGACGTACGACCCTCCGCTCGCCGCCGTCGAGGGCCGTGAGGTGACGGCCGTGCGCCGGTACGGCAAGTTCCTCGCCCTGGAGACCGACGGCGGACCGCACTTCGTCACCCACCTGGCCCGGGCGGGCTGGCTGCAGTGGAGGGACCGACTCCCCGACGGGGCGCCGCGCCCGGGCAAGGGGCCGCTCGCGATGCGGGTGGCGCTGGAGACCGGGGAGGGCTTCGATCTCACCGAGGCGGGCACCCAGAAGCGCCTGGCGGTCTATGTCGTCCGCGACCCGCGGGAGGTTCCGGGCATCGCGCGCCTGGGCCCGGACCCGCTGGCGGCAGACTTCGACGAGACGGCGTTCGCGGCCCTGCTGGCATCCGAACGGCGCAGGCTCAAGGGCGCCCTGCGCGACCAGAGCCTCATCGCCGGCGTCGGCAACGCCTACAGCGACGAGATCCTGCACGCCGCGGGGATGTCGCCGTACAAGGTGGCGGCTTCGCTCACCCCCGAGGAGACCGCGCGGCTGTACCGGGCGCTGCGCACCACCCTCAGCGAGGCGGTCGAGCGCTCCCGCGGTGTGGCGGCCGGCCGCCTGAAGGCGGAGAAGAAGGGCGGCCTGCGCGTCCACGGCCGCACCGGCGAGCCCTGCCCGGTCTGTGGCGACACCGTCCGCGAGGTCTCCTTCAGCGACTCCTCCCTCCAGTACTGCCCCACCTGCCAGACGGGCGGCAGACCACTGGCGGACCGGAGGATGTCGAGGCTGCTGAAGTAGCCGCGACGGACTGAGCGCGGGGGCAGTCACCGGCCGCGCTCATCCGACGCGGCCGGTGTGCCCGGGGCCGGCCTACTGCGGTTCGAGCGTCACCAGGTGCTCGCCCTCGGCCGTGCGTACCTCGTAGCGGGCGATGTCGTCGCTGCGCAGCGGCGAGCTGCCCTGCACGGTGTTCGGGCGGGCGTCGTGGGCGGGGACCGTCCAGGTCGTCACCGTCTGCTCGGAGCCGTCGCGGGCGATGACGACGAGGCGGCAGGAGTGCGGGCCCGCGCCGTCCTTCACCTGGAGTTCCATCTCGGTGCCGTACGCCTCGTCCGCGATCGTCACCTGCGCCCAGACCCCCGACCGCTGGTCGGTCGCCGCGATCCGCACCTGGCCGCCGTCGTCGCCGCCCGCGACCATCGCGATGGCGGGACCGGCCACCGCGGCGACCACCGAGGCGGCGACGGCGTACAGCAGGCGCCGGCGGGTGGCCCGGCGACGGGCCGCCACCGCGCCGAGCAGCCGGTTCAGCAGCTGGGGACCGGGCTGGGCCATGGGGTGCACGAAACGCGGGGTCGCCCGCCGGTACAGCATCAACTGCCGTGTGGCGGGCCCGAACTCGGTCACGTGAGCCGCGCAGCGCGCGCACTCCATGAGGTGGTCCTCGAAGCGGAAGGCATCCGCCTCGTCCAGCACGCCGAGCGCGTACGCGGCGACGTCGCGATGCCTCTCCAGGGACCTCATGCCGAATCCTCGTGCCTTTGGGTGCGGGTGGGGTTACTCCTTGCTCCCATCGGTACGGACCAGACCGCCGAATCACTCAAGCCACACGCGGAATCGCTGAACCCCGGTATTCGGAGCGGTCCGGCCCGCGGATTGGTCCCGGGCGGAAAAATTCTAGAAAACTAGAAAAGGTGGATGGCGAGGTGGCCGAGGGGCAGCCCGAGCTGCCACGCCTTCGTCCACACCTTCGGGCCCTCGTCCTCGCCCGCCCCCGCGGCGCCGCCCGGGACCGCGTTCAGGTCGGGCGCGAGCAGCTCGGTCTCCTCCAGCCAGCGCCAGGCCGCCTCCGCCAGCTCCAGGTCGGCTGCCGGGCCGCCGGGCTCGGCCGCCTCGGCGGCGAGCCGGGCCATGCCCTCGCGCACCCAGTCCTGCCACGGCTGGTCGTACGCCGTCAGCGACATCCAGGTCTCCAGCTGGGAGACCACCCGGATGCCGCAGAGCTCGCGGTCGGTGTCCGAGAGGAAGATGGTCAGCGCGAGCGCGTCGCGTCCGGCGCGGAACTCGAAGGACGTCGGCGGCATCAGATCGCCGGTCCGCAACAACTCGTCGGCGATGTACTCGGCGTACAGCCAGGCCATGGGGACGGCGAGTTCGCCGTCGCCGGTGCCGTCCGTGCCCTCGTGCCCTCTGTGCAGCATCCCTTCCTGCCTTCCTCCGGTGCGTGCGCGTCGCCCGGCCGCGGGCTCCCCTCGGAACCCGTTGCCCCCCAGTCCGGAACACGGATGAAGACAGCCGATTACTCAACCGGGGTCCTCAGCAAGGCGCTTTACCGAGGTTTGACCCAGGCTTCGGTTTCAGTGCAGGTCGGCCGCGTATCCCGGAAGCACCCTGCGCAGGGCGCGCAGCGCGTAGTACGCGCGGGACTTCACGGTACCGGGCGGGATGCCGAGGGTTTCGGCGGCTTCCGCCACACTCGCCCCCTGGAAGTACACGAGCACCAGGACTTCACGGTGCTCCGGCGTGAGTGTCTTCACAGCTTCCCGCACATCGAGGGCCGCCGCCGCCCGTTCGGCGTGATCCGCGCACACCCGGGCGTTCTCCAGGATGGCGTCGCCGACCTCCGGGGGCCGCGCCTGCCGGGCCCGCCGCGCGTCGATGGCCAGTCGGCGTGCCACCGTGAGCAGCCAGGGCCGTACGGAGTCGAAGGCGTCGGCGCGCAGCGCCTCGGGGTGCTGCCAGGCGCGGACGAGGGTCTCCTGCACCAGGTCCTCGGCGCGCTGCCGGTCGCCGTCGCAGAGCCTCGTCAGCAGGGCGAAGAGGGGCCGGCCGTGCTCGCGCTGCAGTGCGGCGATCTCGTGCTCGGCGGTCGTCCCGTTCGTCATTGTGGTTACGGCCGTCATGCGCGTATGGCACCGCAGGGCGCGGTCGCGGGACAGGGTCCGTACCGGGATCTGCGACGGACGGTCGATCGCGTCGACGAACGGTTCGATGAACGGTCCCCTCCGCTCCGGCCGTTCGGTTTCGGTCACCCCGTCCGCACCGCCGTCCGCCCCCCGCTCGCGCCCCACTCGCGCCCCCGTCCGCGCGCCGGACGGGCTAATCGGGGGGCGCGGGCCGTTTGGAAAGGCCGCCAGCTTCGTACCTATTCGTGGGTAAATATGACCACAGTGGGGTGAGCTGATGATTGCACGCAGACGACAGGTTGCCCTGGCCCTCACGGCCTTGCTCGCGGCAGGCGCCGCCTGTCAGTCCCAGCACCACACGCCGGCCGTGAAGGCCGGACGCCCGGCCCCGTCCGCCGTCACCAAGGGATTCACGCTCGTCGCCTCCGGCGACGTCCTCCCGCACAGCTCGATCATCGAGCGCGCCCGCTTCGACGGCGGCGGCAGCGCCTACGACTTCCGTCCGATGCTGGCCGGCATCAAACCCGTGGTCTCCGGCGCCGACCTGGCGCTCTGTCACATGGAGACCGTGTACGGCGCGAACGGCGACTACACCGGGTACCCCACCTTCAAGTCCCCGCCGGAGGTCGCCCAGGCGCTCGCCGCCACCGGCTACGACGGCTGCTCCACCGCCTCCAACCACACTCTCGACGACGGAGCCGACGGCATCCGCCGCACCCTCGACGCCCTCGACCTGGCGGGCGTCCGGCACGCCGGCTCGGCCCGCACCGAGGAGGAGGCGCACACCGCCACGGTCCTGCACGCGGGCACGGCGAAGGTGGCCCACCTCTCGTACACCTACGACACCAACGGCATCCCGCTGCCACAGGGCGAGCCGTGGGCGGTCAACCTGATCGACGGCGACCGGATCGTCGCGGACGCCCGGGCCGCCCGCCGGGCGGGCGCCGACGTGGTCGTGGTGTCGGTGCACTGGGGCACGGAGTGGCAGGACGAGCCCGACCAGCAGCAGCTCACCCTGGCCCAGCAGCTCACCGCCGCCCGCACCGGCGGCCGCCCCGACATCGACCTGATCCTCGGCACCCACGCCCACATCCCGCAGGCGTACGAGAAGGTCAACGGCACCTGGGTGGTCTACGGCATGGGCGACCAGATCGCCGGTGAGATGGTCAACTACCAGGGCGTCCACGACCCGCGCGGCAACCAGTCGTCCGTCGCCCGCTTCACCTTCGCCCCGCCGGCCCGGCCGGGCGGGCGCTGGGAGGTGACCAAGGCCGAGTTCGTGCCGCAGTGGTTCGACGTCGACGCCGGGCGGGTGGTCGACCTCAACCGGGCGATCGCCCAGGGCGCCGGGCTGCAGGGTGTGCGGGACCGGATCAGGGACGTGGTGCTCAGCCGGGGCGCCGCGAAGGACGGGCTCGTGATGGGGCGTTAGCCGCGGTTCCCGGCGGGCCACTCGGCCTCCGGAACTCACCGGCACCCCAAGGGGGGCGAGCGCTCGGCCCCGCGCCCGCAGCCGCGCGGGGCGCCGGGCGGGCGGCGGGGCTCCGCCAGGGCCGGGTGGACGCCGTCCCGCGCACCGCCGCTCCACCACGGCCGGGTGGACGCCGTCCCGCGCACCGCCGCTCCACCACGGCCGGGTGGACGCCGTCCCGCGCACCGCCGCTCCACCACGGCCGGGGGACCGCCGTCCCGCGCACCGCCCGCCGGACCCGACGGTGTGACCTGTACGAACGCCGGATGCCTCCGCGTGAACAGTGGGCGAAGCCCTGCCGCGGAGGGTTCTTCGCCGCCGTGCCGGGGCCATAGCCTCCGCACCATGTCCGACACCTCCCGCCGCAGGATCCTCGGTGCTCTCGCCGGTGGCACCGCGCTGTCCCTCCTGCCTCCCTCGCTCCTCAAGGCCATGGCCGCGCCGATGCCGCGCGGCGGCATGAACGCGATCGAGCACGTCATCGTGCTGATGCAAGAGAACCGTTCCTTCGACAACTACTTCGGCACCCTCAAGGGCGTGCGCGGCTTCGGCGACCGCACCCCCCTGCGCCTGCGCGACGGCGCCGACGTCTTCAGGCAGCCGCGGGCCGGCGGCGACGTCCTGCCCTTCTCGGCCCGCCGGGCGGCGGTCGACGCCGGCCGCCCGGAGAGCGACATCCAGTACCTGGGCTCGCTCCCGCACGGCTTCCCGGACGGCATCCAGGCACGGGCGAACGGCTGGTGGGACGACTGGATCGCCGCCAAGGGCCAGAGCACCATGGCCTTCTACGACCGGCGGGACATCCCCCTGCAATACGAACTCGCCGACCGGTTCACCATCTGCGACTCCTACTTCTGCTCCGTGTACGGCTCGACCAACCCCAACCGCAACTACCTGTGGACCGGCACCACGGGCTTCGAGCCGGACGGCGTGACCAGGGCCGTCACCAACGCCGCCTACTCCTACACGCACGCCGGATACGACTGGACCACCTACCCCGAGCGCCTGGAGGCGGCCGGGGTCTCCTGGCAGATCTACCAGGAGTGGGACAACTTCACCGACAACGCGGTCGAATACTTCCGGCCGTGGAAGCGGATCGGCCGGAAGATCCTTTCCAAGGTCGGCGGGCAGTACTCCACCACCGAGCAGTTCTACGACAGCCTCTGGGGCAAGACCTCCGCGCAGCGAAAGGAGGCCCTCGCCCAGTTCCAGCAGGGCGTCGACTCGCTGACCGAGGCCGAGCGCCGCCTCTTCCTGCGCGGCGCCTACCGCTCCGAGCCGGACACCCTGATCCCCCGGCTGACCGCGGACATCAAGAACGGCACCCTGCCGAGGGTGAGTTGGGTGGTACCCACGGCGGCGCTCTCCGAGCACCCCGGCTCCTCCACCCCGGTCGGCAGCGCCAACCTCGTCTACGACCTGCTCGACGCCCTCGCGAGCGACCCCGAGACCTGGTCGAAGACGGTGCTGTTCATCAACTTCGACGAGAACGACGGCTACTTCGACCACGTCCCCGCCCCGGTCGCACCCAAGCCCGACTCCGGCAACGACGACGACTGGCTCGACGGCCGTCCGGTCGGCCCCGGCCCGCGGGTGCCGATGACGATCGTCTCGCCGTGGACGGTGGGCGGCTTCGTCTCCTCCGAGGCGTTCGACCACACCTCCGTGATCCGCTTCATGGAGCGCTGGACCGGGGTCCGGGAGCCCAACATCAGCGCCTGGCGCCGCAGTGTCTTCGCCGACCTCACCTCCGTCTTCGACTTCCACCGCACCCACCCGCAGCCCGACGTGGAGCAGCCCGGCCCGGTGCCGGCGCCGGTCGGCCGGTGGAACCCCGTTCCGCCGAAGAAGCAGGCGCTCCCGGAGCAGGAGGCGGGCACCCGCCCCACCCGTCCCCTGCCGTACCGCCTGTCGCTGCGTGCCGACGTCGCCGACGGCCGGGTCCGGCTGCGGCTCGGCAACACCGGCACCGCGGCCGCCACGGTCACCGCGTACCCCGGCGACGGCGGCGAGCCGCGGACCTGGACGGTCGCCGCGGGCGGAAGCACCCTGGACACGATCGCCCACGGGTCCGACGGCTACGACCTCCAGGTGCGCGGCCCCGGCTGGTCGACGTGGGAACTGCGCGGCACCGGCACCGGCGCCGAGGCGTACCTGACCGAGCAGGCCGGAGCGGGCCAGGTCATGGTCCACTGTGCCAACCCCTCCTCGACGACCCGGACGCTCCTGGTCGGCGAGTCGGTCTACCCGCGCGACGCCGGTGACCACGTACGGACCGTCACCCTCGCGCCCGGACAGCAGCAGATCGTGCCGGTCCGTCTCGCCCGCCACGGCTGGTACGACGTCGTCGTGGTCGACAAGCGCGACCCGGGCTTCCTGCGCCGGATGACCGGCCGCCTGGCCGACGGCAAGCGGGGCGTCACCGACCCGGCCACCGGCGTGCTCCCGGCGCTGGCCGCTTCGATCACCCTGCCCGAGCCGCTGCCGCCGCTGGACACCCCGCTCGCCCAGGGCAGCCCGGCCGAGGTCGTCGTCACCCTGACGAACCGGAGCACGGCCGAGCTGGCCGGCCTCACCGCCACCCTGCTCGCCCCCTCCGGCTGGACGGTCGAGCGGTCCGGATCCGCGCCGCGGTCACTGGCCGCCGGGAAGTCCGCCGACGTCCGCTTCACGGTCACACCGGCCGCCGACGCCACCGTCGGAAGCCTGATCGTGGCCGCGCACGCCGACGGCGACGGTCTGCTGAAGATCGCCGACGCGCGGGTGCGCACCCAGGTCGCCGCCGCGATGAGCCTGGCCCTGACCGGTCCGTCGGCTTCGCCGAAGACCGACGGCACGGTGCTCTCCCCGGGTCGGTCGCGCACCCTGACCGCGACCGTCACCAATGCCGGCAGCGCCCCGCTCACCGGCCTGGCGGGCACGCTCGCCCTGCCGGACGGCTGGACCGCCACCCCGTCGGCCCCCGGGCCGGCCACGGTGCCGGCCCGCTCGTCGGTCACGCTCACCTGGGATGTCGTCGCGCCCGTGGCGGCCGCCCGTACGTCCGCCGCGGTCAAGGCCACCGTCACCGCGAGCCTGGGCGGGCGGTCCAAGGAGCAGACGGCGTCCCTGACCGCCCAGGTGGGCCCCGTCATGACCGGTTACCTGCTCGCCGAGGACTTCGAGTCCGTCGCCCCGTCCCTGGCGCCGGCCGTCGACCTCAGCCGTCCCGGCCTGCTGGGCTGGACCCGGACCGCGCCCGAGGGCTGGACGGTCACCAATGCGCCGACGATGCCGCAGGGCACCAGGGAACTGCAGGGCTGGTCCTTCCTCTCCAAGCAGTTCTGGTTCCCGGCGGGGCAGGACCGGCCGGGCTTCAGCCGGAGCCTCGGCATCGTCGCGGTCGCCGACGCCGACGACTGGGACGACACCGGCAGCCCGGCGAGCCGCGGACGGTTCGATTCGACGCTGACCACTCCCGCGGTCGTCATCCCGCCGGGCACCTCGACCCTCCACCTGGGCTTCGACTCCCACTACCGTCAGGAGAGCCCGCAGGAGGCCGAGGTCACGGTCGAGTTCGACTCCGGCGAGGCGACCCGCGTGCTGCACTACTCCAGCGCGGCCTCGGGGAACACCAACAGCGGCCAGGACCAGCAGAACCGGCTGGTCGATCTCTCCTTCGCGGTCCCGTCCGGAGCGACGTCGGTCAAGGTGAACTTCCGGCTCTGCAACGCGGGGAACAACTGGTTCTGGGCGATCGACAACGTCCGCCTCGGCGCCGGCCCGGTCGACGACGCGTGAAGCCGGCGCCCGCGCGGGGAGCCTACCGGCCCCGCGCGGGCCCGGGGGGGGGGGGTGGGGGCGGCCGGTCCTCCCGCATGCCCAGCTGGTGGTTCCGGTGCAAATCCCGACACCCACCCCCCCGTCCTCCCCCACCGCC
>NZ_JBVIIE010000071.1:0-23293 GCF_055569945.1 Streptomyces sp. NPDC031340
GCTGCGGACTTCGTCGTCGGGAGTCAGTGACATGCAACGAAAGTACCTTGCGCCTCCTGCCTCAGAGCGCTTGACGAGCAATAGGAGCATCAACGACCGGGCCCGCCCGGGACGTCGGGCTGTCACCCGGACGCCGTACCCGGCATGCGTCCGGCCGCCCGCCCGCCCTCACTGCCGACAGGAGGCGACGGACAGCGACTCGACCGGAGGCGTGATGGGCAGCCATGGGGCGTGCCGGTGCCCGCGATGACCGCCCCGGCCGGCCGGACCGGCGGACCGCAGGGCCGCCCCTTCTGCTGGCGGCGACTGCGCGACGCGACGGTCCTGCCGGACGTCGCCGGGATGCGGCCGGGCGACCTGCGGGCCTACGCCCGGCTGTGCGGCGCCGTGCCGGCCCGGGCGCACGCCCGCTCCGGCGACCGCGCCGCCATCGCCGCCCACCTCGGCGGCGCCGACACCTTCGACCGGGCCGTCGCCGACTTCGCGCTGAGCTACGCCGACCAGACGGCCGCCGACCACGCGTCCCTGTGCGCCGCGATCGCCGCAGGCGTGGTACGAGCGTCCCCCGAGCCGTGAGCCGTGAGCCGTCACCGTCCCCGGTAACCGCCCGCCGTCACAGTCCGGGTGCGCCCCACACCGGGAACCAGCGGTCCAGGTCCTGCTCCATCCGCAGGTCGTCGGCGAGTGCCGCCCGCATCTGCAGCTCCAGCGCGTTGTCGCGCCGCTGACCCGGGCCGGGCAGGGGTGCGAAGGGATAGAACGTACCGCGCTTGTAGAGGTAGACCAGGGCCAGTCGGCGGTCGTCGTCGGCGCGGAAGGAGACGAGGGAGCACAGCAGTTGCGGGCCGAAGCCGTTGGACTCCAGCGTGGTGTTCACCGCGTGCAGGTCGGTGACCAGCTCCGACAGCTGCTCGGGGGAGCGGCGGGAGACCAGCCACGAGTAGCCGTACTCGTCGCGCACCAGCGCCACCGGGGAGCCTGCCGCGCTGCCGGCCCCGCTCGCGCCGGGGGAGCTCCGGCGGCCGGCGTCCGCGTCGAGCAGCTCCTCGACCTCGCGGTGCGTCTGCTCGAACGCCGCGCCCTCGACCGTGGCGAAGCACACCGCGCCGGTGCCGGTCGGCGTGAAACCGGCCGCGACCTCGAGGGTCACGGCCGCCGACGGCAGACCGAACAGCCGGTCCAGGTCCGGCGGGACCGGTTTCGTACGGCCGAGGATGATGTCCAGCAGACCCATGCTCACGCCTTTCCGGGGGTGGCGGCCTCGCCCAGTTCGGCGGAGATCCGCCCGAGCTGGTCGAGCCGCTGCTGCAGGGGCGGGTGGGTGGAGAAGTACCGCTCGATGCCGGGCTCCCGGCCGGTGGCCGGGGTGAAGTAGAAGGCGTTGAAGGCCTGGGCGGTGCGCAGGTCCCTGGTCGGGATCCGCGCGATGTCCCCGGTGACCTTGGTCAGCGCCGACGCCAGCGCCGAGGGCCGCCCGGTCAGCAGGGCCGCCGCCCGGTCCGCCGCCAGCTCCCGGTACCGCGACAGGGCCCGTATGAGCAGGAAGCTGATCGCGTACACGGCCGCGGACACGGCCATCACGGACGCGAGCACGACGACGGTGTTCTGGTCCTTGCGCCCGCGGAACATCGACGAGTAGAAGGCGAACCGGACCATCAGCCCGGCGATCACGCCGAGGAACGACGCGATCGTGATCACGGCGACGTCCTTGTGCGCGACGTGCGACAGCTCGTGCGCGAGCACGCCCTCCAGTTCGGCGGGCTCCAGCCGGCGCAGCAGTCCGGTCGTCACGCAGACGACGGCGTTGTCGGGGTTGCGGCCGGTCGCGAACGCGTTCGGCATATCCATGGCGGAGACGGCGACCACCGGTTTCGGCATGTCCGCCATGGCGCACAGCCGGTCGATCACGCCGTGCAGTTCCGGGTACTCCTCCCGCTCCACGACCCGCCCGTGCATCGCGAACAGCGCGATCCGGTCCGAGAACCAGTACTGGGCGGCGAGCAGCGCGGCCGCGATCACGACGACCAGCACCCAGGACTTCAGCAGCGCGATCAGCGCGGCGACGAAGGCCACGTACAGCAGCCCGAGCAGGAACATCGTGACCGTCATCCGCACGGTCAGCCGCCGGTCGCTCCGGAAGCGGCTCTGCATTTTTGATCACCCCGCAGTCAGGCACTCGTCCCACTGCAAGTGTGCACCTGGCCGCCGCAATGAAACGGTCCCGATCGGCCCCAGGAGCCGCAAAAGGTCCCTGTCAGAAGGCTGAGCGAGACCCCGGTGAGACCGCTCGGTACGGGAGCCCGGAACCGGTCAGTACGGGGCCCGGAACCGCGCCCAGCCCAGCAGCAGGACGATCCCGGCGACGCAGCCCAGCACGATCGTCGTCGACACCCACGACGACCGGCGCGGTCCCGCCGCGTCCGGGCCGGCGCGGAAGGGCTGCGGTCCGGGCGGGTCGTGCTTCCACCGGGCGGCCAGCATCCGGGCCCGCGCCGACGGCTCCTTGTGCTCGGCCCGGTCCGCCCAGCGGAGATCGAACTCCCGCTGGAAGTCGTCCTGTCCCGACATCCCCGTATCTCCCCGTCACGCGCTGTCGAACGGCTGTGCCGGAAAGGATATGACGGCGTCGACACGGCCGCGCGTCCATCGCGCGTCACCTTGCGCGTCGCCGTGCGCGAACAACAAGCCAAACGTTTGGGTCGACCGTTGACCCAAACGTTTGGGTTCGGCATCCTGATGCCCCCTGAAGGGGGGAGAGATGGCCGAACACGCCACGCACACAACGGTTTTGCGTCCCGTACCGCTACGGGAACTGCCCGCTACCAGCGCCTCGTCGTCGCCGCTCCAGGGGCCGCCGCGGCCCTCCTGGGCGCGGCGCTCAAGCTGGTCCTCGGGGCCGACCGCGACGGCATCGGTGCGCTGGGCGGCGTCCTCATCGTCGTCCTGCTGGTGCCGGCGGCGATCGTCTGGCCGGCCCGCTACGTCCGGCAGCGATCGCGCAACCAGCGGATCACGTACGCGGACGGCAGACTCACCGTCACCGACCGCCGGGGACGGTCCACGTCGGTGCGCCCCGCGGCGGCCGTGGCCCACGGGGTGCGCGGGTTCGTCGGGGAGAGCGTGCTGCTCGTGGTGTCCGGGTCCGAGGGAGAGGCCCCGGTGCAACTGCGTCTGGAGCACGGGGACTGGCGGTATCTGCAGGACAAGGTGCCGGCGCCCGCGGGAATCGCCATCGACGTCCGGTCTTCCGGCCGGCCGAGCACGGCAGATGACCTGCGGGCCGCCCATCCGGGCCTGCGGCTGCCGTTCTCCCTCGCGCACCCCCACCTCCTGACGTTCCTGCTCACCGTCGGGATCCTCGCGCTGATCACCGCGATCGTCGTGCTCGGTGCACTGCCGTACCTGCTGTCCGGGTCCGGCTCGTGAAGCTCGTCGAGCGGGGCCGCGAACGGGCGGCGGTGGCCCTGGGGGCGCTGGCGGGCGCGGCCGCCGCGATCGCGCTCCGGGGTGTGGCGCGCGGGCTCGCCGGACTGGCGTACGACCGGCGCGAGGACAAACTCGTGGTGCTGTGGCTGCTGGTGGCCGCCGCGGTGGGCTTCGCCGTCTTCGAGGCATGGGAGCGGATGTGGGTGGCTGCGCCGTTCGCCACGCTGGTCTGCCTGCTGCCGATGCTGCACCTGCACGTGCTGCACCAGGAGGCGCTGCACGACCGGGGCCGGGTGGAACGGGCGGTGGTGACCGCGGAGTACGAGAGGGGCGCTCTGGACGGTGTCGGCTACTCGTACGACTTGAAGCTGCCCGGCGGGGCTCCGGGCGGCCGGCTGGACACCGGCGCGCGGCGGCTGGCGGTGGGCCGGGCGGTGACCGTCACCGTCGATCCACTCGGCGAGGTCGGCCCCGCGCTGGGCCGTCACACCGGCGCCCCCGGGGTGAGCCGGGCCCTGGAGACGGGCGTCGAGGCGGCGACGGTCCTGATGGCGGCTGGGCTCGGCGCGGCGTGGGGGATGCGCCGGACCGGGAGGTGACCCGGAGGGCGGTGGCAGGCGGTACTCCGCGGCACACCGTCCGTCAGTCGAGGGCCGGTCCGACCGGGGAGCCGGTGGAGGCGCGGGCCACCAGTTCGGGGCGCAGTCGCTCGGACGTGGCACCGTCCCCGGCGATCAGCTCCAGGAGCCGGCGTACGGCGATCCGGCCGAGGTCGGCCATGGGCGAGCGGACGCTGGTGAGGGGGACGGGCAGCTCGGCGGCGAGCGGGGTGTCGTTGAAGCCGGCCAGGGCCAGGTCCTGTCCCAGGCGCAGGCCGAGGTCCCGGGCGGCGCCGATGGCGCCGATCGCGGCGAGGTCGTTGACGGCGAAGACCGCGGTCGGCCGGTCGGGGCGGCTGAGCAGTTCCGTGGCGGCGCGGTGTCCGCCGGTGGTGTCGAAGCGGCAGTGGCGGACCCGGTCGGCGGGCAGCGGCAACCCGGCTTCGCGGTAGCGGTCGGTGAAGCCGGCGGTGCGGTCGGCTCCGGTGCTGGCGAACGGCTCACCGGCGATGACGGCGACGTCCCGGTGTCCCAGGGCCAGGAAGTGCTCGGCCACCAGCCGCCCGCCCAGCTGGTCGTCGCAGGTCACGGCGGGGAGGCCGGTGCCGGTCCGGCGGTTGACGAGGACGAAGGGGACCTGATCGAGCGCCGGACCGGCCAGCGCGGACCCGTCCAGATGCGCGTCACCGATGATCAGCCCGTCCACCCGGCGGCCCAGCATCATCGCGATCCGGTCGCGCTGCACGGCGGGATCGTCGTGGGTGTTGGTGACGAACGTGGAGAACCCGTGCTCGGTGGCCTCCTCCTCCACCCCCTCGTAGATCGTCGCCACCACGATCTCCGCCAGCCGCGGGAACAGCACGCCGATGAGGTTGCCGCGCCGGGTGCGCAGGCTGGTGGCGTGCGGGTTGGGCCGGTAGCCCAGTTCGTCGGCGAGCTCCTTGATCCGCCGGGCAGTCTCGCCGGACGCGGCGCGCCCCTGCTCGTGAGCCGGGCCGTTCAGCACCCGCGAGACCGTCGAGACGTGCAGCCCCAGCCGCCGTGCGATCTCCTGCAACGTCACCGGACGCCCGTCGTCCGCCACACCCGACACCTGCCACCGCCGTTCGCTCCGCGCACCTCGCCGTCGCCCCATTCTCACCGGCGGCCGAAAGGACGAAGGACACGTAAGAAGGACACGTACGAAGAACACGAAGGCCCTGGCACTCACCGCACTGAGTGCCAGGGCCTCGGCCACGACCGGAGGCACGTCCCGGAGGCCCGCCCCGGAAGCCGGAGCCGGAAGCCGGAGCCGGAAGCCGGAGCCGGAAGCCGGAGCCGGAAGCCGGAACCGGAAAGGCCGGTGGCCGGCTCTCCCGTGCTGGGAGAGCCGGCCACCGGCTCACAGACGGCCCAGGGGCGCGGAAACCCGCTCCGACCTGGGGTCATATCACACGTCGAAGTAGAGCTCGAACTCGTGCGGGTGCGGACGCAGCTGCAGCGGGGCGATCTCGTTCGCGCGCTTGAAGTCGATCCACGTCTCGATCAGGTCGGAGGTGAACACGTCACCGGCGAGCAGGAACTCGTGGTCGCGCTCCAGCGAGTCGAGGACGGCCGGGAGCGAGGTCGGGACCTGGGCGACGTTCGCGTGCTCCTCGGGAGCCAGCTCGTACAGGTCCTTGTCGATCGGCTCGGCCGGCTCGATCTTGTTCTTGATGCCGTCCAGGCCCGCGAGCAGCAGGGCCGCGAAGGCCAGGTACGGGTTGCCGGAGGCGTCGGGCGCGCGGAACTCGACGCGCTTGGCCTTCGGGTTCGAGCCGGTGATCGGGATACGCATGGCCGCGGAGCGGTTGCGCTGCGAGTACACCAGGTTCACCGGCGCCTCGAAGCCCGGCACCAGACGGTGGTACGAGTTCACGGTCGGGTTGGTGAAGGCCAGCAGCGACGGGGCGTGCCTGAGGATGCCGCCGATGTAGTAGCGGGCGGTGTCCGACAGGCCGGCGTAGCCCTGCTCGTCGTAGAACAGCGGGTCGCCGTTGCTCCACAGCGACTGGTGCACGTGCATGCCCGAGCCGTTGTCACCGAAGATCGGCTTCGGCATGAAGGTCGCGGTCTTGCCGTTGCGCCAGGCGACGTTCTTCACGATGTACTTGAAGAGCTGGAGGTCGTCGGCGGCGGCGAGCAGCGTGTTGAACTTGTAGTTGATCTCGGCCTGGCCGGCGGTGCCGACCTCGTGGTGCTGGCGCTCGACCTGAAGGCCGGACTTGGCCAGCTCCAGGGAGATCTCGGCGCGCAGGTCGGCGAAGTGGTCGACCGGCGGGACCGGGAAGTAGCCGCCCTTGTAACGGACCTTGTAACCACGGTTGTCCTCGAGGGCGCCGGTGTTCCAGGCGCCCGCCTCGGAGTCGATGTGGTAGAAGGACTCGTTCTCGGACGTCTTGAAGCGCACGTTGTCGAAGACGTAGAACTCGGCCTCCGGACCGAAGTACGCGGTGTCCGCGATACCGGTGGAGGCCAGGTAGGCCTCGGCCTTCTTCGCCACGTTGCGCGGGTCACGGGAGTACTGCTCGCCCGTGATCGGGTCGTGGATGAAGAAGTTGATGTTGAGCGTCTTGTCCCGGCGGAACGGGTCGATGCGGGCGGTCGACAGGTCGGGGCGCAGCGCCATGTCCGACTCGTGAATGGCCTGGAAACCGCGGATCGACGATCCGTCGAAGGCCTGCTCGTCGTCGGGGTCGAACGCCTCGGCAGGCAGCGAGAAGTGCTGCATGACGCCCGGCAGGTCGCAGAAGCGGACGTCGATGAACTTGACGTCCTCGTCCGCGATGAACTTCTTGGCCTCGTCGGCGTTCTGGAACATCCAGCTCCTCCTACTCCCGACCGTCCTGCCGGGGTGGTAGTTCTTTCGTGCGGCCAGTGCGGTGGCACACGGTGCCCTCGACACTAGATACGGGTGATTTCTCAGGCGTGACCCATTTGTTTCGCACAAGTTAACCGGATGCGGGCTGCTCCGACCCCGCCTGTCCGGATCGCGAAACGCGGGCAGTACGGTGGACGCGTGGACAAGAGGGAAGCGATCGGATCCTGGCTCTCGGGCCCCCGCGCGGCCGCCGAGGACGCCGGAGTCGACTTCGGATACCGCGGCGAGCAACTCGGCCTGCCGGAGGAGGGGCCGGGCTCGATCGCCCGCCCGGGACGGCGCCTGGGCGCCCTGGCCGTCGACTGGGGCCTGTGCCTCCTGATCGCATACGGCCTCATCACCCATGGCTACGACCAGTCGACCGGCAACTGGGCGCTGCTCGTCTTCTTCGTGCTGGGCGCGCTGACGGTCGGCACGGTGGGCTTCACTCCTGGAAAGCGCCTCTTCGGTCTCCGGGTCGTCGCCCAGGACACCGGCCGTGTACAACCGCTGCGCGCGCTGCTGCGCACGGCGCTGCTCTGCCTGGCGGTCCCCGCCCTGATCTGGGACCGCGACGGCCGCGGCCTGCACGACCGCCTGGCCCGCACGGTCGAGGTCCGCGTCTGACGCGCCGGCGAGCCCGGCGCATACGACGAGGGGGCCGCCCGGATCGATCCGGGCGGCCCCCTCGCCGTACATGCTGCGGCTGGGCGGCGCCCCGAAGGGGCGCGGGGAACCGCGCGACCGGCCACGACGGCGCCGCAGCCGGCCGACGGCACGACGCGGCACATCCGGCGGGGAGCGACGGGCGGAGCGACCGGCGGAGCCCTCAGCGGGCCTTCGGGCCGCCCTTCGGGAGCTTCATGCCCCGCGGCATCGGTCCCTTCGGCAGCGGCATGTTGCTCATCAGGTCGCCGAGCGCGCGCAGCCGGTCGTTGGTCGCGGTGACCTGCGGACCGGTGAGCACCCGCGGGAACTTCAGCATCGTGGTCCGCAGCTTCTTCAGCTCGACCTGGCCCTCGCCCGTGCCGACGATCACGTCGTGCACCGGCACGTCCGCGACGATGCGGTTCATCTTCTTCTTCTCGGCCGCCAGCAGGCTCTTGACCCGGTTCGGGTTGCCCTCGGCGATCAGGACGATGCCGGCCTTGCCGACGGCCCGGTGCACCACGTCCTGACTGCGGTTCATCGCCACCGCGGGTGTCGTCGTCCAGCCCCGGCCGATGTTGTCGAGCACGGCCGCGGCGGCGCCCGGCTGGCCCTCCATCTGCCCGAAGGCCGCTCGCTCGGCCCGGCGCCCGAACACGATCGCCGTCGCGAGGAAAGCGAGCAGGAAGCCCAGGATTCCGAGATAGATGGGGTGACCGATCAAGAAACCGATCGCGAGGAAGACACCGAGGGTGCTGATGCCGACAGCCGCGAGTACAAGACCGATCTTCTTGTCGGCCCTGCGGGTCATCTTGTAGGTCAGGGCGATCTGCTTCAGTCGCCCGGTGTTCGCAGCGTCCGCTGCGGTTTCCTTCCTCGCCATGCCACGAAGTCTACGTGGCCCCGGGAGCGTCGACGACGGCGGTGCCGGTGGGGAAGGGACCCGGGAGGATCGGGGAGGCCCCTCAGGCGCTCAGCCGCTCTGGCCGCTCAGGCGGTCACACGCTCCGGCCGTTCGAATGCTCCGGCCGCTCAGCCACGCGGGCTCTCGGTCGCGGCGGAGGCCCGGAGGCGCATCGCGGCGGTGGTCTGTTCCAGGACGCGCTGGGCCTCGACCCGGTCCTTGGCCCGGCGGCGGTCCTCCAGGACGGAGGTCCAGGCGTTGCGGCGGGCGGTGCGCTGGCCGCCGCTCATCAGCAGCGACTCGACGGCGCGCAGGGCGTCGGTGATGGACGGAATGGCGGTTGCCCGGACGGGTGGCGCTGCCTGCATGGTGGAGGTCCCCCCTCGGTACGGCTCCGGATGCGGATACGGATGCGGATGCGGATGTACGTCGCGTGATTCCAGGGTCACTGTTCGGTGTTACCAGGGCGTGACCGACCGGTCAAACGCCCATGAAGCGCCGATGAGCGCTGATGAGCGGGCGGTGAACGCCGACGCGGCCCCGGCCGAAGCCCTCATCTGCGAGGACGGCCGGGACCGCGTCGAACCGGTCGCTACCGGTCGGTAGGATCTTGTGCGCGAATTCACACGCTTGGCGCACCGCCGTACGGGGCACGGCGGCTGACCGGGTGTCAGGCGGTCACACGGCCTGTGAGGCGATGTAAGCCCCACCCCGCTGCGGAGCAGCCGACTGGCGCAGCTCGACGGCCATCTGGTACAGCCGCCCGGCCCGGTAGGAGGAGCGCACCAGCGGGCCGGACATGACCCCGGAGAAGCCGATCTCCTCGGCCTCCTCCTTCAGCTCCACGAACTCCTGCGGCTTGACCCAGCGCTCCACCGGGTGGTGGCGCACGGACGGGCGCAGGTACTGCGTGATGGTGACCAGCTCGCAGCCCGCGTCGTGCAGCTGCCGCAGCGCGTCGCTGACCTCCTCGCGGGTCTCGCCCATGCCGAGGATGAGGTTGGACTTGGTGACCAGGCCGTAGTCGCGGGCGGCCGTGATGACCTTCAGCGAGCGCTCGTAGCGGAAGCCGGGGCGGATCCGCTTGAAGATCCGGGGGACCGTCTCGACGTTGTGCGCGAAGACCTCGGGGCGGGAGGAGAAGACCTCCGCCAGCTGCTCGGGGACCGCGTTGAAGTCGGGGGCCAGCAGCTCGACCTTGGTGCGCCCGCCCTCGCGGCCGGCGGTCTGCTCGTGGATCTGCCGCACGGTCTCGGCGTACAGCCAGGCGCCGCCGTCCTCCAGGTCGTCGCGGGCGACGCCGGTGATGGTGGCGTAGTTCAGGTCCATGGTGACCACGGACTCGCCGACGCGGCGCGGCTCGTCGCGGTCGAGCGCCTCGGGCTTGCCGGTGTCGATCTGGCAGAAGTCGCAGCGCCGGGTGCACTGGTCGCCGCCGATGAGGAAGGTCGCCTCGCGGTCCTCCCAGCACTCGTAGATGTTCGGGCAGCCCGCTTCCTGGCAGACCGTGTGCAGGCCCTCGCTCTTCACGAGGTTCTGCATCTTGGTGTACTCGGGGCCCATTTTCGCCCGGGTCTTGATCCACTCGGGCTTGCGCTCGATGGGGGTCTGGCTGTTGCGGACCTCCAGGCGCAGCATCTTGCGTCCGTCGGGGGTGACTGCGGACACAGCGGCTCCCTGTAGCTTTCGATTCCTCGGCGTACACCAGGGTACGCCCGTGATGTGTGCGGCCCTCCGAGCGGGCCGACCTCGTGCAGTGGGGGGAGCATTCCCCCCTCACGCGGAAGCCGGCTCGATCTCCCGCGGCTTCGGCTGCGCGTTCTCCAGGACGTCCCTCAGATGCCGCTCGGCGACCGGCAGCACCTCCTCGATCGTCACGTCCCGCCCGAGCTCGCCGGCCAGGGAGGCGACCCCGGCGTCCCGGATCCCGCACGGAATGATCTTGTCGAACCAGCGGTTGTCCGGGTTCACGTTCAGGGCGAAGCCGTGCATGGTGACGCCCTTGGCGACCCTGATGCCGATCGCGGCGATCTTGCGGTCCTCGCGGCGCTGGCCGGCGTTGGAGGGCGCGTACTCGGGGCCGTTGAGCCGCGGGTCGAACTCCTCGTCGTGCAGCCGGGGGTCGAAGTCCAGCGACAGCCCGCCGAACGCCTTCCGCTGCTCCACCGGGTCGCCGAGCACCCACACCCCGCTGCGGCCCTCGACCCGGGTGGTCTCCAGGCCGAACTCCGCGCAGGTGCGGATCAGGGCCTCCTCGAGCCGGCGTACGTGTGCCACCACGTCCACCGGGCGCGGCAGCTTCAGGATCGGGTAGCCCACCAACTGGCCGGGGCCGTGCCAGGTGATCTTGCCGCCGCGGTCGACGTCGACGACCGGGGTGCCGTCCAGCGGGCGCTCGTCGTCCGCGGTGCGCCGGCCGGCGGTGTAGACCGGCGGGTGCTCCAGGAGCAGCACGGTGTCGGGGATCTCGTCCGCGAAGCGCGCCGCGTGCACCCGGCGCTGTTCGTCCCACGCCTGCCGGTACTCGACCGCCTGTGCGCCGAACCCCATCTGGACGAACCGCAACTCGCTCACGGCAAGCGCCTCCCTCGAATCCGTAAGGCATGACATGCGCCCACGCCACTGTACGTCCGCCCGGACCGCGTCAGCTCCGCGGCCAATCCTCACACGATCGGATGAATGAAGGTCGAAATGTGCGACCGGGTGCTCACGCTCCGCTACATTCGCGCCGTTCACCAGGCCATAAGGGCTGCTCACAGGCAATCCGGGCACCACGGACCTCTTCGGGGCCGCTGGGGGTCCGAAAGGCAGGAGACCGCACCGCAGATGACGGAACGACCCGCGCAGCGCACTCCCAACCGACAGCTCGCCGCGCTCATCGCAGAAGCGGGATTCTCCAACGCGGGTCTCGCCCGCCGGGTGGACCAGCTCGGCCTGGAACACGGCCTGGATCTCAGATACGACAAGACCTCCGTCACCCGGTGGCTGCGCGGCCAGCAGCCCCGCGGCACCACCCCCGCCCTCATCGCCGAGGTCTTCACCCGCCGTCTCGGCCGCCGCCTCACCGCCCAGGACCTCGGCCTCGACGCCTGCGCGCCGGTGTACGCGGGGCTGGAGTTCGCCGGCACCCCGGAGGAGGCCGTCGACATCGTCAGCGGGCTGTGGCGCAAGGACTCCGGCAGCCACGCCGAGCTGCGCAGGATCGCGTTCACCCCGGCGGGGCTCGTGGTGCCCAGCCGGGACTGGCTGATCGGCCGCGCCGACGACCGCGTCGCCCGCGGCGAGCAGCCATCCCCCGCGGTCGAGGCCGCGCGCGCCGGCCGGACCCCCGCGGTCGAGGCCGCGCGCGCCGGCCGGACCCCCGCAGTCGAGGCCGCGCGGGCGGGCCAGAGCCCCGTCGTCCCCGCCCAGGGCCGCCCGGTGGTACCCCGCCAGCGCGGCGCCGAACGCTCACCCGGCCAGAAGGTCACCGGCGGCGACGTCGCCGCGCTGCGCTCGGTCGCCGACCTGTTCCGCACCCTGGACCACATGTACGGCGGCGGCCACGCCCGGCAGGCCCTGGTGCGCTACCTGGAGCACGAGTGCGAGCCGATGCTGCGCGGCACCTACGGCGAGCAGACCGGCCGCCGTCTGTTCGCCGCCACCGCCGACCTGACCCGGCTGGCCGGCTGGACGTCGTACGACATCGCCGCGCACGGGCTCGCCCAGCGCTACTTCGTGCAGGCGCTGCGGCTCGCCCAGGCCGCCGGGGACCGGGCCTACGGCAGCTACGTCCTGGTCACCATGAGCCGGCAGGCCGTCTACCTGGGCCACGGCCGCGAGGCCGTGCAGCTCGCGCGCGTCGCCCAGCAGGGCGTCGGCAGCGGCGCCCCGCCGCTCGTGCAGGCGCTGCTGCACGCGGCCGAGGCGCGCGGGCACGGCGTGCTCGGCGAGGTGCGCAACTGCACCGCCTCGCTGGTGCGCGCCGAACGGGCCCTGGAGACGGCCCGCCCCGGCGACGAGGTCCCCTTCTGGGCGCGGTCCTTCGACGAGGCGCAGCTCGCCGACGAGTTCGGGCACTGCCACCGGGACCTGCAGCAGTTCCGCGCGGCCGCCCAGCACGCCGAGCGGTCCCTGCAACTGCGCGCGCCCTCCTACGCGCGCAGCCGCCTGTTCAGCCGGGTGGTCCTCGCCTCCGCCCGCCTCGGCCTCGGCGAACTCGACGAGGCCTGCCGGCTCGGCGTGGAGGCCGCCGCGCAGTCCGCGGAGATGCGGTCGGTCCGCGCGGTCGAGTACGTCAAGGACTTCGAGCGCCGGCTCGAGCCGTACAAGGACGCGGCACCGGTGCGGGGCTACCGGGACAAGATCGCGGCACTCCAGTAGACCGGCCCCGCCGCGGCTGGACCGGCCCTGCGGCCCGGGGCTCAGGCCGCCTCCGGCAGCGCGGTGCCCGGCGGTTCGGCCCGGTGCATCGAGCCCGCGCCCAGGTCGGCCAGGATCGCCGCGGAGGCCCGGTGGCCGGAGTGCAGGGCGCCCTGGACCGTGCTGGTGTCGCGGTGGTCGCCGCACACGTACAGGCCCGCCAGCAGCCGCACCGGCCGCCGCAGGTCGTGCGGTGGCCGCATGGCCGGCACGGCGTCGGCGGTGTGGTGCACGGCGAGGGTCTCCCAGCGCGCGGTCGAGGTGCCGTACAGCCGGGCCAGGTGCATGCGCACGGCGGTGTCGAGCTCCGGCGGGGGCGGGCCGAGGACCGTCGAGGAGACCAGGGTGCGGCCCGCGGGCGCGCGGGCGGGGTCGACCCGGCTGACCACCGCGGTGTGCGCGACCGGGCCGCCGCGGTCCGCGTCGAGCAGCAGGAAGGCGCCCGTGCCGGGCGGCTCGTCGGTCGCGTGGTGCACCACCGTCACCGGGTGGAAGTCCGGCACGCGCAGACCGGGCAGCAGCTCCGCGGCGGCCCGCGCGTCGGTCGCCAGCAGTACGGCCCGGCAGCGGATCTCACCGTGCTCGGCGGTGGTCACCCCGTTCGTGGAGACGGAGGTGACCCGGACGCCGGTGTGCACGGTGCCCGGCGGCAGCCCCCGGGCGAGCAGCTCCGGCAGTGCCTCGGCGCCGCCCTCCGGCAGGCACAGCCGCCCGCTCGCGTACGCGCGCAGCGCCAGGTCGGCGACCCTGCTGGAGGTGGTCAGGTCCGGGTCGCACAGCAGCGCGGCGAGCAGCGGGCGCAGGAACCCCTCGACCGTGCGGGCGGGGATGCCGCGGGCCGCCAGGGCCTGCCCGGCGGGCAGCTCGGGCCGGGCCAGCAGCCGTTCGGCGCGGGTGGCCGCCAGCCGTGCCAGGGCGGCGCCCAGCCGGGCCTGGTCGACGGCGGTGCCCAGCGGGGCGCCCGACCGGGGGGCGCTCCTGGCGGGGGTGCTCGCCAGCGCGCGCACCGCGTGGAGTGCGCCCCGTGCGCCCCCCGTGGCCGCCGGAAGTCCGGCACGGTGCCTGCGCCCGTCGCTGTGCAGCAGGACACCCGGGGCGAAGGGCCGCAGGGCCAGCCCGTCGAGACCGGGTGTCAGACGTAGTTCGGGATACGCCGTGGACAGCAGTTGTCCGACGCGGTCGAGCCGGAACCCGTCGACCTTCTCCGTGGCCATGCGGCCGCCGGCGCACGGGCCGGCCTCCAGGACCGCGGTCGTCACTCCTGCGCTGGTCAGCCGGTGCGCCGCGGAGAGCCCGGCGATCCCGGCTCCCACGATGACGACGTCCGCCCGGTACATGGGCTCAAGCACGTGCCCCTCCTCGAGGTTGCGCGGCCGGTGGAGACGTGATGCCCCCGACAGGCTCCGGGAATGCCCGAGTTCGGGTCGAGGTTAGGGCCGTGACCGGTCGTCGGCAGTCGCGCACGGACAGGGCACGGTCGCACACCGGTCGCATGCGGTCGTGCCCCCCGGTCGTCGCCGCGCCCGGCGGACGCTACGACCGCGCTTCCGCCGCCCTGATCGACTCCTCGATGTCCGGGAACGCGAACGCGAACCCCGACTCCAGCAGCCGGGCCGGCAGCACCCGCGCGCTGCCCAGCACGTCCCCGGCCATCTCGCCGAGCACCGTCCGCAGCACCGGCGCCGGCACCGGCAGCAGCGTCGGCCGGTGCAGCACGCGCCCCATCGCCGCGGTGATCTCCCGGTTGGTCCGCGGATGCGGGGCGGTCAGGTTGACCGGCCCGGACAGGCCGTCGGTGTCGATGAGATGCCGCAGGGCGGCCACCTCGTCGTGCAGCGAGATGTACGACCAGTACTGCCGCCCGTCGCCGATCCGCCCGCCGAGCCCCGCCTTGAACAGCGGGAAGAGCCGCGCCCAGGCCCCGCCCGAACGGGCCACCACCAGTCCCGTCCGCGCGAACACCGTGCGCACGCCCGCCTCCCGGGCGGGCGCCGCAGCGGCCTCCCACTCCACGCACAGCGCGGGCAGGAAGCCCTCCCCGGGCGGCGCGCTCTCGTCCACCGCGCGGTCGCCGGTGTCGCCGTAGAAGCCGATCGCGCTGCCGTTCACGAACACCCGCGGCCCGGGCTCCAGCGCGGCGACCGCCTCGGCCAGCACCGTGGTGCCGCGCACCCGGCTGTCGCGGACCGTCCGCTTGTACTCCTCCGTCCAGCGCCGGTCGCCCACCCCGGCGCCCGCGAGGTTGACCACCGCGTCGCACCCGGCGAGCCCGGCCGCGTCCACGTACCCCTCCTCGGGGTTCCAGCGCACCTCGTCCCGCTCCCGCGCCGCCCGGCGGACCAGCCGCACCACCTCGTGCCCGTCGGCCCGCAGCGACCGCACCAGCGCCGAGCCGATCAGACCGGAGGCGCCGGCCACCGCGATTCGTGAACTGTCCATGATCCCCATCCTGTGCGGGCGTGTGTGAAGTCCCGGTCCGGTTCCGGGCCCCTCCTCATAGAGTGACCGTCATGTCCGCCACGCACATACGCCACGCCACGTACGCCGACGAAGACGCCCTGTCCCGGCTCGACCGGGCGGCCTGGTCCCCCCTGCACGCCGTCAGCCCGCCCCCGCGGGAGCCGTACGAGCCCTTCTTCCGGGAGACCGCCGGCCCCGGCGACCACCTGGTCGCCGAGACCGACGGCCGCGTCGTGGGCTACCTCCGCCTCGGCTTCCCCACCGAGCTGGCGTCCAACGCGCACGTCCGGCAGATCCGCGGCCTCGCGGTGGCCGACGAGGCCCGCGGCAAGGGCGTCGGCCGGGCGTTGCTGCGCGCCGCCGTCGAGGAGGCCCGCGACCGCGGCGCCCGCCGCATCACCCTGCGGGTACTGGGCCACAACACCGCCGCCCGCAAGCTGTACGAGTCCGAGGGCTTCGTCGTCGAGGGCGTGCAGCCGGAGGAGTTCTTCCTGGACGGCGCCTACGTCGACGACGTCCTCATGGGCCGCTTCCTGTGATCCGCCGCTTCCCGCCCGCGGGTTCCCGGGGGGCGCGGCCGGCTCAGGAACTGACCAGGCCGCCGGTGTCCACCGGCGCCGTCGCGGTGGCCGCGCGCCCGGCGTCGGCGGCCACCTCGGCGGCCGTCAGCGCGTAGCCCGTCGCGTCGTCGGAGACGGACCGGGCGAAGACGACGCCGTAGACCCGGCCGTCGGTGGTCAGCAGGGGGCCGCCGGAGTTGCCGGGGCGGACGGTGGAGCGGATCGCGTAGATCTCCCGCGTCACCGTGGACTCGTTGTAGATGTCCCGGCCGGTCGCCCGCACCCGGTTCGCCACCGTCGCGGCCTGCAGGTTCAGGTCGCCGTCCTGCGGATAGCCGGCCACCACCGCCGAGTCCCCGCGCACCGCCCCGTCGTCGAAGCGGAGCACCGGGGCGCTCAGCCCCGGCACGTACAGCACGGCCACGTCCCGCTCGGGGTCGAACAGCACCACGCGCGCCCGGTACGACGGCCCGACCCCGCCCACCCGCACGCTCGGGGCGTCGATGCCGGCCACCACATGGGCGTTGGTCATCACGTGCTCCCGGGCGTACACGAACCCGCTGCCCTCCCGGCCCTGGTCGCCGGAGACGCCCTCGATCTTCACGGTGCTCAGCTTGGCCGCGTTCGTCGCGCTCGCCGTGACGCTGTCGCCGGAGGGCTCGGCCACCCGTGCCGTCGACTCGTTCTCGAAGGGGTTGAAGACCTGTGGGAAGCCCGCCCGGTCCAGCGCCGACGTCGCCCGCGAGAACCACGCCGGAGTGGTCTGCGGCATCGCCTCCTGCACCGTGCCGAGCAGCGCCGAGTCCCGGATCGCCGTCGTGACCACCGGCGACGAGGACACGCCCAGCACGCTCGCCGCCACCCACGCCACGATCAGCACGGCCACCGTGTTGGCCGCGGCTCCGCCGATCCCGTCCGCCACCCGCAGCGGCCCCCGGTCCAGCTCGCGGCGCAACAGCAGTGCCAGCCGGCCCGCCAGCTCGTGCCCCAGCACGGCCGGCACCAGCACGGTCAGCACCGCGGTCACGGTCGCGCGGGTGGTCCCCGGCGTCACCAGGCCCATCACCGACGGCAGCACCCACACACCGACGACCGCGCCGCCGACGAACCCGGCGAGCGAGACGCACCCGGCCACCAGCCCGCGCCGGTAACCGGACACCGCGTAGGCCGCGACCACCAGCAACAGGAGGATGTCGAGCAGGTCCACCAGGCCGCCTTTCTCTCGGACCCCTCAGTACGGACGGGACGGGCCCGGTGATCAGTCACCCGCGCGTGCGGCACCCCGAACCGGGCCACGCGTGCGTGTATCCCGAAAAACGTCGCGGACCGGGACGATGGTTCCACCGGGTGGCACACCACACATCGCGGGCCGAGGGGATCGGCCCGACAGTGGGACCATGCGTGTCCTCCGACCGGCCCTCCGAAGAGCGCGCAGGGCGCGCGGGCTGACCGCGGCGCGCATACGCCGGCTGCCCCACGCCGCGCGGGTCACGCTCGTCTGCCTGCCCGCGCTGGCCGCCGTCCTCGTGCTCGCGGTGCTGGTGAGCGACGCCGACCGGCCGGCCCCCGTCCACCGCTCCCGGCCGTCCCCCGCGACCCGCCCCCCTCACCTCTCGGCCGCCCGGCCCCCCATAGTGCCCCGCTCGGCCTGGCTCGGCCCCGCGCGGCTGCACCCCCAGCAGCCCCCGCGCTACGACGACGAGGTCGTCGCCGTCTTCGTCCACCACACCGACTCGCCCAACGGGTACGCCTGCGTCGACGCGCCCCGCATCATCCGCCGCATCTACGAGGAGCAGACCGGCATCCGGGGGTGGAACGACATCGGCTACAACTTCCTCGTCGACCGCTGCGGCACCATCTACGAGGGCCGCGCCGGAGGCGTCGCCCGCCCCGTCACCGGCGCCCACACCCAGGGCTTCAACCACCGCACGGCCGGCGTCGCCGCCATCGGCACCTTCACGGCCGGCATGACCGTACCCAAGGCCATGACCGACGCGATCGCCGCCGTCGCCGCCTGGAAGCTGGGCCTGGCCGGCGTCGACCCGCGCACCGTCGTCCACCTGGTCTCCAGCAGCGGCCTCAGCCGCTACCCGGCCGGCGCCGCCGCCGGGTTCCCCGCGATCGCCGGCCACGACGACGGCTACCGGACCACTTGCCCCGGGGCCGCGCTGTCCGCCCGCCTGCCGGAGATCAGGGAGCGGGCGGCACGGCTGCAGGGCCGGCGGTGACACTCACAGCGACGCCACAGCCGACGCGCAGGGCACGCAGATCCCCCCGGCCTACGGTCGTGACCACGAACCGACCGGAGGTGGGGAACATGAGCGACACCATCAGCAGGGGACGTTTCTGGACGGTGGTCTGCGCGGTCGCGGCCGTCGTCGTCGGCCCGGCAGCCGCCACGGCGTCCGCGCTCGACCAGGCCAACAAGGCGCCGCTGCACCACGCGGTGACGGCCGACCGGACGCAGGCGTACCTCCCCTCGGACCCGACGGGCCGCCGGCGCACCGCCGCCTGAGCGGCCGGCGCGGCCGGTGGGGCCCGTGGGGCCGTTGCGGCCGGTGGGCGTTGGGCCCGGTGGGGCCGAGCGCGGACAGCGGGGTCCGTGCGGGGCCGTGCGGGGCCGTGCGGGTCGTTGCGGCCGGCGCCGTCCGTGGAGGGCCGTGCGGTCAGTCCCGGAAGCGTTCCCACAGCCTGGGATACCGCTCCGCCAGCGCCCGCTCGTTCTCGAAGTCGACCGGGGCGCCCACCGGTTCGAGCGGCGCCGGAGGAATGCCCAGGTCGGGCGCGACGGTGCCGGTGAGCTGCTCGTACGCCTCGTCCGCGGCGTAGCCGAGCTCCTCGCCGTCGCCGTCGACCTCCTCGTCGAAGTCCTCCAGCAGGTCCGCCAGCGCGTCCGGGTCGTGCACCGCGCCCTCGTACACCTCGCGGCCCTGACCGATCAGCCAGCAGCGGAAGAAGTCGAAGGCGTCGTCGCTCGCGCCGTCGAGCAGGACCCAGGCGGCGCCCCACAGGTCCCAGGTGTAGGCGCGGTTGTAGCGGGCCTCGAAGTGACGGGCGAAGTCCAGCACCAGCTCCGGGTCGAGCCCCAGCAGACGCTCCACGAGCAGCTCGGCCTGCTCCTCGGGGTCGCCCTCGGCGGCCTCCCGGGTGGCGTCCACCAGCTCCCAGAACTCCGTCTCGTCCATCACGGGTCCAGCATCGGCCCTGGGCGGTCGGGCCGCACGCGGAGTGCGGCGGACCGCCGCGCCCCGTACAGCAGGGCGAGCCGGGCCGCGTCGTCGGCGAGCCGCGCCCGCAGACCCGCCGGCGCCAGCACCTCCGCCTCCGGCCCCAGCGCCGTGAGCTGGGCGTGCGCGACCTCCTCGGACTCCACCGGCAGGGTCACCGTCACCCAGCCGTCGTCGTCCGGCGCGCCCACCGCCGCCAGCGCCTCCCGGGCGCCCTGCGGATCGACGGCGTACGGCAGCCTGCGCACCCCCTCGCCGGACAGCCGCACCACCACCTCGGCCCGCAGGATCGACCGGGCGAACTGCTCGGCCCGCTCCTCCCAGAAGGCGGGCAGGTCGAAGTCCTCGTCCCGCTCGAAACGCTCCCCGTCCGGCTCGACCGCCGTGAACCGGTCGAGGCGGTACACCCGGTGGGACCCGCCGGCCGCCACCCGCGCGCACAGGTACCAGACCCCCGCCTTCAGCACGAGGCCGTACGGCTCCAGCTCCCGCTCGGTCTCCGCCTCCCGGCCGCGGTAGCGCGCGGTGATCCGCCGGTCCTCCCACACCGCCCGCGCCACGGCGGGCAGCAATTCGGGCGTGGCCGGCTCGGTGAACCAGTTCGGCGCGTCCAGGTGGAACCGCTGGGCGGCCGTCCGCGGAGCGTCCCGCAGGGACGGGCCGAGGGCCGCGGACACCTTCAGCCGGGCCGCCGAGGCCGCGTCCTGCAGCCCCATCTCGCGCAGCGCGCCGGGCACGCCGCTCAGGAACAGCGCCTCCGCCTCGTCGCGGGCCAGTCCGGTCAGCCGGGTGCGGTAGCCGCCGATCAGCCGGTAGCCGCCGGCCCGCCCCCGGTCGGCGTACACCGGCACGCCCGCCTCCGACAGCGCCTGCGCGTCCCGGGTGACGGTCCGCTCGGACACCTCCAGCTCCCGCGCCAGTTCGGCGGCGGTCATCGAGGGCCGGGACTGCAGCAGCAGCACCATTCTGATCAGCCGGGCAGCACGCATACGGCCATCATGCCCAAGGCCGGGCCCCCGCCTTGGCGGGGACCCGGCCGCACGGCAGGAGCCGGGGGGTGGCTAGAGGCCGTACTTCTCGCGCGCTTCCTTCACCGCCGTCGCCTTCACCTCGCCGCGCCGGGCCAGCTGGGCCAGGGCCGCGACGACGACCGACTCGGCGTCCACGCCGAAGTGGCGGCGGGCGGCCTCACGGGTGTCGGAGAGGCCGAAGCCGTCGGCGCCGAGCGAGGACCAGTCCTGCTCGACCCACTGCGCAATCTGGTCCGGTACCTGGCGCATGTAGTCGGACACCGCGAGGACCGGGCCCTCGGCGCCGTGCAGCGCCCGGCGGACGTACGGCACCCGCTCCTCGCCGCGCAGCAGGGCCGCGTCGGCGTCCAGGGCGTCGCGGCGCAGCTCCGTCCAGGAGGTCGCGGACCACACGTCGGCGGCCACGCCCCACTCCTCGGCCAGCATCCGCTGCGCCCGGAGCACCCAGTGGATCGCCGTGCCGGAGCCCAGCAGCTGGATGCGCGGGGCGTCGGCCGCCGGGACGAACCCGGCCGACTCGGCCGTGCTGAAGCGGTACAGGCCCTTGACGATGCCCTCGTCGACGCTCGGGTCGGACGGCTTCGCCGGCTGCGGCAGCGGCTCGTTGTAGACGGTCAGGTAGTAGAAGACGTTCTGGTCCTCGCCCGGCTTCGCCTCGCCGTACATCCGGCGCAGACCCTCGCGGACGATCACCGCGATCTCGTAGGCGAACGCCGGGTCGTAGCTGAGCGCGGCCGGGTTCGTGGCGGCGATGACGGGGGAGTGGCCGTCGGCGTGCTGCAGGCCCTCGCCGGTGAGCGTGGTGCGGCCCGCCGTCGCGCCGACCAGGAAGCCGCGGCCGAGCTGGTCGCCGAGCTGCCACATCTGGTCGGCCGTGCGCTGCCAGCCGAACATCGAGTAGAAGATGTAGAACGGGATCATCGCCTCGCCGTGCGTCGCGTACGACGTCGAGGCGGCGATGAAGTCGGCCATCGAACCGGCCTCGGTGATCCCCTCGTTGAGGATCTGGCCGTTCTTGGCCTCCTTGTAGTACATCAGCTGGTCGCGGTCGACCGGCTCGTACGTCTGGCCCTTGGGGGAGTAGATCCCGAGGGACGGGAAGAGGCTCTCCATGCCGAAGGTGCGGGCCTCGTCGGGGACGATCGGCACCCAGCGCCGGCCGGTCTCCTTGTCGCGGACCAGGTCCTTGACCAGGCGGACGAACGCCATGGTGGTGGCCACGTTCTGGGAGCCGGAGCCCTTGTCGAAGGCGGCGAACGCCTTCTCGGCGGGGGCGGGCAGCGGCGCCACCGGGTGCACCCGGCGGGCCGGGGCCGGGCCGCCGAGGGCCGCGCGGCGCTCCTGGAGGTAGCGCACCTCGGGGGAGTCGGCGCCCGGGTGGCCGTAGGGGACCACGCCGTCGGTGAAGTCGCTGTCCTTGATGGGCAGTTCGAGCAGGTCGCGCATCGCCTTGAACTCGTCCACCGTCAGCTTCTTCATCTGGTGGTTGGCGTTCTTCGACGCGAAGCCCTCGCCGAGGGTGAAGCCCTTGACCGTCTGGGCCAGGATGACCGTCGGGGCGCCCTTGTGCTCGACGGCCGCCTTGTACGCCGCGTACACCTTGCGGGACTCGTGGCCGCCGCGGGAGAGGTGGAAGCACTCCAGGATCTTGTCGTCGCTCAGCAGCTTCGCCATCTCGGCGAGCGCCGGGTCGGCGCCGAAGAAGTCCTGGCGGATGTAGGCGGCGTCGCGGGTCTGGTACGTCTGCACCTGCGCGTCCGGCACCTCACGCAGCCGCCGGACCAGCGCGCCGGTGGTGTCCAGGGCGAACAGCTCGTCCCAGGCCGAGCCCCACAGCGTCTTGATCACGTTCCAGCCGGCGCCGCGGAACTGGGCCTCCAGCTCCTGCACGATCTTGAAGTTGGCGCGGACCGGGCCGTCGAGGCGCTGCAGGTTGCAGTTGATGACGAAGGTCAGGTTGTCCAGCTGCTCGCGCGCGGCCAGCGCGAGGGCCGCCGTCGACTCGGGCTCGTCCATCTCGCCGTCGCCGAGGAAGGCCCACACGTGGGAGGCGGAGACGTCCTTGACGCCGCGAGCGGTGAGGTAGCGGTTGAAGCGGGCCTGGTAGATCGCCGACAGCGGGCCGAGGCCCATGGACACCGTCGGGAACTCCCACAGCCACGGCAGCCGGCGCGGGTGCGGGTAGGACGGCAGGCCGTTGCCGCCGGCCTCCTGGCGGAAGTTGTCCAGGTGCGTCTCGTCCAGGCGGCCGTCGAGGAAGGCGCGGGCGTAGATGCCGGGGGAGGCGTGGCCCTGGATGTAGAGCTGGTCGCCCGAGCCGTCGCCCTCCTTCCCGCGGAAGAAGTGGTTGAAGCCGGTCTCGTACAGCCAGGCCGCGGAGGCGAAGGTGGCGATGTGGCCGCCGACGCCGTGCTTCGCGCCCCGGGTGACCATGGCCGCCGCGTTCCAGCGGTTCCACGCGGTGATCCGGGCCTCCATCGCCTCGTCACCGGGCACGGCGGGCTCGGCGGCGGTGGGGATGGTGTTGACGTAGTCGGTCTCGAGGAGCTTGGGCAGTGCGATGCCGGCGCCCTCCGCGCGCTCCAGCGTGCGGCGCATCAGGTACGCGGCACGGTGCGGGCCGGCCGCCTTGGCGACCGCGTCCAGCGAGGCCTGCCATTCGGCGGTCTCCTCGGGGTCGCGGTCCGGGAGCTGGTCGAGCTCGCTCGGCTGGATGGCGTTGGGGTCGGTCATGTCGCCGCCTTCCTCAGTCGAAGGGGGTGCCCTCATCGGTAAGGGTTCGGGGGTGCCCTTGGTCTTTGGCAGGACAGGGCGCGGGGCTCGGGTTCGGGCCCGACCGCGACTGTATCCCCCTGATCGATGATCGATCAAAGGGTGACGGGCAAAATCTCTTGATGGCGAGAAAGTAGGCACCGGGTGCCGTTCGAACAGGCACCCGGTGCCGCGTTTTCGGACGGGTCGGCGGACTGTTTCCGCAGGTGAGCGCGGTGCCGCTCGGTCGTGCCGCTCGGTCGAGCCGGACGCGAGCCGGACGCGAGCCGGACGCGAGCCAGGCGCGTGTCAGGCGCACGTCCTGGGGGGGGGGGGGGGGGGGGGGGGGGGGGGGGGGGGGAGAGGGAGGGGGTCGCTCCCCCCTCTCCGGGTCCCTGGTGAGCCAAG
>NZ_JBVIIE010000071.1:23303-43867 GCF_055569945.1 Streptomyces sp. NPDC031340
GCATAAGATCGAGTTTTTTTCCGTCCCCCCTCCCCCCCCCCCCCCCCCAGCCCCCCCCCCCCCCCCCCCCCCCCAGGACGTGCGCCTTCACCAGCTCGGCGATCCTCGGGTCACGCCGGCGGAACGCCTGCACCAGCTCCTCGTGCTCCTCGGCGTACGACTGCTGCACCGTCCCCAGCCACCGGATCGACAGGGCCGTGAAGACCTCGATGCCCAGGCCCTCCCAGGTGTGCAGCAGCACCGAGTTGCCGGCCGCCCGCACCAGCTCCCGGTGGAAGGCCACCGTGTGCCGCACCTGGGCCGTGCCGTCGGCCTTGCGGTCGGCCTCGTACAGCGCGGCGACGTGCGGTTCCAGCGCCGAGCAGTCCTCCGCCAGGCTGTCGGCCGCGAGCTCCGCCGCGATCGCCTCCAGGCCGGCCCGCACGGGGTAGCTCTCCTCCAGGTCGGCCGCCGTCAGGTTGCGCACCCGCACGCCCTTGTTGGGCGCCGACTCGATCAGCCGCAGCGACTCCAGCTCCCGCAGCGCCTCCCGCACCGGCGTCTGGCTGACCTCCAGCTCGGTGGCGATACGGCGCTCCACGATCCGCTCGCCCGGCTGCCAGCGCCCGCTGACGATCCCTTCCACGATGTGCTCGCGGATCTGTTCGCGCAGCGAGTGGACGACGGGCGCGGTCATGAGTGCTCCTTAGAAGAGGGCTCCGAATCCGGTACTGCGGCCCGAGGGCCTGGCGGACGGGCGGCGGTCGGGCGGCGGGCGGAACCCCGGGTGCGTTTGACGATTAGACAATAAGGCCGGAAACGGCTTGTGGAGAGGCGCACGGGGGCGCTTTGACGCAGGTGAGACGAGACTTACACAGCGGTGTCCCCCCGGCCGCCCCCCTCGGGAACGCGCGACGCCCCCGCCCGGAAGGCCCGGACGGGGGCGTCGTACGTACTGCTGGGGTGTCCCGGGGGTCACCCAGGTGTCACCCGGGGGTCAGAGGCCGAGCTCGACCTCGAACTCGCCGGCCTCCAGGATCGCCTTGACCGCGGTCAGGTAACGGGCCGCGTCGGCGCCGTCCACCAGCCGGTGGTCGTAGGAGAGGGTCAGGTAGGTCATGTCGCGGACGCCGATGACCGTGCCCTCCTCGGTCTCGATGACGGCCGGACGCTTGACCGTGGCACCGATGCCGAGGATCGCGACCTGGCCCGGCGGCACGATGATCGTGTCGAACAGCGCGCCGCGCGAACCGGTGTTGGAGATGGTGAAGGTCGCGCCGGACAGCTCGTCCGGAGTGATCTTGTTGGCGCGGACCTTGCCCGCCAGCTCCGCCGTGGCCTTGGCGATGCCCGCGATGTTGAGGTCGCCGGCGTGCTTGATGACCGGGGTCATCAGGCCCTTCTCGGAGTCCACCGCGATACCGACGCTCTCGGTGTCGAAGTAGGTGATGGTCCCCTCGGCCTCGTTGATCCGGGCGTTGATGACCGGGTGGGCCTTCAGCGCCTGCGCGGCGGCCTTGACGAAGAACGGCATCGGGGAGAGCTTGACGCCCTCGCGCGCGGCGAAGGAGTCCTTGGCCTGGGCGCGCAGCCGCATCAGGCGCGTGACGTCGACCTCGACGACCGACGACAGCTGCGCCTGCTCGTGCAGGGCCTTGACCATGTTGTCGCCGATGACCTTGCGGATGCGCGGCATCTTGACGGTCTGGCCGCGCAGCGGCGAGGCCTCCAGGGCCGGCGCCTTCCTGGCCGCCGGGGCTGCGGCCGGGGCCGGAGCGGCGGCGGCGGCCTTCGCGGCCTCGGCGGCGGCGATGACGTCCTGCTTGCGGATGCGGCCGCCGACGCCGGTGCCCTTGACGGTGGACAGGTCGACGCCGTTCTCGGCGGCGAGCTTGCGCACCAGCGGGGTGACGTAGGCGCCCTCGTCACCGGCGACCGCGGCCGGAGCCGGGGCGGCCGGGGCGGCCGGGGCGGGCGCGGGCGCCGGAGCGGCCGGGACCGGCTCGGGGGCCGGGGTGGTGACCTGCTGCGGGGCCGGAGCCGTGGGGGCCTGCGGGGCCGGGGCGGCGGGTGCCGGAGCCGGAGCCGGAGCCGGAGCCGGAGCCGGAGCGGCGGGGGCGGCCGGAGCTGCGGCAGCCGGAGCCGGGGCCACAGCAGCCGGAGCCGGGGCCGCAGCAGCCGGAGCCGGGGCCGCGGGGGCCTCGGCGGCGGGCGCCGGAGCCGGGGCGGCCGGGGCCGGAGCGGCGGCCGGGGCCGCGCCCGGAGCGCCGATGACGGCGAGCTTGGCGCCGACCTCGGCGGTCTCGTCCTCGCCGACGACGATCTCGAGCAGCACGCCGGAGGCGGGCGCCGGGATCTCGGTGTCGACCTTGTCCGTGGAGACCTCGAGCAGCGGCTCGTCGGCCTCGACGGAGTCGCCGACCGACTTCAGCCAGCGGGTGACGGTGCCCTCGGTGACGGACTCGCCGAGCGCGGGCAGGACGACGTCCGTGCCCTCGGCGGTGCCGGCGCCGGCGGCGGCCTCGGCGGTGGGCGCCGGGGCGGGGGCGGCCTGCTCGGTGGACGGGACCGCGGCCTGCGGGGCCGGCTCGGGCGCCGGAGCGGGGGCCGGGGCCTGCTCGGCGGCCGGGGCGGGGGCCGCGGCGGGGGCGCCGGTGCCGTCGTCGATGACGGCCAGCTCGGCGCCGACCTCGACGGTCTCGTCCTCGGCGACCTTGATGGAGGCCAGGATGCCGGCGGCGGGCGAGGGGATCTCGGTGTCGACCTTGTCGGTCGAGACCTCGAGCAGCGGCTCGTCGGCCTCGACGTGCTCACCCTCGGCCTTCAGCCAGCGGGTGACGGTGCCCTCGGTGACGCTCTCGCCGAGCGCCGGAAGGGTTACGGAAACCGCCATGGTTTCGGTTGCTCCTAACGAATTGCGGAAGTCTGAGTCGTCGCGTTCGTCGACCGAGGGTCAGTCGTGCGAGTGCAGCGGCTTGCCCGCGAGGGCCAGGTGGGCCTCGCCCATCGCCTCGTTCTGCGTCGGGTGGGCGTGGATGAGCTGGGCCACCTCGGCCGGCAGGGCCTCCCAGTTGTAGATCAGCTGGGCCTCGCCGACCTGCTCGCCCATGCGGTCGCCGACCATGTGGACGCCGACCACGGCACCGTCCTTCACCTGGACGAGCTTGATCTCGCCCGCGGTGTTCAGGATCTTGCTCTTGCCGTTGCCCGCCAGGTTGTACTTGAGAGCGACGACCTTGTCCGCGCCGTAGATCTCCTTGGCCTTGGCCTCGGTGATGCCGACGGAGGCGACCTCCGGGTGGCAGTAGGTCACCCGCGGGACACCGTCGTAGTCGATCGGGACGGTCTTCAGACCGGCCAGGCGCTCCGCCACCAGGATGCCCTCGGCGAAGCCGACGTGCGCCAGCTGGAGCGTCGGGACCAGGTCGCCGACCGCGGAGATGGTCGGTACGTTGGTGCGCATGTACTCGTCGACCAGGACGTAGCCGCGGTCCATGGCGACACCCTGCTCCTCGTAGCCGAGGCCGGCCGAGACCGGGCCGCGGCCGACGGCGACGAGCAGCACCTCGGCCTCGAACTCCTTGCCGTCGGCGAGGGTGACCTTGACACCGTCCTGGGTGTACTCGGCCTTCTGGAAGAAGGTACCGAGGTTGAACTTGATCCCGCGCTTGCGGAACGCGCGCTCCAGGAGCTTGGAGGAGTTCTCGTCCTCGACCGGGACGAGGTGCTTCAGACCCTCGATGACCGTGACGTCCGCGCCGAAGGACTTCCACACGGAGGCGAACTCGACGCCGATGACACCGCCGCCCAGGATGATCGCCGACTTCGGCACCCGGTCCATGACGAGGGCGTGGTCGGAGGAGATGATGCGGTTGCCGTCGATCTCCAGGCCGGGCAGCGACTTCGGCACGGAGCCGGTCGCCAGCAGGACGTGGCGGCCCTGGACGCGCTGACCGTTCACGTCGACGGAGGTGGGGGAGGACAGCCGGCCCTCGCCCTCGATGTACGTCACCTTGCGGGACGCGATCAGACCCTGCAGGCCCTTGTACAGGCCGGCGACGACGCCGTCCTTGTACTTGTGCACGGCCGGGACGTCGATGCCCTCGAAGGTGGCCTTGACGCCGAACTGCTCGCTCTCGCGGGCCTGGTCGGCGATCTCGCCCGCGTGCAGCAGGGCCTTGGTGGGGATGCAACCCCGGTGCAGGCAGGTGCCGCCGACCTTGTCCTTCTCGATCAGGGCGACGTCCAGGCCCAGCTGCGCCCCGCGCAGGGCCGCGGCGTAACCACCGCTACCACCGCCGAGGATCACTAGGTCGAAAACGGTGCTGGCGTCGTTCGCCACGTCACGTCCTCCATGCATGTGCGCCACGCCGGTCGTCGCTGACCGGTCGGCGGCTGGTGTCCGGCCGCTGTTGCTTCGGCCCTGTGGTTGGGGGCCCTGTCCTGCCGTGCCCCATCTTCGCACTTGTCGGGACCCGACGAGACGCCGGGCCGGGGTGTGAGACGTCCCACGTTCGGCCGAGCGCACGGCGACGGGGCCCCGCCCTACCCGCGTGCGGGGCCCCGTCGCGCACGGCGCTCGTCAGCCGAGGTCGCCGGCCGCCGTCAGCTCGGCCAGCCGCACCAGCGTGCGCACCGCCGTGCCCGTGCCGCCCTTGGGCGTGTAACCGAACGGGCCGCCCTCGTTGAAGGCCGGGCCGGCGATGTCCAGGTGGGCCCAGGTGATGCCCTCGCCCACGAACTCGCGCAGGAACAGGCCCGCGACCAGGCCGCCGCCCATCCGCTCGCCCATGTTCGCGATGTCGGCGGTGGGGGAGTCCATGCCCTTGCGCAGGTGCTCCGGCAGCGGCATCGGCCAGGCCGGCTCGCCGACCTCCTCGGCCGCCTCGTGCACCGCGGAGCGGAACGCGTCGTCGTTCGCCATGATCCCGAACGTCCGGCTGCCCAGCGCCAGCATCATCGCGCCGGTCAGGGTCGCGACGTCGACGATGGCGTCCGGCTTCTCCTCGGACGCGGCCCACAGGGCGTCCGCGAGCACCAGCCGGCCCTCGGCGTCGGTGTTGAGCACCTCGACCGTCTTGCCGCTGTACATGCGCAGCACGTCACCGGGGCGGGTGGCGGAACCCGACGGCATGTTCTCGGCCAGCGCCAGCCAGCCGGTGACGTTGACCTCCAGGCCGAGCCGCGCGGCGGCGACCACGGCGGCGAAGACCGCCGCCGCACCGCTCATGTCGCACTTCATCGTCTCGTTGTGGCCGGCCGGCTTGAGCGAGATGCCGCCCGAGTCGTAGGTGATGCCCTTGCCGACGAAGGCGAGGTGCTTGGCGGCCTTGGCGGAGGTGTACGACAGCTTCACCAGCCGCGGACCCGCCGCCGAGCCCGCGCCGACGCCGAGGATGCCGCCGTAGCCGCCCTTCTCCAGCGCCTTCACGTCGAGCACCTGCACCTTGATGCCGTGCTCCTTGGCCGCGGCCTGCGCGATCGCGGCGAACGCCTCCGGGTCGAGGTCGTTCGGCGGCATGTTGATCAGGTCGCGGGCGCGGTTGAGCTCCTCGGAGACGGCGGTGGCGCGCATGACGGCCGCCTTGTGCTCCTTGTCGCGGGGCCGGGCGCCGAGCAGCGCGGCCTCGGCGAGCGGCGCCTTGGACTTGCCCTTGCCCTTGGCGTCCTTGCCGTTCTCCTTGTACGTGTCGAAGGAGTACGCGCCGAGCAGCACGCCCTCGCCGATCGCGCCGACGTCGCCGGCGTCGGCGACGGGCAGGGCGAAGGCGGCCTTCCGGGTGCCGGCGAGGGCGCGGGCGGCGACGCCGGCGGCCTTGCGCAGCGCCTCCGAGCCGTAGCCGGCGTCCTTCTCGGGCTCGGCGCCCAGGCCCACCGCCACCACGAGCGGGGCCTTGAAGCCGGACGGCGCCGGCAGCTTCGTCACCTCGCCCTCGGCGCCGGTGGCGCCGAGGGTGTCCAGGACGCCGGCGAGTCCGCCGTCGTAGGCGTTGTCCACGGCCTCCGCGCCCGGTGCGACGACCGGGCCTTCGGCGCCCTTGGCGACACCGATCACGATCGCGTCGGCCCGCAGGCCGGGCGCCGCGGCGGTGCTGAGAGTGAGAGCAGTCACGGTGGTGAGATCTCGCTTCCGATGTGAAGTTGCTGGGGTCGAACGGTGTGGGCCGGCCGGGCCCGGAAGCCGACCCCGGTTCGGCCCGAGGGTGCGGCTTCGGCGGGGTCTTCCCCGGTGCGGCGAACACTCCGGACGAGCCTACGCGCGTGCGCGGGCCCGCTCGTTCCCGCGATTGTTCACCCGGGGGCGGGGTCCTGGACATCCGTCGCGCGAGCCCCGCTTCCCCGGAGTGCTCCCGCCTGTGCGGGTCCGGGCGGCGCCGGCCCCTCAGGGAGCGGCGGCGAGGGGCGTGGCGCCGGCCGTCGCACCGGCCGGGGCGCCGGCCCCGGTGACCGTGGTGCCGGTCATCCGGTCGGCCAGGGAACGGCGGCCCGGGAGGAGCACGGGCAGCGCGTTGAGCAGGAAGACGCCGACGGCCACCGCCCACACCAGCACGGACAGCACGAACTGCCCCTCGATCAGCAGCACGCAGGCGACGGCGTAGACCGCGATGTCGGCGGCGGTGGTGACGGCGGCGCGCAGCGCGGCGCGGCGGGGCGCGCACCGGGTGACCTTCAGGCCGAGCAGGCCCTTGCCGACGGTGCGCCCCACGAGGGCGAGGCAGCCCCACTGGTAGAGGAACGTGACCAGGACCAGCAGCCCGAAGGCCTCCTCCACGTACAGCACCGCCTTGCCCCACAGCGACAGCCCGAGGTCCTGCGAGGCGCCGATGACGTCCCCGCGCGCGGTCAGCAGGTCGAAACCGCCGCGGGTGGCCAGGTCGGGCACGTCGGCCACGAGCGCGGAGATCCGGTTGAAGGTGAGCACGGCCAGCCCGGTGGCCGCCGCGAGCACCAGCGCGAAGTCGATCAGCCAGGCCGTGGCACGGCGGAGTTTCGGCACAGTCGTCCCCCGATCGCGATCCCGTGTCCGTGTACGGCGGAAGAGATTAGCGCCCCAGGCACAGCACCAGCAGCGAAACCGTCGCGGCCGTCTCGGCGAGCGCCCCGAAGACGTCGCCGGTGATCCCGCCGAAGCGGCGCGTGCAGTGGCGCAGCAGGAGTTCGGCGGCGCCGGCCGCGGCGAGCACCGCGAGGGCGGTGCGGACGGCGTCGTACGTCCCGAAGCACGCGCCGGCCGCGGCGGCCGCGCCGGTCACCACGGCCGCGGCGCCCGCCGCCCGGCGCACCGGGACCACGCCCGCGACCGCGGCCCCCAGCCCCTCCGGCCGGGCGGCCGGTACGCCCGTGCGCGCGGCCAGGGTCAGCGCCAGCCGGGCCGCGGCCGCGGAGACGGCGGCGGCGAGCGCGCCCCGGGCCCACGAGCCGCCGTACACCTGGGCCAGCGCCGCCACCTGCGCGAGCAGGACCAGGACCAGCGTGATCACTCCGAACGGGCCGATGTCCGACTGCTTCATGATCCGCAGGGCGTCCTCGGCGGGCTTCCCGCTGCCCAGCCCGTCCGCGGTGTCCGCGAGACCGTCCAGGTGCAGGCCGCGGGTGAGGACGGCGGGTACGGCGGCGGAGGCGACGGCGGCGAGCAGCGCGCCGGCGCCCAGCCGCAGCAGCAGCGTGCCGGCCGCGGCCGCGGCCGCCCCGACGACAGCCCCGGCCACCGGGGCGCACAGCATGCCGGCGCGCGCCGCGTCCCGGTCCCAGCGGGTCACCCGGACCGGGAGCGCGGTGAGCGTGCCGAAGGCGAAGCGGAGGCCGTCCGGCCAGGCGGGAGCGGTGGAGGGTGCGGGCACCGGCGCAGGTTACCCGGCGGTCGGGAGGGCGCGGGAGGCGGCCGTGGATAGAGTTCCCATATGGGACATTGGTGGGAGCGGAACATCGTCGAGCCCGGCAAGCTGCCGTTGCTCCTCGCCCTGACCGCGTTCGTCCTGACGTTCCTGATCACCCGGACGATCACCCGCCTCATCCGGGCGGGCCGGGGGCCCTTCGGCAACGTCAAGGCCGGCGGACTGCACATCCACCACGTCGTCCCCGGCGTCGTCCTCATCGTCGTCGGCGGTTTCGGGGCGGTCACCAGCGGCCGGTACGGCTTCGGGGCGGCCGTCTGCGCGGTGCTGTTCGGCATCGGCGCGGGCCTGGTCCTCGACGAGTTCGCGCTGATCCTGCATCTCCAGGACGTCTACTGGACCGAGGAGGGCCGCCAGAGCGTCGAGGTCGTCGTGCTCACGGCGGCCGTGGTCGGACTGGTACTCGCGGGCTTCGCGCCGTTCGGCGTCAACGACATGAGCGAGCAGGAACTGCACAGCCGCGGCAGCGTCATCGCGACCGTCGTGGTCGACTTCCTGTTCTCGCTGGCCGTCCTGGTCAAGGGCAAGGTCCGGATGGCGGTCTTCAGCGTGATCGTGCCCTTCGTCGGCGTGATCGGCTTCGTCCGGCTGGCCCGCCCCGGCTCCCCGTGGGCCCGCCGCTTCTACCGCGACCGTCCCCGCGCCCGTGCCCGCGCCCTCCTGCGCGCCTACCACCACGACCGCCGCTGGTCGGGCCCGAGCCGGGCGTTCCAGGACTGGCTGGGCGGCAAACCCGGCCCCGAGCCGACCCGGGCCCTGGAGCGCCGGTGACCACAGCCCGCCGGGGGCGCCCGCACCGCGCGGCCGCGGCCGCGGCTCCAGCTCCGGCTCCGGTCGGGAGGCGGGGCCGCGCGCGAGGAGCAGCGCCGCCGCGATCGCCGCGAGGTGCTCCTTGCCGGCGAGGTTCTCCTTCAGCGCGACCTCCAGCACTATCGCGCACACCACCGCGCCGACCGTGACCCGCGCGCCGTAGCGCCGGCCGAGGACCACGGCGAGACCCACCACGGCGGCCGACGGGCCGGTGTCGACGACCTGGGCGTCGGACCGGGGCAGGCCCAGCGGGCCGCCGGGGCCGAGTGCGATGCCCACCCGCGCGTACAGCGTGCCGGCGAGCGTGGTGGCGTACGCGACGACCAGCGTCCGCCACCGGCCCAGACAGATCTCCGCGAGCCCGAACACGAGCAGGACCTGCGCCAGCGCCCCCCAGGCGGGCAGGTCGAGGGCCGGCACGAACAGCGACAGGGGAGTGCGCAGGAGGGCCGCCCACAGCGGGTCCGCGGCCCGCACGGACCCGGCGTCCTGCACCAGCCCGTACCCCCACGACCGGTGCTGCGCGAAGTGCAGCAGTCCGGTCAGGCACACCGCCCCCACGGTCATCGGCACCGCCCGCGCGCGCCGTTCCCGCAGCGGCTCCCGCACGGCGACGTACAGCCGTCCCCACTCGGCGCGGGCCCAGCGGGCGGGAGACGTCATCCGTGCGTCTCCAGGTGCTTGCGGTGCAGCCACTTCGGCAGCCCCGGCGCCTCCAGGAAGCCCTCCGCGCGCGCCGACGCCAGAGCGATCCGCGGGAGGTCCGCGCTCTTCTCGAAGAGCAGGAACCGCGGCTCCCACACGGGCCGGTACTTGGCGTTGGCGCGGTACAGCGACTCGATCTGCCACCACCGCGAGAAGAAGCTGAGCAGCGACCGCCACAGTCGCAGCACCGGTCCGGCGCCGAGCCGCGAGCCGCGCTCGAAGACGGACCGGAACATCGCGAAGTTCAGCGAGAGCTGCGTGACGCCGATGTCCCCGGCGCGGCGCAGCAGCTCGATCACCATGAACTCCATCAGCCCGTTGTCGCTGTCGCGGTCGCGCCGCATGAGGTCGAGGGACAGCCCCTTGGGCCCCCACGGCACGAAGGACAGCAGCGCCCGCAGCTCCCCCTGGGCGTCCGCGCACTCGAGCATCACGCACTGCCCGTCCCGCGGGTCCCCGAGCCGCCCCAGCGCCATGCTGAACCCACGCTCGGTCGCCCCGTCCCGCCAGTCGTCGGCCCGCCCGACCAGGTACGCCATCTCGTCCTCGGGGATGTCCCCGTGCCGCCGGACGCGCACCGTGTAACCGGCGCGCCGCACCCGGTTGAACGCCTGGCGCACGGTCCGCATGGCCCGTCCCTCGAGGGTGAACTCGGCGACCTCGACGATCGCCTCGTCGCCGAGTTCCAGCGCGTCGAGCCCGTGCCGCGCGTACACGGTCCCGGCCTCCTCGCTCGCCCCCATCACCGCCGGGATCCAGCCGTGCGCGCGCGCCTCGGCGAGCCACGGCTCGATGGCGCCGGGCCACGCCTCGGGGTCGCCGATCGGGTCGCCCGAGGCCAGCGAGACGCCGCCGACGAGCCGGTAGACGACGGCCGCCTTCCTCGTCGGCGACCACACCACGCTCTTCTCCCGCCGCAGCGAGAAGTAGCCGAGCGAGTCCCGCTCGCCGTGCCGGTCCAGCAGCGCCCGCAGTCGCGTCTCGTCGTCCTCGGTGAGCGGGTCGACGGCGCGCCGGGAGCGGAACGCGGCGTAGAAGACGGCCAGCACGAGCGCGGTGCTCAGCACGTTGATGGCGACGTTGGCCCAGTTCGGCGCGTCGATGCCGGGGAAGCGGGACTCGTCCACGGCGACCGAGACCAGCCGCAGCGCGCCGTAGTGCCAGCGCTCCGCGAACGTCGAGCGGGCCGCGTCCGGCGCCTGGTTGGTGACCGTCACCAGCAGCGCGGCGAACAGCGAGCAGACCAGCGTGCCGACCACCGCGACAGCGGCCGCGAGCTTCGGGTTGGACCGGTCACCCTTGGCGTAGAACTCCCGCCGCCCGACCAGCAGCGCGGCGACGAACGCGGCGGTGAGGACGAGGGAGACCCAGTTCTGCGCGTACCGGCGGACCTCCTCCAGCGACATGGCGAGCACGAACAGCGCGAGGAACGGGCCGGCCAGGGCGAGGTTCAGGATCCACGCGGCCCGCTTGCGCCGCCGCATGGTGATCGCCAGGAAGGCGGTGAACACCCCGGAGGCGAAGCCGGCGGTCAGCAGGTACGGCGTGAAGAGGTTCTCCTGGTTGTGCCGCCGCACGTCCTGCCCCAGGGAGACCCACACCGCACTGAGGAAGTTGACGAACGCTACGGCCCGCAGGTACCAGACGGCGAACGCGGCCGCTCGCCGCCGGGTGGCAATTCGGGCATCTCCCATGAGTAAGTATCATATGGGCGATTCCTCTGTGAACTGTCTCATCTCCTCTCTGCCGCGCGGGCCGACTCGCGATTCCACCCCCGCGATCGTCGTGATCAGCGCTACGGGTTGCCGGTGGCTCCGGCTGCGTGTCCCGTTCCCGGGGTGCCGGCGTCCTCGGTGGAGGGGTTGAGTTCCGGGGTCTCGGAGGCTTCCGGTCCGCCCTCGTCGGCGCTGTCCGGGTCTCCGGCGTTCTCGGGGTCTCCGGCGTTGTCCGGGTCCCCGGCGTTGTCCGGGTCCCCGGCGTTCTCCGGGTCCCCGGCGTTGTCCGGGGCTTCGGAGGGGGCCGGCTTCTCCGGGAGTTCGGCGGCGAGCGCGGCGGCCGCCTGCACCAGCGGCAGCGCCAGCAGCGCGCCCGCGCCCTCGCCCACGGTCACCCCCTGCGACAGCAGCGGCTCCAGGGCCATCCGGTCCAGCGCCTTCGCCTGCCCCGGCTCCCCGCTGTCGTGCGCCGCCAGCCACCAGTCCGGCGCCCGGAACGCGATCCGCTGCCCCACCAGCGCGCAGGCCGCGGCCACCACCCCGTCCAGGATCACCGGCATCTTGCGCACCGCGCTCTGCAGCAGGAACCCGGTCATCGCGGCGAGGTCGGCGCCGCCCACCGCGGCCATCAGCTGCAACTGGTCGCCGAGCACGGGCCGCGCCCGGCGCAGCGCGTCCCGGATCGCCGCGCACTTGCGCATCCACGCCAGATCGTCGATCGCCAGCCCGCCCCGCCCGGTCACCACGGACGCGTCGGTGCCGCACAGCGCGGCGACCAGCACCCCGGCCGGGGTCGTGCCGCCGACGCTCACGTCGCCGAGCACCACCACGTCCGTACCGGAGTCGGCCTCCTCGTCGGCCACCGCGATCCCGGCCCGGAACGCCGCCTCGGCCTCCTCCGGGGTCAGCGCGTCCTCGACGTCGATCCGCCCGCTGCCGCGCCGCACCCGGTGCCGTACGACCTCCTCGGGCAGACTCCGCGGGTCGCAGTCCAGGGCCATGTCCACGATCCGCACCGGCACGCCGAGCCGCCGCGCGAGCACCGACACCGGACGGCCGCCCTCCAGCACCTCGCGCACCAGCCGTGACGCGCTGCCCGCGGGTCGGGCCGAGACCCCGAGTTCCGCGATGCCGTGGTCGCCGGCGAAGAGGACCACGCGCGGCCGTTCGACCGGCCGTACCGGCACGGTCCCCTGCGCCGCGGAAAGCCACTCACCCAGGTCGTCGAGGCGGCCCAGCGATCCGGGCGGCACGATCTGACGCTCCCGGCGCGCCTCCGCGTCGCGGCGCACCCCGCCGTCGGGGCGCTCGATCAGATCGGTGAAGTCGTCGAGATTCAGCGAGCTCATTCGCCGAACAGTACCGGCACCGATCGAACAGAGCCGCGCCACACGGTCACCCCGCGCACCCGACGTCGTTGCCCCCAAGATCGCGATCCCATACTTTCCCTTTTGTCGAGTTTGTCGTACGCCTTGGGGAGCCGCCCATGAACCGTCTGCGCACCCGCGTCCACGCCCTCGACCGGCGCCGCCGCCACCGCTCCGCGGCCCGCGCGCTGCTGCGGGTGCTGCCCGAACCGGAGAGCTGGCTGGACGTGGGAACGGGCTACGCCGACTTCCCGCACGCCGCCAGGGAGTTCTTCCCCTACACGGCCTTCGACGGCATCGACCCCACCGCCCGCGTCGAGTACGCCCGCCGCGCGGGCCGCGTCGAGGAGGCGTACGCCGGACAGGTGACGGACCCGCACATCACCTCGCTGCTGCGCGCCCGCTACGACGTCGTCACCCTGCTGCGGCACCGCTCGCCGGGACCGCCGGACCCCGGCGCCGAACTGCGCGCCGCCCTCGCCGTGCTGCGGCCCGGCGGTCACCTGCTCGTGGAGGTGCCGTGGCCGCGGTCGGACGGCGTGCGCGCGCACCTGGAGACGCAGGGCTGCGTGATCGTCACGCCGCCCCGCCCGGTCCGCGCCCTCCTCGCGGACCTCCTGGGACCCGGGCGCCGTGTCATCGCGCGCCGCTGACCACGGCCCCGGGCCGCCGCCCCGTTCCGACCTGCGGGTTCGACCCGCGAGCGGCCGTACGTCACCCCCGCAGCACCAGCGCCTGACCGGCCACCACCAGCACCACCTGCTCGCACTCCGCCGCGAACGCGGTGTTCAGCCGCCCGAGTTCGTCGCGGTAGCGCCGCCCGGACGGTGTCGCCGGCACGATGCCCGAACCGACCTCGTTCGACACGGCGACGACCGTGCGCCGGGTCGCCCGCACCGCGTCCGTCAGCTCCCGCACCCGCCCCCGCAGCGCCCGCTCGCCCTCGTCCGCCCACACCGCGTCGTCCCACGCGCCGACGGAGTCCATCACGTCCGTCAGCCACAGCGACAGGCAGTCGACCAGCAGCGGCGGCCCGTCCTCGGCCAGCAGCGGCACCAGGTCGCAGGTCTCGGCGGTACGCCAGGAACCCGGCCGCCGTTCCCGGTGCGCGGCGACCCGGGAGGCCCACTCGGTGTCGCCGGCCCGTGAGCCGCCCGTCGCCGCGTACAGCACGCCGGGAAACGCCTCCAGGCGCCGCTCGGCCTCCACCGACTTGCCCGACCGGGCGCCGCCGAGCACCAGCGTGCGCCGCGGCACGTCGGGCACGTCCTCGTAGGCGCCCACGACGAGCGTCGCCCCGTCCGGCACGGCCCGCGCCCCCGCCGCGGCCAGCCGCCGCCGCAACTCCGCCCCCGGCGGCACGTCGTGGTCGAGATGGACGGCGACCACGTCCGTCGTGGGACCCACCGCCCCGGCCGCCCGCAGCCCGGCGAGCGCGTCCGGCCGGCCCACGACGTCGGCCAGCACCATGTCGTACGCCGTCGCCCCGCCGGCCGCCGTGCCCGCCGGCGCGCCCCCCGGCGGCAGGTACAGCAACCGCTGCCCCTCCGGCCCGCTCACCTCGTACCCGGTGCCCGGCGCGTCCAGCGCCACCGCCCGCACCCGGTGCCCCGTCAGCAGCGCCAGCTCCCGCCCGTCCGGCACCCGCGCGGGCTGCGGCAGCCCGGCCGGCACCTCGACGGCCGGCCCGTCGTGCGGATGCGACAGCAGCACCTGCCGCACACCGCCCAGCGACTGCCCGGCCCGCGCGGCCGCGAACACCGCCCCCGGCGTCAGGTCCAGCAGCAGCGTCCCGTCCACCAGCAGCGCGGTCGCCGCCCGCGCGTCGGGGCCGTGGGCGCGGGCGCAGGCGGCGCAGGGACAGTCGGGGCGGGGGAGTCCCGCGGGGGCACCGGTGCCGAGCAGAGTCACTTCCACGAAGCGATTTTCGCCTGTCACCGCCGGGCCCGCGTGACGGCGGCCTGGTGAGGGCGTGCGGAAGCGCACGACCGGGCGTGTACGGCCGGTGCGCGCCGGCCGCCCGCGGCCCTGTGCCGGTGCGCCCGGTGCAACGCATAGGCTTCGCAGCGGAAGCCGGACCGTGATCCGGCTTCCGCCCTGCAGGTGCCCAGACACGGGAGGCGTACATGGTGGCGTGGACGTGGCGGTTCGAGAAGGCCGACGGGGCGGAGGTCCAGCCCGCGGTGCAGCCCGAGGAGTTCACCACGCAGGGGGACGCCGAGTCCTGGATCGGGGAGCACTGGAAGGCCCTCGCCGAGGGCGGGGCGGACCAGGTGCGGCTGTTCGAGGACTCGTCGGAGATCTACGGCCCGATGAGCCTGCACGCCGAGGAGGCGTAGGCGCGCCCGCGCCCGCGACGGGAGCAGGGGGCGGCCGCCCCCTGCTCGCTGTTCACCCCCGGATCACCCGGATCACGTGGATCAACTGGACAACGCTCAGTCCCGCACGCCGCACAGATGCAGCAGCGCCGCGACCGAGCGGTAGGGGTCCGTCCGCCCGGCCCGCTCCTCGACCGCCAGCAGCGTCTCCACGTCGGCAGGCGCCCCGGTCCGGTCCACCGCCGTGTCGGTGAACACGCGCACCCCGTACCAGGCGTGCAGCGGCGCCCCGATCCCCGCCAGGGTCGCCGTCAGGTCCTGAAGCCGGTCGGCCCGCAGGCCGGGCCCGGACGGGGGTTCCCCCGCTGAGTCGGGATCGGCAGCGGCGGAGCGCGCCGCGGTGTCGAACGCGGCCAGCGCGCCCGCCCAGTCGCCGGAGAGGCCCGGCCGCATCGCCGGCGCGTCCCCGTTGCACACCAGCAGCGACAGCAGCCCGCCGTGCGCGAGCATCCGCGCCAGCCCGGCCAGCAGCGGGTCGGGCTCCTCGACGTACATGAGCACCCCGTGGCACAGCACCACGTCGAAGCTGCCCGGCAGGAAGTGCACGCCGGTGTCCCGCCCGTCGCCCTGGAGGAGCCGCACCCGCTCCCGGATGCCCTCCGGCTCGGCGGCGAGCGCCTGACGGGCCCCGGAGATCATCGCGGGGTCCCGCTCGACCCCGGTCACCCGGTGCCCGGCCCGGGCCAGGCGCAGCGTCTGCGCGCCCCGGCCCATCCCGACGTCGAGCACCCGCAGCCGCCGCCCGACCGGGAACCGGGCGATGATCTGCTCGTCGACCTGCCGGGCGACGAGCTCCTGCCGTACCAGGTCGCGCAGACAGCCCGGCCCGTCCGGCCCGTCCGGCCCGCCCGGTCGTTCCGGTCCATCCGGCTCGTCCGGTCGGTTCGGTCGTTCCGGTCCATCCGGCTCGTCCGGTCGGTTCGGTCGTTCCGGTCCATCCGGCTCGTCCGGTCGGTTCGGCTCGTCCGGCACGCTCGGCGGGGCATCCGCCGCGCCGCCGGGGGAAGACGTCGTGCTCAGGGCCGCTCTCCGCGCTTGACCTGCGGCTTCGGCAGCCGAAGCCGACGCATCTGCAGGGAGCGCATGAGCGCGTAGGCGACCGCGCCGCGGCGGCCCTGGTCCGGGAAGCGCTCGGCGAGCCGCTTCCTGAGCCGGAAGCCGCTGAGGATCGAGTCCAGCACGATCATCACGACCACCACGAGCCACAGCAGCAGCGCGATGTTCTGCAGCGAGCCCACCGGCACCATGCTCAGCACCAGGATGACCACGGCCATCGGCAGGAAGAACTCCGCCACGTTGAAGCGGGAGTCGACCCAGTCGCGGGCGAACTTGCGGACCGGGCCCTTGTCACGGGCCGGCAGGTACCGCTCGTCGCCGCCGGCCAGCGCCTGGCGCTGCCTTTCCAGCGCCGCGCGGCGCTCCTCGCGCTGGCGCTTTGCGGCGTCCTTGCGCGTCATCGACGTATTGGCGACGCTGCGGCGCTGGGACTGGGCCTCACTGCGTTTCGGCGTGGGGCGTCCCTTGGGGGCCTGCGGGTCGCGGGGCTGCTTGGAGCCGGTCACCGGCGCCTTGTCGGCGACCTGGGCCTTCTCTTCCTTGGCACGGCTACGGAACACAAAGCCCAAGGGTACGGGGTGCCCGGGGTTGCTCCCCAGCCCGGCGGGGAACGATCCGGCAACGCCGGTCGTCATGTAAAGGACAGAGGGGACACAGAGGGGACAAGGAGAGGACGTTGTGCGCGCTTCCGCATCCCGGGGGGACACCTACTCCTCACGCCGGAGCGTCGGCGGGCGCAGTCGTCCTCGGGGATGAGCCCATCCGTCCCGAACAGTGCGTCAATGGATGCAGGGCCCGTACTGTGGGTTCTGTCGCAGAGCTGGAGCTGGAAGTCCGTCAGAAGGGGGCGCGCGAAGCCCATGAGCGGTGTCATGAAGCGTATGGGGATGATCTTCCGCGCGAAGGCGAACAAGGCCCTTGACCGGGCCGAGGACCCGCGCGAGACCCTCGATTACTCCTACCAGAAGCAGCTGGAGCTGCTCCAGAAGGTCCGCCGCGGTGTCGCCGACGTGGCCACCTCGCGCAAGCGACTGGAACTCCAGCTCAACCAGCTGCAGCAGCAGTCGTCCAAGCTGGAGGACCAGGGCCGCAAGGCGCTCGCGCTGGGCCGTGAGGACCTGGCCCGCGAGGCGCTGTCGCGCAAGGCCGCGCTCCAGCAGCAGGTGACGGACCTGGAGACGCAGCACTCGACGCTGCAGGGCGAGGAGGAGAAGCTCACCCTCGCGGCCCAGCGCCTGCAGGCCAAGGTCGACGCCTTCCGCACCAAGAAGGAGACCATCAAGGCGACCTACACCGCCGCCCAGGCCCAGACCCGCATCGGCGAGGCGTTCTCCGGCATCTCCGAGGAGATGGGCGACGTCGGCCTGGCGATCCAGCGCGCCGAGGACAAGACGGCCCAGCTGCAGGCCCGCGCCGGCGCGATCGACGAACTCCTCGCCTCCGGTGCCCTGGACGACCAGTCCGGCATGCACAAGGACGACATCCAGGCCGAGCTGGACCGGCTCTCCGGTGGTACGGATGTAGAGCTGGAACTGCAGCGCATGAAGGCCGAGCTGGCCGGAGGCCCGGCCGACCGCCAGGCGATCGAGGGCGGCACCGGTCAGGGCGGGTCCCAGCAGCAGCCGCAGGACACCCCGCGCTTCGACAAGCAGTAGGGGCCCACGCCGAGGAGGGCGACGTGATCGTACGGATCATGGGGGAGGGGCAGGTGAGGCTGGCCGACAGCCACCTCGCCGAGCTGAACCGCCTGGACGACGAGCTCCTGAGGGAGATGGACAGCGGCGACGGCCCCGGCTTCCGCCGCACCCTCCACGCCCTGCTGTCCAAGGTCCGCGAACTCGGCACCCCGCTCCCCGACGACTCCCTGGAACCGTCGGAGCTGATCCTGCCGTCCCCGGACGCCACGCTGGAGGAAGTCCGGGAACTGCTGAGCGACGACGGGCTGATCCCCGGGTGACGCCGGCGGGCCGACGGCCCCCGGGGACGGCGACCCCCGGGGACGGGCGGAGCGGCCACGGCCACCGGGCGCTCCGGCGCCGGCCCGGCACCCGTACTGTGCAGGCGTGAGCACCCTCGAACGCGCCAGATGCCGGCTGACCGCGCACCCCCTGGCGCTGGACGCGGCACTGGCGGCCGGGGTCCTGGCCTGCATGGTGGCCGGCTCGTTCGTGGACCCCCGCGGCAGCGACGGCGTCACCTGGGGCGTGCGCACCCCGGACCCGCTCAGCCTCCTCCTGATGACTCTCGGCGCGCTCGCCCTGGTCTTCCGCCGCCGCGCCCCGAAGACGGTCCTGGCCCTCACCGTCACCGTCTCCGTGGTCGAGTGCGTCACCGGCGACCCGCGCGCCCCGGTCGCCATGTCCGCCGTCGTGGCCCTGTACACCGTCGCCGCCGCCACCGACCGGCCCACCACCTGGCGCCTGGGCCTGCTCACCATGACGGTCCTCACCGGCACCGCGATGCTCGCCGGCCCCCTGCCCTGGTACGCCCAGGAGAACGTCGCCATCCTCGCCTGGACCGGCATCGGCGCCACCGCCGGCGACGCCGTCCGCAGCCGTCGGGCCGCCGTGCAGGCCATCCGCGAGCGCGCCGAGCGGGCCGAGCGCACCCGCGAGGAGGAGGCCCGCCGCCGCGTCGCCGAGGAACGCCTGCGCATCGCCCGCGACCTGCACGACGTCGTGGCCCACCACATCGCCCTGGTCAACGTCCAGGCCGGGGTCGCCGCACACGTCATGGACAAGCGGCCCGACCAGGCCAAGGAGGCCCTGGCCCACGTACGGGAGGCCGGCCGCTCCGCGCTCAACGAACTGCGCGCCACCGTCGGTTTGCTGCGCCAGTCCGGCGACCCGGAGGCCCCCACCGAACCCGCCCCCGGCCTGGCCCGCCTCGACGAACTCGTCGACACCTTCCGCAGCGCCGGGCTGTCCGTCGAGGTCGCCCGCGCCGACCAGGACACCACCCTGCCCGCCGCCGTCGACCTGGCCGCCTACCGGATCGTCCAGGAGGCCCTGACCAACGTGCGCAAGCACGCCGGCGGCACGGCGAAGGCCGAGGTGAGCGTGGTCCGGGTGGGACCGAACATCGAGGTCACCGTCCTCGACGACGGCGGCGGCGAGGACGGCGGCGGCGCGGACGGCGGACCGGGCGAAGGCGGCGGACCGGACGACGGCGGACACGGACTGCTCGGCATGCGCGAGCGCGTCACCGCCCTGCGCGGCACCCTCACCACCGGTCCCCGCTACGGCGGCGGCTTCCGCGTCCACGCGATCCTGCCGGTCAAGACCCCCCGCCCCCGCACCGCGGAGGACCCCGCATGACCATCCGCGTCCTGCTCGCCGACGACCAGGCCCTGCTGCGCAGCGCCTTCCGCGTCCTCGTCGACTCCGAGCCCGACATGGAGGTCGTCGGCGAGGCGTCCGACGGCGCGGAGGCGGTCCGGCTGGCCCGGCAGGAACGGGCCGACGTGGTGCTGATGGACATCCGCATGCCCGGCACCGACGGCCTCGCGGCCACCCGGACGATCGGCGCCGACCCGTCCCTCTCCCACGTCCGCGTGGTCATCCTGACGACGTTCGAGGTCGACGACTACGTCGTGCGGTCGCTGCGCGCGGGGGCCTCCGGCTTCCTCGGCAAGGGCTCCGAGCCCGAGGAACTGCTCAACGCCATCCGGGTCGCCGCGGGCGGCGAGGCCCTGCTCTCCCCGGCCGCCACCAAGGGCCTGATCGCCCGCTTCCTGGCCCAGGGCGGCGCCGGGGACGACGACCGCGACCCGGCCCGCGCCGAACGCCTGGAGGCGCTGACCGTGCGGGAGCGCGAGGTGCTGGTCCAGGTCGCCGGCGGCCACTCCAACGACGAGATCGCCGAACGCCTGGAGGTCAGCCCCCTCACGGTCAAGACGCACGTCAACCGCGCCATGGCCAAGCTCGGCGCCCGCGACCGGGCCCAACTGGTGGTGATCGCCTACGAGTCCGGCCTGGTCCGCCCACGGACGGACTGACCCGCCCCCGAAGCGTCCCCCGACGGCGGCACGCGCGGCCGGACGCCACGCCCCAGCCACCCGCCCGTCGCGCGTGCCGCCGCGTCGGCCGGCGTGCGTGGTGCCGCGAGTCGGCTCTCGTGCGTGCAGTGCCGGCCCGAGTCGGTCGCCGTGCGCCGCCGCGCCCCGCGCGAAGCCGTCCGGCGGCCGGGCCGGCGCGTAGGGCGGCCGAGGGCGCCCCGCACTGGCCGATTCGCTCGCCGGGCGTACCCGGCATCGGCCGTCCCGCCCGTCGTGCGCGCCCGGCATCGACCGTCCCGCCCGTCGTGCGCACCCGGCATCGACCGTCCCGCCCGTCGTGCGCACCCGGCGTCGGCCGTCCCGCCCGTCGTGCGCGCCCGGCGTCGGCCGTCCCGCCCGTCGCACGCGCCCCGCATCGGCCGCCCCGCCCGCCGGGCGCACCCCGTGCTCCCGACGCGCCGCCCGCCGCTACGCGGCCCGGCCGAGCCCACGGGGCGCGGCCGGGCCGCGTCGGAGCGGGCGAACCCGGAGGGTGCCGGGCCGCGTCGGGGCGCGCCGTGTACACGGCCGAGGGGGGGGGGGGGGGGGGGGGGGGGGGGGGGGGGGGGGGGGGGGGGGGGGGGGGGGGCGCGGGGGGGGGGGGGGGCCCTCTTCCCCTCCCT
>NZ_JBVIIE010000072.1:0-42674 GCF_055569945.1 Streptomyces sp. NPDC031340
GAGGTGAATCCCACCACACCACCCCCCCCCTCCCTCCTCCCCCCCCCCCCCCCCCCCCCCCCCCCCCCCCCCCCCCCCCCCCCCCCCCCCCCCCCCCCCCCCCCCCCCCCCCCCCCGGGCCTGTTTGGCGTTTGGCCACGGCCGAACCACGGCCCCTCCGCACCGATCCTGATCAGAGCCATGGGCCCGTCCATCAACGGCAGAAGCCGGGGTCGGGGTCATAGACGGCTGCGAGCCGTCAACGGCGCGAAGAACTCGCCGGACAGGGGGGCGCGTTCAGGTAGTGGCTGGCGCACCACATGAGCCAGGTGCGCGCGCCGGTCTTCCGGCACGCTCGCCACGCTGTCGAGGGCCGGCAGCCGAGGCACCTCAGCCGCAGCCGACAGGACCCACCGCGCCCCAGCGGGCGCAAGCCCTGCGGTGTCCTGCGTGTGTCCTGGACGGGCAGCCAGAACGCGCCCCGTTCCTGCCTGCTCACTGTCACCGTCGACTGCTGCCCCTCCGGCGAGCACCGTGTCCTGGCGCGAGTCCCCTACTGCGAAGCCGCCGAGCGGTTTCACGTCTGGCTGGCCGAGACGGCCCGTGCCGTGGCCGCCGCGGCCGGTCCTGACCGCCCCATTGAGTCTCATTGGATCTGCATCCAACGGAGAAGACGGAGCAGCAGGCACGGCCTCAATGTGATCAGCCGACGCATACACCCTGATGATCACCGGTCTCGTGCCTGTGCTGTCACTGCGTCGACTCCCCGCCGGACGACGACGATCTACGCGACCCCGGAACTTGCAACCCCCCTGATCACGCGGAAGCCCCGGGTTCCGTTACGTAGCCTTCTGTCCAGTGGTCCTCATCGATCACCGCCTCTTCGATGTAGAAGCAGTTGGGCTCGTCCGCAAACCCAGGAAGCACCCGGGCGCGTTCGATGCGTCTCTGTGCGGCATTTCGGCTCGAATAGGTGCCGAGGTGCTTGACATCGTCACCGGCTTCTTCGTCGGACCAGAAGTCGTCGGGATCCGTGAAGTGCCGAATCACGCCGTCCTCTCCGGCCTGATGATGCACGTGCCACAGCAGGTACACCTTCGATGGTCCGTTCATGCGGTCTCGCAGCCTTCCGTTCTCTTCCTCGAGGTGGGCCCGGTTCCCGCGACCGGCCGTGCGTGGTGAACGCACGGCCGACCTGCGGATTCCGGGCCGGTCCTACGGCCGGCCCGCCCGGGCGGTTGATCGTCGTACGAGTTCTTCTAGTTACGGGAGAGGTACTTCCTCACCTTGTTCTAGATCGAACCGGGCCCCTTCTTGTGGGGCGGGCGGTAGCCGCCGTGCTTCATCACCCGGTCTGTCGCATGATCCAGCGATTCACCTGAGGCTCTACGCTGACCCTTCGCGAAGTTGGGTACATCGTTGCCCTTGGCCTTACCGGATTTCTTGGCCTCTTTCCAAAGGACTTGGACCTTGTGAATCGCCCAGCTCTTTCCGTACCACCAGATCAGGGCGATGATTGCCACGACGGCGGCGACGCCGATGATGGTGCGTACAGGCGGACGCCCATCAACGTGAGGCCGGTGACGGTCTCGGACGAACGCTGCTTGCTGCCCAGCCAGTCGTAGCGGGTCGCCGCCTGGGCCGCCTGCGGGTTGCCGTACTCGTCGGCGTCGAGGACGGTCGGCGCCACGCTGGTGTCGACCGGCAGTGCGAGGGTGACGTCGCTGTTCAGGTTCGACAGCAGGAGGACCGTGCCGCCCGTTTTGCTGGTGGTGGCGGCGAGATCGCCGTCGGGTCCGTCGACGTTGCGGCTGCGGGACCCGACGGGCGATGCCGAGCATTCAACAGCGCCAGTCGGCGCAGGGTGAGGTTGGTGCGCCAGTACGCGGCGACCAGCGGGACGCGGTCCTCCAGCGGCAGGCCCCACGGCCGGCCCTTGCGCACCGGATCCGCACCTTCGCGCAGCAACGCGGTGATCAGCTTGTCGAACTGACGTGACGGGTATCGCCGCGTTCGCTGTGGCCGTCGGGTCGGCACTCGCCCAGCGACCTCGGTGCACGCTCGCTGCGGCCGCGGCCACGGCGGCCGCCGCGCTCGGCGCGGGCCTAACCACCGCTCCCGCCGCAGTGCACCCACCGGCCACCGCAACCACAGCCGCATCAGCGAGGGATGGCAATCACGCTCTTGATCGGAGCGACACGTTTCTATCTATAAAGATGCCATGGGATCACGCGTTCGATAAGTTGTGCCGCGACCATCACTCTCGGTCGCAGGGGGAACAACTTTGCCTAGACGCAAGAGACTTGCGGCCCTCATATCCATCGCAGGCGTGGGCATAGCCATGCCGCTCGCGGGAGCGGCACCGGCACAGGCGGCCGCTCCAACGACCGCCTGCAACACCATGTACAGCGCCCAGATCACCTTCTGGGCCATGACGTGCAGCCGGCCGGGTCAGCCCGTGATCGGCGGCTTCGCCACCTGGCGGAACGTACCGATCACCTACGACTAGGTCAGCACCACCGCGACCGTGCAGACGTCGAATTACCTGCGCGTGACGCCCAACACCGACGGCAACGAGTTCGGCCGGAACATCGAGATCGGCCTGTACGCCGAGAAGACCGGCAAGACCACGATGAAGTACGGGCCCCGCTGGACCGAACTCGGCAAGAGCGGCGGACGCACCAAGGCCATCACCACCGGGGTGAACCCCACCAAGCAGGACAAGCGGAACCACACCTACATGGTGGTCCGCCAGGCCACCGGCAACCAGTGGGACGTTCTGTACGACTTCAACACCGTCGGCAGCACCACCGACCAGCTCAAGGTCATCGGGGGCGCCACCAACCGCGTCGACGTCGGTCTTGAGGTGACGGGCCCCCAGTACACGAACGTCCCGAACATCGCCAACCGCATGCAGTTCATGGACGGCAACAAGTCCTGGCACCAGGTCGCCACGAAGAACGTGGCCAAAGTTCTCTCGCTGCCCACCTGCAGCAGCACGAACAAGCCGCCGTACTGCTTCACGAGCAAGCTGACGGACACCACCACGTTCACCCAGTGGGCGACGAGCAAGCCGCGCAAGCCCGCGCCCTCCGTCGCTGTCACGCGGGCCACGGCCGTACCGTCCTCGTGGGCTTCCCTGCGGCAGGCCGAGGGCATACCAGCCGTCGTCAACGGCGTCGACCAGAAGGCCTTGTCCTCGTGTCTGGACCGGGACCCCGACAGCTGCCTCCAGACGGTGCCCGGTCTCGCCGAGTGCGTGCGGACCGCCCACGTCTGCAACGCCGTCGCTCTGGAAGCCAAGCCGCAGGCCATGGCCGCCCGCGCCGCCGGCGACGCGCCCAGCGCGGCATCCTTCCGCGAGCGCGCCGCGCACTCCTTCGCCGTCGACCCGCTCCACGTCGACCTGGCCCGGTCGTCGACCACCGGGGAACGGTCACTGGGCGCCGGGACGGAGCCGACGTGGACCGTCAGCTCCCAGCAGATGACACCGGGACTCGAGCACGACCACCGGCGCTACCGAGGCTTCACCGCCGTCTACTCCGCCCGTACCGGCCAGCTCCTCGAAGCCTGCTGGGGCGCGTTGTGCCGTTCCTGACCGGACGGGACCAGCAAGGCTCCACCCGCCACGGCCGCCACGAGCGCTCCCGGCCGATGCCTTCCACCATCCGAGACCTCACCGTGCTTCTCAGGGAGCCATTCCGTATGCAGCACCCCAACCACCGAATACGCCTGGTCCGCTGGGCCCGCCGAGCGGCAGCCGCCTGCGCCGTGACCCTCCTGACCACGACCGCGGCAACCGCGGCACCAGAGCAGGCACACACACCGCGACCCGTGACGACCCCAGGGTTCGTGAACGCCTCGTCCGTCCCCAAGGCCGAGCTCCGAAAACTGAACCACCCGGTTCCGTTCGCCGCCTACCGGCGCTCGCACGCCAAGCAGACACGGCACGGGCACACAGTCCGGCGTGCACCCACCGACGAACAGACCGACCTGCGCCAGCAGTGCGAGCAGCACGCGACAGCCGCGAAGACGCAGACCGGCTGGCTCAAGAGCCGCTTCGAGAGCTGTCAGAAGAGGCCCTACGACCTGATCCTGCGCGACAAGAACGGCGCCGAGGCCATCGGCCGTCTCTGGTTCGACATGTGGACCCTGGGCTTCGCCTACGACGGAAGCCGCAGGGTCGACTACCTGGCCAGCGTCGAGAACATCCGCGTGCAGACCGCGGGTACCGAGGACGCCACCAAGTGGAGCATCGGGCAGTTCTTCCGGGACGACGTCAACGCCAGCTCCAGCGACCCCAATCCGCAGATCACCGCTCCCAGCACCGTCCAGCGCGACGAACTCCTCGCTGTCTGGAACGACAAGCCCACGTGGACGCTCACGTACACCTCCCCCGATCTGGGAGCCCAGTACAACAACGGCAACCAGCAGAAGGTCGCGGGAGCGGTGTCCATGGGCCTCAACGTCTCGTCGCCCAGTGTCTCCCCGTACCAGGAGGTCGACGCCTACCGCTCGAGCGTCCGCTTCGACTACGCCGAGCCCGTGGCAGGCAAGTTCATGGGTACGGTCTTCAACGGAGCCCGCGTGGAGCTCGTGATGAGCCGCAAGGACTCCGCCGTCAAGGAGAGCGCCCTGCACATCTACGACGCGTTGAAGCGCCCGGAACGGACCTTCCCGTCCTTCGCGGGCAAGACCGTTCCTGGAGAGAAGGATCCGCTTCACCGGCTGGTCGACAAGGACAAGCAGGATGCGAACCGCACCAAGTCCATCAAGGAGTGCAAGAAGGTGTGGGGCGACTACACCGGGAGCGGGCTCGAATGCGACGAGTACCCCTTCGCCAGCACCAAGGAAGGCTCGACCAAGGGTGACAATCGCTACTCCGTCCGCCTGATAGACGGTAAGGACAACCGGGCCGGCGGTGGCCGACTCGACGCGATGTACACCACCAACCGGGTCCTGGACGGCGACGCCTTCTACGTGAAGATCACCGACTGACAGAGAGGTTCCCCATGGCGCTCCTCACCGAGTACACCGTCACCGCAAGCCCCGACCGTCGAGTTGTCGAGGTCTACGACGCCGACGCCTACCTCGGTGACGAGGCAGCCATGGAAGCCGCGGAGGTACAGGTGGTGGCGGGCAACGGCTACCACCTGTACCTCCTCAGCCTGCAAGCAGACATCAAGGTGCGTGTCACCATCCGCGTCTGGGACACACCACCCAAGCCCCCTGCCGACGCCGAAGGTCACGTCCCGGTCAGCATCGAGTCCGAGACCGGCACCCTCGTCGTCAACCAGCTCACCCTTGGCCCAGCGGGCGAGATGACTCTGCCCCGACCGGGCGTGTATGAGGGCCACGCGTGGTGGGCCGGACGCGAAGCGGCCTCCGCCTACTACGACGACACCCTGAGCAGGATCGACGAGGACTGGACCCCCGAACTGATCCGGCAGGCCTGGGACCGATGCCCGGCCGACGAACGCTACGTCCTCGACCTGGCCTTCGCCCGGAAGCCCGAACCGGACGACGAGGATGACGACTGACAGCCCGCGCTCGTCATGCCGTATACCCGGATTTGCCCACCGGTACAGCAAAGGCGCAGGTCACGGTAGTGATACGAAACAGGTTCAAGTCCCGCCACTCACCCTGAGTCATCAGCCGGTGACCTCGCGGAAGCGGGGTCACCGGCTGACTCGTTTCCTGGAGGCTCCAAGTGCGTGCCGACGTCATCCGCACCCCCCGCCTCGACCTTCTCCCGCTACGCGTCGACCACGCCGACGAGATGGCCGACGTGCTGTCGGACCCCGCCCTGCACGCCTTCATCGGCGGCTCCCCCGCCACCCCCGACGCCCTGCGGACCCGCTACGAACGTCTCGTCGCCGGATCCCCCGACCCGGCCGTCTCCTGGTGCAACTGGGTGCTGCACAGCCGCGCGGACGCCCGCCTGGTGGGGACCGTCCAGGCCACGGTCACCGGACCGGTCGCGGAGATCGCCTGGGTCGTCGGCACGCCCTGGCAGGGCCGCGGTTACGCCGGCGAGGCGGCCCGCGCCCTGGTCGGCCGGCTGAGCCGGCACTTCACGCGCACGGTGATCGCCCACATCCACCCGGACCACGCGGCCTCCGCCGCCGTCGCCGCGGCCGCCGGACTGGCGCCGACGGACGAGGAGCAGGACGGCGAGATCCGCTGGCGGCTCGGCCCGCGCACCTGACGCCCCACGGCGCGGTCCCCGGCTTCACCGGGCCACCGGAAGACACCCCCGGCGGCTTCGGAGCATCCCCGGCGGCATCGGAGAGCCGGTCAGCGCCCCGGGCAGCGGGCCGGTCAGGACGACGCCCGCGGCACCAGCTCCGTCGCCAGGACCATCTGGCGGCGCTCCAGGCCGCGCGACACGGCCGGGCGGCGGTCGGCGATCTCCGACATCAGCAGGTCGATCATGCGGCGGCCCATCTCCGCTATCGGCTGCCGGACACTGGTCAGCGGCGGGTCCATGTGGCGGGCTATGGCCGAGTCGTCGTACCCGACCAGGGCCACGTCGTCGGGGATGCTGCGGCCTTCCTCGCGCAGCACCTGGCGGGCGCCGGCCGCCATGACGTCGGAGCCCGCGAAGACGGCGTCCAGGTCCGGCGAGCGGGCCAGCAGCTTCGTCATCGCCCGGCGGCCGCCCTCCTCCGTGAAGTCGCCCGGCTCGATCAGCCGCTCGTCGACCTCCTGACCGGCGTCGCGCAGGGCGTCGCGGTAGCCGTCGACGCGGCGCTGGGCGCCGTAGACGTCGAGCCGGCCGGTGATGTGGGCGATCTTGCGGCGGCCGCGGGACAGCAGGTGCTCCACGGCCGAGCGGCCGCCGCCGTAGTTGTCCGAGTCCACCGACGTCAGCGTCTCCGCGGCGGACCGGGGACCGCTGATCACCGCCGGGATCTCCAGCTGCGCCAGCATGTCGGGCAGCGGGTCGTCCGCGTGCACCGAGACCAGCAGGACACCGTCCACCCGGTGCGCGGCCAGGTACTCGGCCAGCCGGCGGCGCTCGCGGTCGCTGCCGGCGAATATCAGCAGCAGCTGCATCTCCGTGTCCGACAGCGCGGCGCCGACGCCCTTGAGCATGTCGGAGAAGTACGGCTCGGCGAAGAAGCGCGTCTCCGGCTCGGGCACGACCAGGGCGATCGCGTCGGTGCGGTTGGCGGCGAGCGCACGGGCCGCCGTGTTCGGCACGTAGCCCAGTTCCGCGACCGCCGCCTCGACGGCGGCGCGCGTCGCCTCGCTCACCCGCGGCGAGCCGTTGATCACCCGGGAGACCGTGCCCCGGCCCACACCGGCGCGGGCGGCGACCTCCTCGAGGGTGGGCCGCCCGCCGCTGCGCCCCCGCACTCCGTGGCTTGCCATGGGCTTCGCCGCCTTCCCGCCGTCATCATCACGCTGGCCTTGGAATCTAACAGTCCCGCCCCCTACGGTGACCTGCCCCGGGGGCCGCCGCACGGCACCCCCGCCCAGGCGCCCCGGCGGGCACCCGCGACAGTGGACGACGTGCGAAAGCAGCGGACTCCACGATTCCAGTTAACAGGCCGATAACTGAACGCATCTCGCGGCGTCGACTCCCTTGACACCCCCGCCCGAACCGACGAACCTTCAACACATCACCTGTGGGAGCGCTCCCACGGTACCTGACACATACATGTCCCGCACGTTCCCCGCCCGAGCCGCAGCAAGATAAACGGGCCCAACAGTGCAGTTGGCCGGGGGGTCGGCACGTCAGGCAACAGGAGGACGCACATGCGTACGAGTACCCGGCTGGTGGCCTTTGCGGCCGTCGCCGCGCTGACCACAGGCCTGCTGGCCGGCTGCGCCAACGACTCGGACGACGACTCGTCGGGCTCGAACAGTGGTGGTGACGCCAAGGGCAAGACCACCCTGACGATAGGCACCTTCGGTGTCTTCGGCTACAAGCAGGCCGGCCTGTACGACGAGTACATGAAGCTGCACCCGAACATCTCCATCAAGGAGAACGTCACCACCAGGACCGACGTGTACTGGCCCAAGGTGCTCACCCGCCTGCAGGCCGGATCCGGCACGGACGACATCCAGGCGATCGAGGTCGGCAACGTCACCGAGGCCGTGCAGACGCAGGCCGACAAGTTCGTGGACCTCGGCAAGGAGGTCGACAAGTCGCAGTGGCTGGACTGGAAGAACGCCCAGGCCACCACCAAGGACGGCAAGCTGATCGGCCTCGGCACCGACGTCGGTCCGATGGCGATCTGCTACCGCAAGGACCTGTTCAAGAAGGCCGGTCTGGAGACCGACCGCACCAAGCTCGCCGCGCAGTGGAAGGGCGACTGGGCGAAGTACGTCGACCTCGGCAAGCAGTACATGAAGAAGGCGCCGAGCGGCACGAAGTACGTCGACTCCGCCTCCTCCGTGTACAACGCGGCGCTGGGCGGCGGCAGCGAGCGGTACTACGACAAGGACGGCAACGTCATCTGGGAGAAGTCCGATGGCGTGAAGAAGGCCTGGTCCGCCGCGATGACCGTGGCGACCAGCAACATGTCGGCCAAGCTGAAGCAGTTCGACAAGCCGTGGGACCAGGGCTTCGCCAACGGCACCTTCGCGACGGTGGCCTGCCCGGCGTGGATGATCGGCTACATCGAGCAGAAGTCGGGTGACTCCGGCAAGGGCAACTGGGACGTGGCGGCGGCGCCGACCGCGGCCAACTGGGGCGGCTCCTTCATCGGCGTGCCGACGGCGGGCAAGCACCAGAAGGAGGCCATCGCCCTGGCGAAGTGGCTGACCGCGCCCGAGCAGCAGGCGAAGGTGTTCGCCAAGCAGGCGAGCTTCCCGTCGACCCCGTCGGCCTACGCGAGCCTGAAGCCGGCCGCCGAGACCACCGCGTACTTCTCCGACGCGCCGATCACCCAGATCTTCGGCGACTCGGCGAAGACCATCCCGGTCCAGTACTTCGGCATCAAGGACCAGCCGATCAACACCGCGCTCACCGACGTCGGCATCCTCCAGGTCGAGCAGAAGGGCAAGTCGCCTTCGCAGGGCTGGGACGCCGCGAAGAACGAGATCAAGGACGTGCTCGGCCAGTGAGCAGCTCCAAGCAGGCTCTCGCGCATCCCGCGACGAGCGCCGACGCCGCGCCCGGCATCACGCCGGGCGCGGCCCGGGGCGCTCACGGTCGTGGTACGCCGTCCGGGGGCTCCGGCTCCTGGCGCAGCCGGCTGTACCGCTGGGACATGAAGGCGTCGCCGTACGCGTTCATCGCCCCCTTCTTCATCATCTTCGGCGCCTTCTCGCTCGTCCCGCTGCTGTACACGGCCTGGTACTCGCTGCACAACGTGCAGCTGTCGTCGCTCGACACGCAGACCTGGGCCGGTCTGGACAACTACAAGAACCTGCTGTCCTCGGACTTCTTCTGGAACGCGCTGAAGAACACGCTCACCATCGGCGTGATCTCCACCGTGCCGCAGTTGCTCGCGGCGCTCGCGCTGGCGCACATGCTGAACTACAAGCTGCGCGGCTCGACCGCGTGGCGGGTCGTGATGCTCACCCCGTACGCCACCTCGGTGGCGGCGGCGACCCTGGTGTTCACGCTGCTGTACTCGTGGGACGGCGGCCTGGTGAACTGGCTGCTGGGCTTCATCGGCATCGATCCGGTCAACTGGCGTGAGGCGGACTGGGGTTCGCAGTTCGCGGTGTCCTCGATCGTGATCTGGCGGTGGACCGGCTACAACGCGCTGATCTACCTGGCGGCGATGCAGGCGATCCCGGCCGACCTGTACGAGTCGGCGGCCATCGACGGCGCCAGCCGCTGGGAGCAGTTCCGTCACGTGACGATCCCGATGCTGCGGCCGACGATCCTGTTCACGGTGGTCGTGTCCACGATCGGCGCCACGCAGCTGTTCGGTGAGCCGCTGCTGTTCGGCGGGGTGAGCGGTTCCAAGGGCGGCTCCGAGCACCAGTACCAGACGCTCGGCCTGTACATGTACGACCAGGGCTGGATCATCGGCAACCTCGGCAAGGCGTCCGCGATCGCCTGGTCGATGTTCCTGATCCTGTTGATCGTCGCCGGGGTCAATCTGCTGATCAACCGACGTCTGAGGAAGACCCATGACGGCTAGTGAACTGACGTTGCCTCAGTCGAAGGTGAAGGGCGACGGCCGGAAGCCCCGGCGACCCCGGATGATGGGTGCGGGCAAGCAGTTGAACGCCGGCCCGGTCACCTATGTGGTGCTGACGGTGTTCGCGCTGGTCTCGCTGGCGCCGCTGGTGTGGACGGCGATCGCGGCCTCGCGCACCGACCAGCGCCTGGCGCAGACGCCGCCGCCGCTGTGGTTCGGCGGGAACCTGTTCAAGAACCTGCAGGCCGCGTGGGACGAGGCCGGACTCGGTACCGCGATGGTCAACAGCACGCTCGTGGCGGGCACCATCACCGTCAGCACCGTGCTGTTCTCCACGCTCGCCGGGTTCGCCTTCGCCAAGCTGAAGTTCAAGTTCTCCGGCGTGCTGCTGCTGCTGACGATCGGCACCATGATGATCCCGCCGCAGCTGGCCGTCGTACCGCTGTACCTGTGGATGTCGGACCTCGGCTGGTCGAACCAGCTCCAGACGGTCATCCTGCCGACGCTGGTCACCGCCTTCGGCACGTTCTTCATGCGGCAGTACCTGGTGCAGGCGCTGCCGAGCGAGCTGATCGAGGCGGCGCGGGTGGACGGCGCGAGCAGTCTGCGGATCGTCTGGCACGTGGTCTTCCCCGCGGCGCGGCCGGCCATGGCCGTGCTGGGTCTGCTGACGTTCGTGTTCGCCTGGAACGACTTCCTGTGGCCGATCATCGCCCTGAACCAGCAGAACCCGACCGTGCAGGTGGCCCTGAACTCGCTGGGTACGGGGTACGTCCCCGACCAGGCGGTGATCATGGCGGGCGCCCTGCTCGGCACGCTTCCGCTGCTCATCGCCTTCCTGCTGTTCGGCAAGCAGATCGTGGGCGGCATCATGCAGGGCGCGATCAAGGGCTGACGCGCCGCCGAGTTCTCGGGAGCCGGGTCAGCGCCGCCCCGGCCTCCCTCACCTCTTCTTTCCTTCGACCCTTCGGTCTCCACGACCATTTTGGGAGCGCTTTCATGCCTGAGCCCGCAACGCCGGCGACCCCGGTGACCTTTCCTCCCGCCTTCCTCTGGGGCGCCGCGACCTCCGCGTACCAGATCGAGGGGGCGGCGCGGGAGGACGGCCGTACGCCCTCGATCTGGGACACCTTCAGCCACACGCCAGGCAAGACGGCAGGCGGCGAGCACGGTGACATCGCTGTCGACCACTACCACCGCTACCGCGAGGACGTGGCGATGATGGCCGACCTTGGCCTGAACGCCTACCGTTTCTCGATCTCCTGGTCGCGGGTGCAGCCGACGGGCCGGGGCCCGGCCGTGCAGGTGGGGCTGGACTTCTACCGGCGGCTGGTGGACGAGCTGCTCGAGCGCGGCATCAAGCCGGCCGTCACCCTCTACCACTGGGACCTGCCGCAGGAGCTGGAGGACGCGGGCGGCTGGCCGGAGCGGGACACCGCGTTCCGGTTCGCCGAGTACGCCCAGATCGTCGGCGAGGCGCTGGGCGACCGGGTGGAGCAGTGGATCACCCTGAACGAGCCGTGGTGCAGCGCGTTCCTGGGCTACAGCTCGGGTGTGCACGCGCCGGGCCGTACCGAGCCGGAGGCCGCGCTGAAGGCGGCGCACCACCTGAACCTGGCGCACGGTCTGGGCACCACCGCCCTGCGGTCCGTCATGCCGGCCCGCAACCAGGTCGCGATCAGCCTGAACTCGTCGGTGGTGCGGCCGCTGTCGCAGACCCCGGCCGACCTGGCGGCGGTCCGCAAGATCGACGACCTCGCCAACGGCGTCTTCCACGGCCCGATCCTGCACGGCGCCTACCCCGAGACCCTGTTCGAGGCGACCGCGTCGGTCACCGACTGGTCGTACGTCCTGGACGGCGACCTGCGCGTGATCCAGCAGCCGCTGGACGCGCTGGGCCTGAACTACTACACGCCGACGCTGGTGTCCGCGATGGACGCCGACGCGCGCACCCCGCGCGCGGACGGGCACGGCGCCAGCGACCACTCGCCCTGGCCGGCCGCGGACGACGTGGCGTTCCACCAGACGCCGGGCGAGCGCACGGAGATGGGCTGGACCATCGACCCGACGGGTCTGCACGACCTGATCATGCGCTACACCCGGGAGGCGCCGGGCCTGCCGCTGTACATCACGGAGAACGGCGCGGCCTACGACGACAAGCCCGACTCGGACGGCCGGGTCCACGACCCGGAGCGGATCGCCTACCTGCACGGCCACCTGGCGGCGGTGCGCCGGGCGATCACCGACGGCGCGGACGTGCGCGGCTACTTCCTGTGGTCCCTGATGGACAACTTCGAGTGGGCTTACGGCTACGGCAAGCGCTTCGGCGCGGTGTACGTCGACTACGCGACGTTGGCCCGCACGCCGAAGTCGAGCGCCCACTGGTACAGCAAGGCGGCCCGCACCGGCGCGCTGCCGCCGGTGGAGGCCGCCTGAGACCGGGCGCCTGAGAGCGGGGACCCCTGGAGCGGGGGTCCCGGGAGTGGGGACCCCGGGAGCGGGGGGCGGGGCGCGGCGTCCGTGGGGGGCGCCGCGCCCCGGACTTTTCCGGGAGCCCCGCGGCTTCTCCGTGCCTGCCGGACCTTTCCGGGGGCAGGTCGGGCCTGACCGAGGGTCCCCGCGGGTTCAGCGGGCGCGGGCGGTGCGCCCGCGGCGGCGTACGGTTCCGCGGTGTCCGCGCCGGCCGGGCGGGCGTTCCCGTGCGTCGAGCTGGATCCACACGCGTATCTCGGTGCCGCCCAGCACCGAGGAGCCGATCCGCACGTCGCCGCCGGTCGACTCCGCGAGGCGGCGCACGATGTCCAGGCCCAGGCCGGTCGAGCCGTCGGCGCCGGATCCGCGCCCGCGGGCCATGGCCGCCTCCGGGTCGGCGATGCCCGGCCCGGCGTCGGACACGAGCACGATCACCGCGTCCTCGCCGTTGTGCAGGTCGACGGCGAAGGCGGTGCCCTCCGGGGTGTGCCGGAAGACGTTGCCGAGCAGCGCGTCCAGGGCGGCCGCGAGGTCCGCGCGGGCCACGGGTACGCGCACCGGCCGGTCGGCGCCGGCCACCCGCCACTTGCGGCCCTCGTCCTCCGCGAGCGCCGACCAGAACGCCATCCGCTCCCGGACCACCTCGGCCGCGTCGCATCCGGCGCCGGGTCCGGCCGCCGCGGTCTGCGGCTTGGCCTCGCGGGCGGTGCGGATGATGGTGTCGACCTCGCGCTCCAGCTGGGCGACGGCCGCGCGGGTCTGCTCGGCGGCGGGCCCGTCGCCGAGCGAGGCCGCGTTCAGCCGCAGCACGGTCAGCGGGGTGCGCAGCCGGTGCGACAGGTCGGCGGCCAGTTCCCGCTCGCCGGCGAGGAGTTGGACGACCTGGTCGGCCATCGAGTTGAACGCCACGGCGGCGAGCCGCAGTTCGGCCGGTCCGTCCTCGGGAACGCGGGCGCCCAGCTTGCCCTCCCCCAGGTCGTGCGCGCCCTCGGCCAGCCGCTGGGCGGGCCGCACCATGCGGACGCCCAGCCGGTCGGCGACCGCGACCGAGCCGACGACGAGCGCGGCGCCGACGGCGGCGAGCACCGCCCAGGCCGTGCCGACGCCGTTGCTGACCTCGGACTCGGGGACGTACACCTCGACGACGGCGATCGTGCCGGAGCTCAGCGCGACCGGCTGGAGCAGTGTGGAGCCGCCGGGGACCTCGGTGGTGGAGGCGCGGCCCAGCTTCCGCACGGCCGCGATGTCCTGGTCGGCGGCGCGCTGCCGGCCGAGGTCGACGGCCGCCCTGCCGTCGGCCGGCGGTATGTGCACGGCCATTGCGGCGTCCGAGCCGGCCGAGGCGACGACCTTCTCCAGCTGGCCGCGTTCGGTGGTGATGGACAGCGCCGGGGCGAGCGCGGCGGCCTGCCGCTCGGCGCCCGAGAACGCGCGGTCGCGGGCCAGCTCCCTGACGACCAGTCCGAGCGGCACCGCGAAGGCGACCGCGACCATGGCGGTGACCGCGAGGCAGACCCTGGCCAGTGCCCACCTCATCGCGGCTCCGCCGGGGCCCGGTCGGCGGGCGGCTCCAGTTTCACGCCGACGCCGCGCAGGGTGTGCAGGTAGCGGGGGTGCGCGGCGGTCTCGCCCAGCTTGCGGCGCAGCCACGACAGGTGGACGTCGATGGTCTGGTCGCCGCCGTAGGACTGCCGCCACACCTCGGCGAGCAGTTCCCTGCGGGGGACGACGACGCCGGGGCGGCCGGCCAGGAAGGCGAGCAGGTCGAACTCGCGGCGGGTGAGGTCGAGTCGGGCGCCGTCCAGCTCGGCCCGGCGGCGCAGCGGGTCGACGGTCAGGCCGCCGACCCGCAGGACGCCGGAGTGCGCGGCCTCCCCGGCGGCCGGGCGGGAGCGTCTGAGGACGGCCGCCATCCGTGCCGACAGGTGCTCGACGGAGAACGGCTTGGTCAGGTAGTCGTCCGCGCCCGCGTTCAGCAGTCGGACGATCTCCGCCTCGTCGTCACGGGCGGTGGCGATGATCACGGGCACGTCGGTGATGCCGCGCAGCATCTTCAGGGCCTCGGACCCGTCCAGGTCGGGCAGGCCGAGGTCCAGGACGACGACGTCGAACCGGAGATGGGCGACCTCGCGCAGCGCCTCCAGCGCCGTGCCGACGCTGCGCACCGTGTGGGCGGCGTCGGTCAGGTGCCGGATCAGCGCCGAGCGCACGAACTGGTCGTCCTCGACCACGAGCACACTTGCCATGCGCGGCACCGTACGCCATGCGGGCGCGCCTCACCGGGGCCTGTGGACAACTCCCGCCGGGTGCGACTCCCGGGGCCGGTGGGGCAGTATGGCCGACGATGCGCAGAGCACTCGTACCCGTACTGGCCTGGCTGCTCGCCACCGGCGCGGCGGCCACGCTGTCGTGGTTCGGCGTCCACACCGTGCTGGCGGGCACGGCCTACGACCCGCCGCGCGCCCTGCCGGTCACGGCGGTGGGCGCGACCGCGCGGGAGGCGGAGCCGCGGGCGTCGTCGACGCGGCGGCCGTCGCCGGCGGCAAGCCCCTCGCACCGGCGCTCCCCGGCCCCGGCGCCCACGCCCACGCCCACGCCGTCGTCGTCGCGGACCCCGGCGGCGCGGACCGGCCCGTCCCCGACCGGCTCCGGCCGGGTCAGGAGCTACGACACCGACGGCGGCCGGGCGGTGTTCGACCTCGGCGAGACGTCCGCGACGCTGGTGTCGGCGACGCCGGGTGCGGGGTGGTCGATGCAGGTGTGGAAGACGGAGTCGTGGATCCGGGTGGAGTTCGCCTCCGGCGCGGACCGGGTGTCGGTGTTCTGCACCTGGCACGACGGCCCGCCGCACGTGGAGATCGGCACCTACTGAGCCGGTCCCGGCGTGGGGAACGGGGAGGGCGTCAGCGGAAGACCGCGGGCGGTGGCGAAGACCGTCGGCGTCAGCGGAAGACCGAGGGCGGTGGCGCCGGGGAGGCGACCGCCGCGGCGTCCGTGACGGCGGCCGCGCCGCCGGTGAAGTCGCGCAGCGCGCGGCCGTGTTCGACCCGGCCGGGGTGCGGGTCCCCGGCCGCTTTCCGGGTCAGCTCGGCGACCGGCAGCGGGGCGTCGGAGGCGACCAGGACGGCGTTGCCGAAGCGCTTGCCGCGCAGCACCGTCGGGTCGGCGAGCAGGGCGAGTTCGGAGAAGCGGGCGGCGGCGGTGGCGATCTGGCCGCGCAGGTGGGCGAGCGGCGGCCCGTCGGCGAGGTTCGCGGCGTAGCGGCCACCCGGCCGCAGTGCCCGGCGGACCTCGTCGAGGAACTCGGTGGAGGTCAGGTGGGCGGGCGTGCGGGCCCCGCTGAAGACGTCGGCGACGACCAGGTCGGCCCAGCCGTCGGGCACCTTGCGCAGGCCTTCCCGGGCGTCGGCGCAGCGCACCCGTATCCGCGCGTTCGGGTCCAACGGAAGTTCGCGGCGGACCAGTTGGACCAGTGCCGCGTCGCGCTCGACGACCTGCTGGGTGGAGCGCGGGCGGGTGGCGGCGACGTAGCGGGCGAGGGTGAGCGCCCCGCCGCCCAGGTGCACGGCGTGTATGGGTTTCCCGGCCGGCGCGGCGAGGTCGACGACGTGTCCGAACCGGCGCTGGTACTCGAAGGCGAGACGGGCCGGGTCGTCGAGGTCGACGTGCGACTGTGGCGCTCCGTCGATCAGCAGGGTCCAGGCGCGCGTCCGGTCCCGGTCGGGTACGAGTTCGGCGAGCCCGCCGTCGACGGCCTCGACGACGACGTGTGCGGCACCGCTCCCGCGCCGGGTGTTCCTGGCCTTTCCCATGGCGGCCATTGTCGCAACCGGCCGGCGCCGCCGCCCTCGGGGCCCGGTGTCAGTGGCAGTTGTCGGCGGCCTCGATGATGCGGGCCGCCTCGCCCAGCGCCCGGCGCAGTACGGCCGGGTCGGTGGCGAGGTCGGCCTCGCCGGGCGGCAGCAGCCAGTCCGCCCCCTCCAGCGGCGGCTCGGGATCCCGGCTCAGGCCCCGCGCGTCGGTCCCCGGCGCGTCGGCCCCCCGCGCGTCGGTCTTCGTGCAGGTGCTGCCCGGGACGTCCCACGCGGCGGCCGTGCCGGGCGGGACCACGAAGCCGAGCGTGTCGCCGTCGTCGTCGTGCAGCACGGGCCCGACCGCGTCGCACGCGCCGCGCCGCAGGATGTCGACCGCCTCCAGTCCCTGCCGCGCCGGGACCGTCACCACGTCGCAGCCGGGGACGGCCGGCGGCCGGTCGCCGCGGTCCGGGGCCGGCGGCTGCCCCGCGGCCGTCAGCGGCGTGCGCGGCGTCCGAGCCGTTCGCGGTCCGGTGCTCTGTCTGGTCTCCATCCCGGCCTCCACCACGGAACTCCTTCCAACGAGCGGGCGGCCCGGGAGTCGGGCGGCTCCCGGCCCACGGGGTTCAACGCCCCAGGGCGTCAACGGCAACGGCGGAAGTCCGCCACAAAGGATGGCAGTTCATGGCAGATCGTGGGGGAGACGTCCGGTTTGTTGCTAAACCCTGTGTGGCGGATCCGGTACAGCGAGTACCTTCTTCCCCGCCGGAACCAGGGGAACGGCCCCGGCGCAGGGCCGGTTCACCACTGGTCCGGCATGGTTCGACGGTTCGCGAGGAAGGACCCGGCCATGGCGTCGTCGAAGGGGTCAGCGTCCGCACCCGCGGGGCGGCCACGGCCGAACCTCGTCTTCCGGCGGTTGCGCGGGCGGCGCTCGCCGGCCGAGTTCGCCGCGGCGGTGCGGCGGGCGGCCCGCGAGATCGGTGAACGGGTGAGCTGCGACGCGCGCTACATCGGCCGGGTCGAGGCGGGTGAGATCCGCTGCCCGAACTACGCCTACGAGCGGGTGTTCCTGCACATGTTCCCCGGCCGCACGCTCACCGACCTGGGGTTCGTGCCGCGTTCGTCCGTGCGCGGGCGCGGGGCGCGCACCGCCGGGGACGCGCCCCGCCCGCGGCCGGCGGCCCCGGCGCCCGCCGCGGATGAGACGAGGGGCGCCTCCGGGCCGTATGACACGCAGGACCCGAACCACACACCCGAGCACCACGAGAACCACGAGGAGAGCGACGTGCTGCGGCGCGGATTCATGACCGGCGGGGGAGCCACGGTGGCCACCGCCTCGCTGGTGGGGCCCCTGGGGCTCGCCTTGGACGCCGCGGCCGCGGAACGGCCCGTGCGGCGCCCGGGGGCGAGTGACGCGGGCGCCGTGGAGGAAGCCGTGCGCCGGATCCGGCTGCTCGACGACCGGCACGGCGCCGACGGCCTCTACCGGCGCGCGGCCGCCCCGCTGCGCGCCGCGTACGCGCTGCTGGACGCCGGCGCGACCCGGCAGGCGACCGCCGACCGGCTCCACTCGGGCGCGGGCGAACTGGCCATCTCGGTGGGCTGGCTGGCGCACGACTCGGGCCGCTTCGACGACGCCCGCTCGCACTACGCGGAGGCGCTCGCGACCGCCCGGACGACCGGTGACGACGCGCTGGAGGCGCACGCCTTCTGCAACATGGCGTTCCTCGCGCGCGACGCCGGCCGGCCGCGCGAGGCGGTGCGGGCCGCGCAGGCCGCGCAGCGCGTCGCCCGCTCCCTCGGTTCGCACCGGCTGATGTCGCTGCTGGCGCTGCGCGAGGCCGGCGGCTGGGCGGGGCTGGCCGACCGCACCGGCTGCGCACAGGCCCTGGCCCGCGCACAGGCCCTCCACGACCGCGGCCCCTCGGACGCCGACCCCGAGTGGATGAGCTTCTACGGGGAGGCCGAGCTGGCGGGGCTGGAGGCGCAGTGCTGGTCGGCGCTGGGCGACTGGCCGCGCGCGGCGCGGCACGCGCGCCGGGCCGCGCACCTCCAGCACCCGCACTTCACCCGCAACATCGCCCTGTACACCGCGGAACTGGCGGACGACCTCGCGCGCGGCGGCCGCCCCGACGAGGCCGCGGCGGCGGGCATGCGGGTCCTCGACCTGCTGGGCCAGGTCCAGTCGTCCCGCGTGCAGACCATGCTGGCCGGCACGGCACGGGTGCTGCTCCCGCACCGGCGGGCATCGGGAGTCGCCTCCTTCCTGGACCGCCACGCCTCCTCCCCCCGCCCCACCTGACCCCGCACGAACGCGGCCGCCCGCGATCGCGCGAAGGATGCCGGCCACGAGGGGACGGGCGGCCCGATGCGCGGGAGGGAACCACCCGAGCGGGCCCCGGCGGCGGGCGGGCGACTCCGGGGACGTACGAGCCACCCGCGAGCAGCCCGCGCACGGAGCACCCCGCCCGCGACCGCGCGGAGGGCGTCGGCCACGAGACGACGGACCGGGGCCGGGAGGGCGCCGGCCAGTCCGAGCGGGCCACGAGTCACTGCGCGGCAGCGGGCGGCCCGGGGAAGGCGCGGGCGGTCTGGCGCGCAGCCCACCGCCCGCGACCGCGCGGAGGGCGTCGGCCACGAGGCCGCGGGCGGGCCGGGGCCCGAAGGACACCGGGCCGTCCGAGCGGGCCACGAGCACTACGCGGTCAGCGAGCGACGCCGGCACAACACGAGCGGCACACGGGCGGCCCAGGCGTGGAGCCCACCGCCCGCGCCCGCGCGCACGCCGTCGGCCATGAGACGACGGGCAGTCCGAGGCCGGAAGGACGCCGAACCGTCCGAGCGCTGCGCGGCAGCGGGCGACGCCGGGGAAGCGCGGAGGCGTGGCGCGCAGCCCACCGCCCGCCACCGCGCAAAGGACGTCGGCCACGAGGCCGCGGGCGGGCCGGGGCCCGAAGGACACCGGCCCGCCCGGGCGCTACGCGGCAGCGGGCGGCCCGGGGAAGGCGCGGGCGGTCTGGCGCGCAGCCCACCGCCCGCGACCACGCAAGGACATCGGCGACGAGGCCGGGCAGGGGCGCGCCGAGCCGTGCGAGCGGGCCGCGGGCGCGGGCGCGGGCGACCCCGGGAATGCGCCGGCGGCACGCGGACGGCACGGGCGTGGAGGCCGCCCGCGTGCTGGGCGGAGGACATCGGCCACCAGCGGCGAGCCGGGCCGTCCGGGCGCGGGCGATACCGGGGAGGCCCGGGGGCCGCGCCTGCGGTGACCGGTGGCCTACGGTGCCAGGTGGCCGGAGTCGTTCCAGCTCTCTATGGCGGGCTCGCCGTAGGCCCAGCCGAGGACGGACAGGGAGGCGGGGCTGAGTCTGATGCGGGCGGCGAAGCCGAGCGGCAGGCCCAGCCAGCGGGCGCCGATGGTGCGCAGGATGTGCCCGTGCGCGAACACGAGCACGTCGCGGTCCTCGGCCCGCGCCCAGGCCACCACCTCGTCCGCCCGGGCGGTCACCTCGGCCGTGCTCTCGCCCTCCGGCACGCCGTCGCGCCAGATCAGCCAGCCCGGCCGGAGGGCCTGGATGTCGCCCGGGGTCATGCCCTCGTACGCGCCGTAGTCCCACTCCATGAGCGTGTCCCAGGTGCGCGCCCGCTCGCCGAACCCGGCGAGCCGGCAGGTCTCGCGCGCGCGGGCCAGCGGGCTGGTGCGGACCTCGACGTCGGGCAGCCCCGCGAAGGGAGCGCGCCGCAGCCGCTCGCCGAGCAGCTCGGCGTCGCGCCGGCCCTCCTCCAGCAGCGGTACGTCGGTCCTGCCGGTGTGCTTGCCGGACATCGACCACTCGGTCTGTCCGTGCCGGGCCAGCAGGATGCGCGGTGCCATGGAAGGGGCCTTTCCGGATGGGTCCGAGGGGGAAGGCATCCATCATCGCTCACGCCGCTCACGGGCAACCCGGCGGGCGATGCCGGCGTCTATGAGGTCCGGGGGGCTCCCACGGGAGGCCGTACGACGCCGTAAAGTGACACGTCCCGATCAACGGGCAAGCGCGCCAGAGCGAAGGGGGAGGCGATCGGATGCCGCAGACCGAGACACCGGGCACGGAGGCGGCCCGCACCCGCCTGCGCTGGTGGACGGAGCTGCCGCTGATCCTGCTCGTCTACGCCTGCTACTCGGCCGGCCGGCTGCTCGCCCGCGGCGACACCGCGTCCGCCGTCGACCACGGCCTGTCGATCCTGCAGATCGAGAAGGTCCTGCACATCAACGCCGAGCACCCGCTCAACCGGCTGTTCACGCGGGAGGCGTGGCTCGGCGTGCCGGCCGACTTCTGGTACGCGTCGCTGCACTACCTGGTCACGCCCGCGATCCTGGTCTGGCTGTTCCGCTCGCGCGCCCAGCACTACCGGACGGCCCGCACCTGGCTGATGACGTCCACCTTCATCGGCCTGATCGGCTTCACGCTGCTGCCGACCTGCCCGCCGCGCCTGCTGTCGGCGGGCCACGGCTTCGTCGACACGATGGCCCAGTACAGCTCGTACGGCTGGTGGGGCGGCGCGGCCAGCGCCCCCAAGGGCCTCGGCGGCATGACGAACCAGTACGCGGCGATGCCCAGCCTGCACGTCGGCTGGTCGCTGTGGTGCGGGATCATGCTGTGGCGCCACGGTGGGACGCGGGCCGCGCGGATCGCCGGCGTCGCCTACCCGCTGCTGACCACGATCGTGGTCATGGGCACCGCCAACCACTACTTCCTCGACGCGGTCGCGGGCGCCTTCGTGATGGGCGTGGGCCTGCTGCTGGCGCCGTACGTGATGCGCCGCGCGGACGCGCTCCGGATGCGTGTCCCACTGGCCGCACGGCTCTCCGGCGCCTCCGGTTCCCCGATTGTCAGTGCCGGGTGCCAGACTTCCGCGGGTGAGCGAATTCCACGTCAGCGCGAGTCCCGGACCGGAGCCGGAGCAGGGCCGGACGCCTCTTCCACGGACGCGGGAGAAGGCGCTCCGGCAGCGGCTCGCTGAGCTGCGGGGGCCCGGCGTACCGGCCAAGGCGCTGGACGCGCGGGCCCTGGCCGCCCTCGCCGCCAACCCGGGCTGCAGACGGCGCGCGATCCTCGACGGCGCTGGGGTGAACAAGGCGGCGCTGGCGGGCGCGCTGGGCTCGCCGTCGGTCTTCGGGCAGTCCCAGTTCGCGTTCGTGCGGGGCAACGCGTTCGAGGCGAAGGTCAAGGCGGACGGCGGCGCGGAGCTGCTGCGGCTGGTGCGCGAGAAGCTGGACCCGGCCGCCGAGCCGCCGGTCGACGCGCGCGTGCCCGACCTGGCCGCCACCGGCCCCGAGGGCCGCGCCGCCCGTACGGAACTGGCGCTGCGCGAGGCCGCCGCCGCTCCCGGCGAGTGGACCCTGCTCGACCATCCGATGCTCGCGCTCGACGTGGCCGGCTCCCCCGCGTTCCTGGAGCCGGACGCGGTGGTGGTGCACCCGGACGGCGGCTGGACGGTCGTGGAGATCAAGTCCTTCCCGATGCTGGACGGCTCCGCCGACCCGGCGAAGGTGGGCGCGGCGGCCCGGCAGGCGGCGGTGTACGTGCTGGCCCTGGAGGAGGTCGCCGCCCGCCTCGACCCGGCGCCCGAGGTGCGGCACCGGATCCTCCTGGTGTGTCCCAAGGACTTCTCCAACCTGCCCACCGCCTCCGCCGTCGACGTCCGCAAGCAGCACGCGGTCACCCACCGGCAGCTGGCCCGCCTGACCCGCGTGCGGGACATCGCCGACGCGCTGCCCGAGGGCACCTGCTTCTCCCCCGAACTGCCCGCCGCCGAGCTGACGGCGGCGGTGGAGTCGGTGCCCGCGACGTACGCGCCGGAGTGCCTGTCCTCCTGCGAGCTGGCCTTCCACTGCCGCGATCGCTCCCGCGCGGCCGGCTCGGTGACCTCCCTGGGCCGCCCGGTCCGCGCCGAACTCGGCGGCCTGAAGACGGTCGAGGAGGTCTTGGCGGCGGCCCGCGCGGAGGCCGGGGACCCCGACGATCCGGCCGTCGCGGCGCTGCGCCGGGCGGCACGACTGCGGACCGAGGCGCTGGGGGCCGGGGCGCTGCGGACCGAGGCGCTGGAGGCCCTGACCGCGGGAGGTGCGGCCCGATGACCACCGTACCCGTCATGCGCCCCACGTGCCCCGCCTGCCTCACAAGCCCTGTGAGCCCCGCGTGCGCCACGGGCCACCCGCACTGCCGCACCGCACCGACGCGCACCCGGCCGGACCACCACCCGCGGCACCCCGCCGCACGGGCCCGCTCCCGCCGCCCGGATCACGGCGCCGCGCCGGCCGCTCCCTGCCCGGAGGGCGCCCCGTGTCGCTGATCACCACGCTCGCCCGGCTGGAGGCCGTCCGCTCCGGGCGCGCCCAGCCCGCCGCCACCGTCCGCCACCGGCACCTGTCCGAGCGGCCCCTGGTCCTCGTGCCGCTGACCACCGCCGGTGAGGCCGGCGCCCCGCTCGGCGCGCTCGTGGGCACCGACCGGGACGCGCCGCGCCTGCTGGTGGTGGCGCAGCCGCGCGACCGGGACCTCCGGTTCGCCTTCCTCGCCGAACTGGCGGACGTGATCCTGCCGTACATCGAGGGCTACGCCGGGCAGGTGGAGGCGGCCGAGCGCACCGACACCGACCCGGAGACCGGCAAACGGGTCAAGGTCGAGGTCGAACTGTGCGCCGACGCCCCGCAGCTGATCGTGCCCAGCCGCGCGGGCATCGACTTCGTACGGCTGCTCGGGCGCTCCATGCGGTTCCGGCGCACCGCGGAGCAGGACCCGGAGACCCCGTACCCCGCGCCGCCGCGCGTGCCGCTGCTCGGGCGGTGGCTGACCCACTACGCGGAGCGGGCCCGGGTGCCCGGCTCCTCGCTGCTGCTGGCGATGACCGACGTCCTGTCCCGGCACTGGGCCAGCGGCCAGTCCAGCCTGGAGGACCAGCACCTCGGCGCGCTGCTGGCCTGGATCGCCCCTCCCCCGGTGCCCGACGCGCCCGGCCGGGACGACGCCCGGCGGGGTGCGACGGGCGCCGAGGCGGCGCTGCACGCCGAGCTGGCGCGGGACGCGCGCGGCCAGCTGCTGTGCCCTCCGGCCGGCCCGGCGACCGACCCGGCGTTCGACAACAAGCTGCTCGCCCCGGCCGTCGAACGCTACGACCGCGCGCGCACCGCTCTCGCCGCCGCCGAGGACGGCCTGCAGGCGGACGACCGGCTCGCGGAGCTCACCGCCGCCGAGCGGGAGATCGGCGCCCTGATCGAGAGCGTCACCCGGCCCACCTGGGAGCGGGTGTGGGACGGTCTCGACCTGCTGCGCACGCTGCCCGAGGGCGCGCACGTCGAGGAGCGGTGGACGCGCGACCGCTGGTCGTTCACCGGTCACCGCGACCGGGTCGCCGCGGGCGAGCCGCCGCAGCCGCGCCGGGACGACGCGGTGACCGCCGCGAACAAGCTGGCCGCGCGTGAGCGCGAGCAGGCCCGCCTGGACGCGCAGGAGGCCCTCGACGATCCGCTGGTGATGGCCGGGCGCCGGCTGGCCGGGGAGGCGTTCACCGGTGAGGTCACGGACGTCGTGATGGCGTACAGCGAGGGCAAGCGGCCCAGCCCCCGGCCGCTGGTCACCGTCCGCACGGACGACCGGCCGCAGCTGGGCGAGCGCGTGAAGGTGTACCGCTCGCTGGGTGGCAGGCCGCAGGCGGCGGAGTTCGTCGGGCGGGAGGACGACGGCCTGCTGGTGCTGCGGATCGTCGACAAGATGGGCCGCGGCAAGGAGCCCGAGGCCGGTTCGGTGCCGGAGAAGGGCGACCTGGTCTGCTTCACGCTGTTCGAGCACGAGCAGCGGGGCGGCCCGAAGCTGCCCGACCCCGAGCGGACGCCGTGGACGCACGGCGGGCCGCCCGGCGAGGCCGTCCCCGAGCCGGCCGACCCGACGACCGAGGAGGACGTCCTGTGACCGCCGTCTTCGACCCCGGTGCCGCGGCCGCCGCGGCCACCGCGGCGATCCTGCACGACACGCTGCACGGCGTCGACCGGGGCGTGGTCGTGGACTCCCCGCCCGGCGCCGGCAAGTCCACGCTCGTGGTGCGGGCCGCGCTGGAGCTGGCCGGCGCCGGGCGCCCGCTGATGGTGGTCGCGCAGACCAACGCCCAGGTCGACGACCTGGTGCTGAGGCTCGCGGAGAAGGACCCCGAGCTGCCGGTCGGCCGCCTGCACAGCAGCGACGCCGACCCGTACGACAAGGCGCTGGACGACCTGCCGAACGTGCGCAAGTCGGCGAAGGCCGCCGATCTGGCCGGGCTCGCCGTAGTCGTCTCCACCGCCGCGAAGTGGGCGCACGTCAAGGTCGACGAGCCGTGGCGGCACGCGATCGTCGACGAGGCGTACCAGATGCGTTCGGACGCGCTGCTCGCGGTGGCCGGCCTGTTCGAGCGGGCGCTGTTCGTGGGCGACCCGGGCCAGCTGGACCCGTTCTCCATCGTGGGCGGCGAGCAGTGGGCCGGGTTGTCGTACGACCCGTCGGCCTCCGCGGTGACGACCCTGCTCGCGCACAATCCCGGGCTGCCCCAGCACCGCCTGCCGGTCTCCTGGCGACTGCCGGCGTCGGCCGCGCCCCTGGTCTCGGACGCCTTCTACCCGTACACGCCGTTCCGCAGCGGCACCGGCCACGGCGACCGGCGGCTGGCCTTCGCCGTCCCGTCCGACGGTTCCGGCCCCGACCGGGTGATCGACGAGGCGGCCGAGTCGGGCTGGGGGCTGCTGGAGCTGCCGGCCCGGCACACGCCCCGCACCGACCCGGAGGCGGTGCGGGCGGTGGCGGCGGTCGTCCGGCGGCTGCTGGACCGCGGCGGCGCGGCGGTGTCCGAGCGTTCCGCGGACCCGGCCCCGCTGACGGCCGGCCGGATCGCCGTCGGCACGGCCCACCGCGACCAGGCGGCGGCCGTCCGCTCGGCGCTGGCCGACCTGGGCGTCGCGGACGTCACGGTGGACACCGCCAACCGCCTCCAGGGCCGCGAGTACGACGTCACGGTGGTCTTGCACCCGCTCTCCGGCCGCCCCGACGCCACCGCCTTCCACCTGGAGACGGGCCGCCTGTGCGTCCTGACCTCGCGGCACCGGCACGCCTGCATCGTGGTCTGCCGCGCGGGCGTGGGCGACCTGCTGGACGACTACCCCTCGACGGAACCGGTCCAGCTGGGCACCCTCGTGAAGTTCCCGGACGGCTGGGAGGCCAACCACGCGGTCCTGGCCCGGCTGGCGGAGCACCGCGTCCCGGTCCGGCCGTGACCAGGGTGGCCATGCCGCTGTACGAGCTGGGACAGTGACCGCCGGCCCCGTCGTCCGGGCGGCCCGGGAACATCCCCGGCGCCCGGGGAGTTGGCAGCGGCCGTGAGGTTCCGGCCCTCTTGCGCGGGCGCGGGACAATGGACGGTGGCCCACGTACCGGCGGGTCGATCGTGACGTACGAGGAGGAGAAGACATGGCGGAGCCCACGCCGCGTCGGAACGAGCCGCGGCTACGCCCCGCGCCCCTGCTCTTCGAGCCCGCGGCGGCGGCCGCCGACCCGGAGCACTTCTTCGACCTGGAGTCGATCGACGACCCCCGGGCGCTGCTGGACCGCGCGACGGAGCTGACGCAGGCGTTCCGCGCCGCGGCGGACCGGGCGGTGGAGTTCCAGGCGATGGCGGCCGCGCAGCTGGCGGACCCGCGGCGGTTCGACCGTCTGACGCCGGCGGACATCGCGGAGCGCGCCGAGTGGACCGAGGACTACGCCAAGAAGATGGTCGAGTTCGGGCGGGACCTGATGAGCGGGGTCGAGGGGCGGGGGCACGCGGACCCGGTGCAGGGACCGTAGGACCCGGGCGGGGACCCCGGGACCCGGTGCGGGGACCGTAGCCGCGCGTTCGGGCGGCATATGCCAGGCGGGCAAGATACCCCCTCCCGCACCCGCCTGTCCCGGTTTTCGGCAACCGTGCGGAATCGATTGCTCACGGCGGGTAGATCTGGGGGCATGAGCAGCTCACGCCGCGAACCGTTTCCCGGCCTTCACGACACCTGCGGGGTCACCGCGGACGGAGCCGCCTGGCTGGCCTCGGCGGGAGCCTGTCCGGGCGGCACGCTCGCCTCCTGGCGGGAGCGGCCCCAGGCCCCGGCCGTGCTGCCCTGCGGCTCGGCCTTCGACGTGGTCAGCGCCCCCGCGCTGTTCGGGCGCCGACTGGTCGACCGGCTGTGGGCCGAGGGGCCGGGATCGGGGCCGGTGGCGGTGTTCCGCGGCCGGATGCTGCTGTTCGCCGCGCCGGGCACCGCACAGCGGCTGCCGTCGCTGGTGCGGTGGGAGGAGGAGTACGGGCGCGCGGGCGCGATCCCGCCGCTGCTGTGCCACGGCCACGGCGACGCGGTGACCGTGCCCGCCCCGCTGGGCGGCGCGGCCTCGCCGACATCGCGCTGGCTGATCGCCCCGGACACCCTCCGCCCCTGGCTGCCGGGGGCGGAGATCCTGCTGTGGGCGGCCGTCCGGGCGGCCCGGGCGGCCGTGCGGATATCGATTTTTCCTCCCGCCGACCAGGGTGCTAAGGTCTACGACGTCAGCAGGCGCCGCTAGCTCAGTTGGTTAGAGCAGCTGACTCTTAATCAGCGGGTCCGGGGTTCGAGTCCCTGGCGGCGCACGACACGGGAAGCCCCTCGCGGACAGCGAGGGGCTTCTTGCATGTCCATGACCGGCTCTCCGCGGCACCCCGCGCTGCCCCGCCGTGATCTACCCCGCCGTGATCTTCACCGTCCACGCCCCCGAGGCCGTTCGCGACTCAGCCTCCACGCGGACGCCCGCCCCCGGCACCGTGAAGCTCTCGCCGAGGCCGACCGGGGCGTCCGCGAGGGGCGGGTAGACGGAGCTCTCCCAGCACGCCGAGGTGTGCGGGTGCGCGTCGATCACCCGGACCGGCCCGCCGCCGGACGCGGCGCCGCTGCGCACCCGGTAGACGAGGATGCCCGCCCGGCAGGCCGCCCCGTCGTTGCCGACCCGGCCGCGCGCCTCCAGGGCGAGCACGCTGTCCGGCCCGGTCCGCACGACGGCGAGCTTGGTGCCGTGCCCGAGCCCGAAGACCGGCACCCCGGCCGCCCCCCTCATCGGGGTGGCCGGCCCCGCGCCGAGCGGCTCCAGCGTCACCCGGGTGGTGCCCAGGCTCCGCACGCACACCACCTGCCGCGGATCCAGCCACCCCAGCTTCCACTTGTGCCAGGCGAACAGGTCCGGCGCCAGCCCGAACTGGCTGCCCATCAGGTCCCAGTCGCCGACGTACGTGTCCCAGTCGCCCTTGCCGTCGACGGGCCGCTGGTAGAGGTCCGGCAGGTCGAAGACGTGCCCGGTCTCGTGGGCCAGGACGAGCCGGTCCGGCGGATGCCGCTCGAACACCGTGACCACGCGGCGGATGTCGCGGCCGTCGGCCCGCAGCGGAGTGTCCAGGTTGACGACCTTCGTCGCGTCCGAGTCCACGCCGGGCGCGTCCGGGTCGGCGACGAAGTAGACGACGTCGTAGCGGGAGAAGTCGACCTGGGGGTCGGCGGCGGCGACCGCGTCCCGCAGGTAGGCGGAGCGCCGGGCGGCGTTCCAGTCGCGCTGGACGGCGTACGCCGTGGACGGCCGCGGCATCCGGATCCAGCGGCGGAGCGGGTGCGGGCGCAGCGTGAACCTGCCGTAGGAGGCACGTTCGAAGAAGCGGCTGGTGGCCGGGAAGTGGTCGGCGGTCAGCTCGGCGGGGGTGGTGCGCGGGACCGCGTCCGGGAAGGACAGGAAGACCATCGCCGCGTCCAGTCGCCGGGTCGGGCGCGGGTAGGCGGCGTTCCAGGTGTCCAGGCCCTCCGAGTGGTGCGCGGCGGTGCGTTGCAGGGCGCACGGCGCCGCGGGGTCCGACCCGGTGGCCGAGGGCCCGCTCACCAGGGAGGTCGCGGCGAGCGCGGAGAGGGTCGTGCACACGGCGGCGGTGCTGCGCAGTCGGGGCCGTCGGAACGGACGCGGCACGGGGGACCTCCGGGAACGGTTCACGGGACACCGCACCCAGCCTGTTGGAGATTGTCGTACTACGCCCTGTTTGTCTGCACCGGACGAGTGAGTCATCGGAAAAATCTCCGGAGCCGACACCCCGAGCCGCTCACGGAACGTCACAACTGGTCGGAGGCCTGAGAGACCCGTTCAGGTACGGGCAGAAACGATCTGTCGGAAGTGCCGGTCCGTCCGGGACACTGGACGATGGCTGGATGGACCTCCGGCCAGCCTCTATGATCGGCACACTTTCCTGCACGGACAGAGATCGAGTGCACTGCGGGAGCCAGCGGTGAGCGGAACGTCCGAAGGGCCGACGCCCGCGGCAGACCTCGACCGGTCAGCCGTGACCGAGAGTGACATCCACGCATCTCCCCGTACCGAGCCGCCGACGACGCACGCCGGGCCGCCGACGACACGTACCGGGCCACCCACGACGAACACCGGTCCGCCGATGACACGTACCGGACCGCCGGCGTACCGGGCGGTCTTCGCGGCGGCCCCCCTCGCGATGGCCGTCGTCGATCGCGAGGGCCTGGTGGTCAGCGCCAACGACGGCTTCGGCGCCCTCTTCGGCAGCCCCCCGGACCAGCTCGCCGGACGCATCGCCGCCGACCTGGTGGACCTCGCCTCCGACGCCCGCGGCTGGCACGCCTACCTGGAGGTGCTGCGCGGCCGCGAGGCCCGGCTGCGCTGCACCCGGCGCCTGAAGCAGGCCGACGGACGGTCCGTCTGGGCGCAGGTCACCGTCACGCCCCTGCCGGCCGTCGACGACGCCGTCCTGATGTCCGTCGCCGACATCAGCGCCCAACGCGAACTTCAGGCCAAGGTCCGGCACTTGCAGATGCACGACCCGGTGACCCGGCTGCCCAACCGCACCCTGTTCATCGAACGCCTGACCGCCGCGCTGGACGCGGAGTCGTACGAGGAGGGCGGCACCGGGCGGGTCGGGCTGTGCTATCTCGACCTGGACGGGTTCAAGGCCATCAACGACACGCTCGGCCACCGGGTGGGCGACCGCCTGCTGGCCGCCGTCGCCGAACGCCTCACCCGCTGCGCCGACGAGGCCGGGTACGGCAGGCTCGCCGCCCCGCTGGTGGCCAGGCTCGGCGGTGACGAGTTCGCCCTGCTGGTGCGGGACTCGACCGGCACCGAACAGCTCGCCGACCTCGCCGAGTCCGTCCTGGACGCGGTGCAGGCCCCCTTCGACATCGCCGGCCGGCGCCTGTCCGTGTCGGCCTCGATCGGCGTCGTCGAACGGCTGGCCGCCGGGACCAGCCCGACCGCGCTGATGCAGGCGGCCGACACGACGCTGTACTGGGCGAAGGCCGACGGCAAGGCCCGCTGGACGCTGTTCGACCCCGAACGCAACGCCCACCGCATGACCCGCCAGGCCCTCGCCTCCACCCTGCGCCCGGCCGTCGAGCGCGGGGAGTTCACCCTCGAATACCAGCCGTTGGTCGGCATGGAGGACGGACGGCTGCACGGCGTCGAGGCGCTGGTGCGCTGGAACCACCCGCAGTTCGGCATGCTGACGCCGAATCGGTTCATCGGCCTGGCGGAGGAGGACGGCTCGATCGTGCCGCTCGGGCGGTGGGTGCTGCGCACGGCCTGCCACCAGGCGCGCCGCTGGCAGCTGGACCACCCGGACGAGCCGCCGCTGTTCGTGAGCGTCAACGTGGCGGTCCGTCAGGTGTGGGACTCCGACCTGGTCGCGGAGGTCGCCGACGCCCTGGAGGAGACCGGCCTGGCGCCGCGGCTGCTGCAGCTGGAGCTGACGGAGTCGGCGGTGATGGGCTCGGCGGGCCGCCCGCTGCAGACCCTTCAGGCGCTCAGCGAGATGGGCGTGCGCATCGCGATCGACGACTTCGGCACCGGCTACTCCAACCTCGCCTACCTCAGCCGCCTGCCGGTGTCGGCGCTGAAACTGGACGGCTCCTTCGTCCGGGGCTTCCAGTACGAGAACGCGGAGGCCGCGCCCAACCCGGCCGACGAGGTCGTCGTCGAGGCGATGATCCAGCTCGCCCACCGGCTCGGCCTCACCGTCACCGCCGAGTGCGTGGAGACGCCGGCCCAGGCCGCCCGGCTGCGCGGCATCGGGTGCGACACCGGCCAGGGATGGCTGTACTCACGGCCGGTGCCGCCCGACCGCATCGCCGAGCTGATGGGCACCCGGGCGCGCGGAGCGGATCAGGTGGTCGGCAACCCGTAGGCGTCGGCGATGAGTTCGTAGCTGCGCAGGCGCAACTCGCCGGTGTGGGCGTGCGAGGTGAGCATCAGCTCGTCCGCGCCGGTGCGCTTGTGCAGCGCGTCGAGACCGTCGCGCACCTGCTGCGCCGTGCCGTGCACGATGTTGGCGCCCCAGGAGTCGACGAACTCCCGCTCCAGCGGGCTGAACGGGTACGCCTCCGCCTCCTCCGGGCTGGGGAACAGACCGGGCCGCCCGGTGCGCAGCCGGACCATGTTCAGCCCGGTGGCCAGGACCTGGCGGCGGGCCTCCTTCTCGTCGTCGGCCGCGAACGCGGAGACGCCGATGAGGGCATAGGGCGCGTCGAGGACCTCGCTCGGCCGGAAGGACTCCCGGTACAGGTCGAGGGCCGGGACGGTGTTCTGCGCCGAGAAGTGGTGGGCGAAGGCGAACGGCAGGCCGAGGGCGCCGGCCAGGCGGGCGCTGAACCCGGAGGAGCCGAGCAGCCAGACCGGGGGGCGGTGCCGCGACTGGACGCCGCCGGGCGAGGTCGCCTGCACCGGGCCGGGCACGGCGTGGATACGGCGGTAGGGATGCCCCTCGGGGAAGTCGTCGTCGAGGAAGCGGATGAGCTCGGCGAGCTGCTCGGGGAAGTCGTCGGCGCCTTCGCCCAGCCGGTCGGTACGGCGCAGGGCCGCGGCGGTGGCGCCGTCCGTGCCGGGGGCGCGGCCGAGGCCGAGGTCGACGCGGCCCGGGGCGAGCGCCTCCAGGGTGCCGAACTGCTCGGCGATGACCAGCGGGGCGTGGTTGGGCAGCATGACGCCGCCCGAGCCGAGGCGGATGCGGCCGGTGTGGGCGGCGAGGTGGGCCAGGATCACGGCGGGGGACGAGGAGGCGACGCCGGGCATGGAGTGGTGCTCGGCGACCCAGTAGCGGTGGAAGCCGCGGGACTCCGCGAAGCGGGACAGCGCGACGCTGGTGCGCAGGGCGTCCCCGGCGGTCCGGCCGGAGCCCACGGTGACCAGGTCCAGCACGGACAGCGGAACGGGAGCGGTGCCCTGTGCGGTGCCGCGGATCCCGTCGCCTGTCCTGTCGTCCGCTGCCACGGTGGGTGCCTCCTGTCGCCGGCCGTACACTGTCCGTCCGCCCAGAACAGAGGACACCCCCCGCCTATTCCCGCCTCCGCGGGCTGCCGCCGCTGTCGCACGTGCACCCCGGGCCCCGACGCCCGGCTCGCCAGGGCAGCGACCGCGGCCCCGGCTCACCCACGCAGTCGCGTCCCGTGCCCGCGAGTGCGGGCCGTTTCCCCGGGGTGCGGGGGCCGTTCGCGGGCCGGGGCCGCGGCTGCGCGCGCTGCGGCCGCACGCCCTGCACGCGCCGCACAACCGCCCGCCCTGCACGCGCCGCACAACCGCCCGCCCGCACGCGCCGCACAACCGCCCGCCCGCACGCGCCGCGCAACCGCCCGCCCGCGCACGCGGTGGGCTCAGACCTGGACGATCGGTTCGCGGGTGAACAGGACGCCCAGGTTGGGGGCGTTCACCCGGCGGTCCGCGAGCCGCAGACCCTCCCACACCGTGACTTGGTTGGCGGTCAGCACCGGCTTGCCCAGTTCCTGTTCCAGGGCCGGGATGTGGGCCGCCGTGTGCAGGGCGTTGTCCGGGAGCAGGACCGCGTCCGCGTCCGGGGTGTCCGCCTGCCTCGCCAGCGCCAGCACCTCCGCCTCTCCCCACCTGCCGACCTCCGCGGCCGTGCCGGCCCCGGAGCCCCGGACGGCCACCACCTCCGTGCCGCCCGCCCGCAGGAAGTCCGCGAAGAGGGCCGCCACGTCGTCGGGGTACGGCGCGCCCACCGCCACCCGTGCCGCCTTGATCTCCCGCACCGCGTGCACGAAGGCGAACGACGTCGAGGAGGCGGGCATGCCGGCCGCGAGGGCGAGGGCGCGCACCTGCTCGTGGGCGCCCTCCCAGCCGCCCAGGAAGCTGCCGCTGGTGCAGGCCCACACCACCGACTCGGCGCCCGCCATGCGCAGTTCCTCGACGCCCGCCGCGAGCCGCTCCGGCGAGGCGATCTCCCGCAGGGCGTCCATCCGGCGCGCGTCCTCGCCGACCGTGGTGTGGACGACGTCCAGCCTGATGTCGCTGCCGATCAGCTGCTCGATGCGCGGATAGTCGTCCTCGGCGCCGTGGCCCGGGTAGAGGAATCCGAGAGCGGTCATTGCGAGCCCTTCTACTGCTGTTCGTGGCCGGGTGCACGGGGCCGGGCGCGGCCGCCGGATCGCGCGGCGCCGGCACGGCCCCATCCCCGTGTACCCAGCCGGGCGTGCGGTGCGCACCGCGGAGACCGGCGTCGCCCCCACGGCGCACAGCACGCGCTCACCGCGCGCGGCGAAGGGCGGCGAACGGCGACCGGCCGTGCGTGCGGACTCGCGGCCTCAACTCCCTTGCCCCGGTGGGCGGAAGCCCGGACGCCGGACGGACGGCCGCGAGGCATACACCCGGGGCGGTCGGGTAGCAGCGCCGCCATGGCTGCACCACTTGGCAAGGAGAGCAAGGAAAGAACGACACCCGGCACCACGCGCCGGTCGCTGCTCGCGGGGGTGGCGGCGCTCGGCGTACCGGCCGCGGCGGGCTGCTCGCGCGTGCCCACGGCGTCGGCCCGGACCGGCGGCGACCTGCTCGACCGGCTGCGGGCGGCGGGCGTGGTACGGCTGGGCATCGCCGGCGAGGTCCCCTTCGGGTACATCGACAAGGACGGACGGCTGACCGGCGAGGCGCCGGAGCTCGCCAAGGCCGTGTTCGAGCGGCTGGGCGTGGCCCGGGTGCAGCCGGTGCCGACCGAGTTCGGCTCGCTGATCCCGGGCCTGAACTCGCAGCAGTTCGACGTCGTGGCGGCCGGGATGTACGTCAATCCCGAGCGCTGCGAGCAGGTGATCTTCGCCGACCCCGACTACCGGATGCTGGACGCCTTCATCGTGCGCAAGGGCAACCCGAAGGGGCTGCACAGCTACCGGGACGTCGTCGAGAAGAAGGCCAGGTTCGCCACCGGCACCGGGTACGCGGAGATCCAGTACGCCGTCGGGGCCGGGTACCGGAAGAGCGACATCCTGATCGTGCCGGACCAGGTCGCCGGCCTGAACGCGGTCGAAGCCGGACGCGTGGACGTCTTCGCCGGGACGGCGCTGACCGTCCGCGCGGTGGTGAAGAAGTCGTCCAAGGCGGAGGCGACGAAGGCCTTCGCCCCGCTCGTCGACGGGAAACCGCACGTCGACGGCGGCGCCTTCGCCTTCCGGCCGACCGAGACACGGCTGCGGGACGCCTTCAACGCCGAACTGCGCCGGCTGAAGAGGAGCGGCGAGGTCTTCCGGATCCTGCGGCCCTTCGGTTTCACCGAGGCCGAGATGACGGACCTGACCGCGAAGGAGCTGTGCGCCGGATGACCCCGGGACTGTGGGAACTCGTGCTCAAGGGCGTCTGGACCACGGTCCAGCTGCTCGTCCTCAGCGCGCTGCTGGCCGCCGCGGTCTCCTTCGCCGTCGGCATCGCGCGCACGCACCGGCGGTGGGCCGTCCGCTTCCTGGCGGGCTGCTGGACCGAGGTGTTCCGCGGCACCTCCGCGCTGGTCATGATCTTCTGGGTGTTCTTCGTCGTGCCGCCGGTCTTCGGCTGGCAGCTGGTGCCGATGTGGGCGGGCACCCTCGCGCTCGGGCTCACCTACGGCGCGTACGGCGCGGAGATCGTGCGCGGCGCGCTGAACGCGGTCGACCCGGCGCAGCAGGAGGGCGGGATCGCCCTGAGCTTCACGCCCTGGCAGCGGATGCGGCTGATCATGCTGCCGCAGGCGGTGCCGGAGATGATCCCGCCGTTCTCCAACCTGCTGGTCGAACTGCTCAAGGGCACCGCCCTGGTGTCGGTGATGGGCATGGGCGACCTGGCCTTCAGCGGCAACCTGGTGCGGCTGGCGCTCCAGGAGAGCGCGGAGATCTACGGGTACGTCCTGCTGATCTACTTCGTGATCGCCTTCCTGCTCACCCGCGGGATGCGGCTGCTGGAGCGGCGGCTGAAGGCGGGCGTCGGCAAGGCCCCGCGGCGCGGCGCGGGGACCCGGGAGCCCCGGCCCGCGGGGACGGCCGGCGTGGCCGCGGGGGGCGGTGCGGCATGACGTGGGACTGGAACGCCGTGCGCGACTTCATGCCGTACTTCTGGGACGGCCTGCTGGTCACCCTGCGGGTGGTGGTCCTCGGCTCGCTGATCTCGTTCGCGCTGGGCCTGGTGTGGGCGCTGCTGATGCGGGCGCCGGCCCCGGTGCGCCGGCCGGTCGGGGCGGTCACCGAGTTCGTGCGCGACACCCCGCTGCTGGTGCAGCTGTTCTTCCTCTTCTACGTGCTGCCCGAGTGGGGCCTGGCCTTCTCGGCGCTGACCACCGGCATCGTCGCGATCGGGCTGCACTACTCGACGTACACCATGCAGGTCTACCGGGCCGGCATCGAGGCGGTGCCCGCCGGCCAGTGGGAGGCGGCGACGGCGCTGAACCTGCCGAGGGCGCGGACCTGGCGGGTGGTGGTGCTGCCGCAGGCGATCCGCCGGGTCGTGCCGGCCCTCGGCAACTACGTGATCGCGATGCTGAAGGACACGCCGATGCTGATGGTGATCACCGTGCTGGAGATGCTCGGCCAGGCGCGCCTGTACTCCCAGGAGCACTTCCGGTTCACCGAGCCGGTCACCGTGATCGGCGTGGCCTTCGTCGTCCTTTCCTGTCTGGCCTCCCTTCTCCTGCGAGCTCTGGAGCGACGCCTTGTCCACTGACGCCCCCCTGCTGAACACCGAAGACGCCCACGCCAACCCGCCGGTGGACGGCACCGAGCTGATCCGGCTGGAGCAGGTCACCAAGCGGTTCGGCGACCACACGGTCCTCGACCGGCTCGACTTCTCCGTCGAGTCCGGCAGGCACGTCACGCTGATCGGCCCGTCCGGATCCGGCAAGACGACGATCCTCAGGCTGCTGATGACGCTGACCCGGCCGGACGAGGGCACCATCACGGTGGCCGGTCAGCGGCTCTTCCCGGCCCCCGGGAAGCAGGTCCGCGAGGTCCGCAAGAAGATCGGGATGGTCTTCCAGCAGTTCAACCTGTTCCCGAACATGACCGTGCTGCGCAACGTCACCGAGGCCCCGGTCACCGTCCTGGGGCTGTCCAGGGACGAGGCGGAGCAGCGGGCGTACGAGCTGCTGGACCTGGTGGGCCTCGCCGACAAGCGCGACATGCGCCCCTCCCAGCTGTCCGGCGGACAGCAGCAGCGGGTGGCGATCGCCCGCGCGCTGGCGATGCGGCCGCAGGTGCTGCTGCTCGACGAGGTGACCTCCGCGCTCGACCCGGAGCTGGTCGCGGGCGTCCTCGACGTGCTGCGCGACATCGCCCGCAGCACCGACATCACCATGCTGTGCGTCACGCACGAGATGAACTTCGCCCGGGACATCTCCGACCAGGTCCTGATGTTCGACGCCGGCCGGATCGTCGAGTCCGGCCCGCCGGAGAAGATCTTCAGCGAGCCGGAGAACGAGCGGACGCGGGACTTCCTCGGCGCGGTCCTGTGACGACAGCGGTGTGACGGCGGTGACGGGCCGCCGGGCGCTGGGACGGCGGTGACGGGCGGGACCGGCTGTACCGGGTCATGCCGGCGGCATGTGCCGGAGGGCCCGCGCCGCCGTTCGGCGAGCCGCGATCCGGCCGAGCTCCACTCGCCGGCGCCCGGTCGGCGGTTATCGTGGTGGGGCTTGACCGTCCGGATCACGGCCCAGTAGCAGTGCGACCGAGCGAGCGCAGGGGGAAACACCGTGGCGCTGAAGCACGAGCCGACCGCACCGTACCACTCGGCCCAGGACGCCCTGCGCGTCCTGGAGACCGTGGCACGGCACACCACCGGAATCACCGACACGGACCTCGCCCGGCACACCGGCCTCGACCCGGAGCGGCTGACCACCCTCCTGAGGTGGCTGCGCCGCGAGGGCTACGTCGAGCAGGTCACCGACGGCGCGTACGTCACCGGGGACGTCCTCGGCCGCCTGGGCTCCGCGCACGGCCGCGAGCAGGCGCTGCGCGACAAGCTGCAGCGCACCCTCGACCGGTTGCGCGACTCGCTGGGCGCCGCGGTCTACCTCAGCCGGTACGTCGACGGCGAGGTCAGGGTCGCCCAGTACGCCGCCGGGCCCAGCACCCCGGTGGTCAACGAGTGGGTCGACTTCCGCTCCTCGGCGCACGCCACCGCGATCGGCAAGAGCCTGCTCGCCCAGCTCGACCACGACAGCCGGCGCGAGCACCTCTCCCGGCACCGGCCGGCCCGTCTCACCTCGCGCACCATCACCAGCGACAAGCTGCTGCTGTCCCGGCTGGCGGCCCAGCCGCCCACCGCGCCGGCGCTCGACCTCCAGGAGTACGCGGTGGGCACGGTGTGCGCGGCCGTCCCGGTGACGGCCGGTTCGGCGGTGGGCTGCCTGGCCCTGTCCCTCCCGGTGGAGCACGCCCACCGGCTGCGCCGGGCCGCGGACACCCTGAACCGGAACGCGGCGCCGCTGCTGCTGTCGCTGACGATCTGAGCGAGCCGACGATCCGGGCGCGCCGCGGGTGGTCACCAGCACCCCCGCGGACCAGGTAGTATTTTCTCTGTCGCCGCCCGCGAGACACAGCTCACGCGGACGGCGGGAGTCATGCGCCGCTAGCTCAGTTGGTTAGAGCAGCTGACTCTTAATCAGCGGGTCCGGGGTTCGAGTCCCTGGCGGCGCACCACTGAGGGGCCTCTCGGCGATACGAGGGGCCCCTCGAGGTCTTCCGGGGTCAGCCTCCGGTACGCCCGCTCGCCGGGCGGGCGCCACCACACCGGGTCGGCGCACCGCACGCCCTCCCGCCGCAGCAGCGCCCGGTGGATCTTGTTGGTGGCGGTGACCGGCATCCGCTCCAGCACCCGCACGAACCGGGGCGCCATCTTGGTGCCCAGGTCCGGCTGGGCGAGCAGGAACTCCGCGAACCCGGCCGGATCGAAGCCGCCGGCGACGGCCGCCATCACCTGGTCCCCGGTCACCGGGTCGGGCACCGCGTAGACGGCCACGGCGTCGGCGCCGTCGTACCGGGCGAGGATGTTCTCGATCATCGCGGCGGCCAGGTTCTCGCCGTCGACGCGGAGGCGGTCGTCGGCGCGGCCGGCGAAGTAGAGGTAGCCGTCGGCGTCCCGGCAGAACAGGTCCCCGGTCCAGTACCAGCCCTCCCGGAGCCGTTCGGCGTCGGCCCGCGGATTGCGCCAGTAGCCCTCGAAGGGGTTGGGCGCCCGGTTCACCAGCTCGCCGATCGCCTGGTCGCCGTTCAGCAGCCGGCCGGCCGCGTCGAAGACGGCCGGCGGGCACTCCTGCCCCGTCTCCGGGTCCAGCACGACCAGTCCGGGTTCCGCCCGCCCGACCGCGCCGGGCGGGGTGCCCGGCGACCACTGCACGGCGGCCCCGCCCTCGGAGGAGCCGTAGCCCTCCACCAGCCGCACCCCGAACCGCCGCTCGAAGGCGGCCGCGTCGGCGGCCCCCGCCTCGGTGCCGAAGCCGGTCCGCAGCGGGTTGTCCCGGTCGTCGTCCCGTTCCTCGGTCGCCAGCACGTACTGCACCGCCCGGCCCACATAGGTGAAGTACGTGGCGCGGTACGCCCGCACGTCCGCCAGGAACCGGGACGCCGAGAACCGCCGCCGCAGCGCCACGCCCGCCCCGGCCGCCAGCGCGGGCGCCCAGTCGGCGATCACCGCGTTGCCGTGGAACATCGGCATGCAGACGTAGTGCACGTCGTCCTCGCGCACGTCGAACCGGTCGGCCAGCGACCGTCCGGCGGCGGCCAGCCGGCCCTGGCTGCAGACGGCGGCCTTGGGGGCGCCGGTCGAGCCGGAGGTGAAGTACAGCAGCAGCCGGTCGCCGGGGCTGCGCCCGGAGGCGTCCGGCACCGCGTCCCGGTAGGGCGCGAGGAGCGTGTCGTACTCCTCGGTGCCGGTGACCAGGACACGGACCGCGCCCGGCAGCGCGAGGCCGTCGAGCAGCGGGAGGTGGGCGCGCTCGGTGACCAGGATCCGGCACTCGGTGTGCAGGATGTCGCGGGCCAGTTCGGGGCCGCGGCGGGTGGGGTTGACGCCGGCCACGGCCGCTCCCGCGAGCGCCGCCGCGCTCAGCCACAGCGGGTACTCCGGGGTGTTGTCCAGCAGCACGCCCACGTGCGGCTCGGCGTCCGGCGGCAGCAGGTCGGCGAGCAGCGCGGCGCGGGCCGCGGCGCCCGCGGCGACCTGGTGGTGGGTGAGCGTCCGGTCCTCGAACCACAGCCCCGGCCGGTGGTCGCCCCACCGGCCGGCGACGAGTTCCGCGACCGTACGCCTGCCGGACTCCATGGGGCGCACGGTAGCTGACGCACCGTCAGTTGTGGAGGGGCGGGCGGGCGCCGGTTCTAGTAACCGGAGATGTCCGAGGTCACGAAGGCCTCGGTGTACGTGACCATGAAGCCGACGCAGAACACGACGACCACGCCGAGGAACACGAGGATGCCGAAGGTCGCCGCGGCCTGCTTGCCGCGGGCCGGCTCGTGCGCGGTGGCGACGACCCGGGGGCCGTCCGAGTAGTGGACGGTGACGAAGTCGCCCTCCAGCCGGGTGGCCGGACCGCCCTCCTCCTCGAAGCGGACCTGGCGGCCGTCGCGCGCGGTGAACTCGTAGACATGGTGCAGGGTGGTGCGCACGGAGCTTTCGTGGCCGCCGCCGTGGGTCGTGGTGAACGTCCGCAGGCACCGGCCCTCGGCCGTCAGCCCGCTGTTCCAGGCGCCGCGCAGCTGCGACCAGCGGCGCAGCACGCGGTAGGCCATGAAGAGGGCCAGCCCCATGATCAGGCCGGGCACGAGGTAGAACAGCACGTCCATGAGATCCCCCGATCGCGGTGCGCCGCCTGCCGGCGGGCGTGTCAGGAACGTACCCGCAAGGAGATCCCGGCCGCCTCAAGGAATGCTCAGAGATCGCGCGCCGGGGCCGGGGCTCCCGGCGCGCGGCCCGGCCCGGGTCAGAAGGTGACGTCGGAGCAGGCGTAGAACGCGTTGCCGGTGTCCGCGACCGTCCACACGGCGAGGATGACGTGGTGCCCGCTCAGCCCGGACGGCAGGGTGCCGCTGTGCGAGAGGGTCGACGGCGGGCGCTGACCGCCGTAGGGCACCGTCAGGAACGGCGTGGTGTCGAGGTCGGAGCGGGACAGGTTGTGGTCCCGGTTCCAGCCCTGGCGGGTGACGTAGTACCGGAAGTCGGTCGTGGCGTGATTGGCCGTGAACTGCCAGCGGAACGTGTAGCTCTGGCCGCCGGTCACCTTGGTGGTCGGCCAGGCGCCGCCCGAGGGGGCGCGCGGGCTGTCGAGCTGCGCGAAGCGGGTGTTGCCGCCGGAACATATCTGTCCGTCGGCCGGTCCTGCGGCGGGGAAGCCCTTGGGGCCCTCGACGCTCTGCGGCTCCCACTGGATGTCGCCGCACCCGGTGACGGTGCCGTTCTGGCAGAGCTTCTGCCGGCTGACGGGGAGGTCGGTGTAGCCGTGGCTGCTTGCGCCACCGGAGGAGAACACGAGGGCTCCGGCGGTGGCGAGGCCCACCACGGCGGCGTAGGACTTGGTCCGTGTGCGCATGCTGCCGCTCCTGGGGAACATGGGGGAGGTTCGGTGAGCTGTGCGAGTAGGTCTAGACCAAGTCTCAGATTATTGCCGCGACTTGAACATGTCCAGACCAATCGCGGAGGCCGTTCTCAGCGCCCCGGCTCCGTCCGGCCCACGCAGAACGCCACCGTCAGGTCCTTGACCAGGGCCTTGCGTTCGTAGTCGTCGAGGTCCAGCAGGCCCCGCACGGTCAGCCGGGTCACCGTGTCCTCCACGGAGTCGACCACCGACGTCAGCACGTTCGCCCGGTTCTGCGCGTCCAGCGCGGCGCTCCTCCGGCGGTGCATCGCGGCGGCGACCTCGGGGGCGTACTCGACGCGGACCGGCTGCACCGAGTACACCTCCAGCCCGACCGCCGCCGCGTCGGCCGCCACCAGCCGGGTCAGCGCCTCCCCGGCCGCCTCCGCCGCCCCCGCCGCGGCGCCGGGCGTCTCCACCGGCACCCGGGCCAGGGCCGCCTCCACGCACTCGCGCAGGTACGTCTCGTGGTCGTCGACGCCCAGCACGGCCCGCGCGGTGTCCCGCACCCGCCACACCGCCAGCACGACCACCCGCAGCGCGACCCCGCCGCCGTCGGCCGCCGGCATCGGCTCACTGCGCCAGTGCCGCAGCCGTACGTCGACCCGGCGGCGCAGCAGCAGCGGGTTGACCCACATCAGGCCGGTGCGCCGCACGGTCCCCCGGTAGCGGCCGAACAGGCCGACCACCAGGGCCCGCCCGGTCCGCCCCCGGGTCAGCCCGCCGAAGCCGAACAGCCCGACGGCGCCCGCCCCCGCGCAGGCCGCCCACTGCGCCGGCCCCAGCCCGGTCCCCGCGTACGCCGGCAGCCTCAGCGCCTCCAGCGCCGCGCGCGGCAGGGCGCCCGCCCACCATGACGCGGCCGCGCAGCCGGCCGCCCCGCAGACGCCGGCGAGGATGCCGACCGCGCCGGGCAGCACCCGGGCCGGCCGTTCCACCAGCCCGGGGTCGGCCCGCGGCGACGGGCGGTTCCTGACCGGCGCCGGGCGCAGCCGCGGCTGCTCCCCGGTGCCGCGGCGGCGCCCCACGACCGCGGGCTTCAGCGGCACCGACGCCGGGCTCGGCTCGTCGCGGAACAGCAGATGGACGGGGATCTCGGTGGTCGCCTCGTTCTGAATGAGACGCCCGGACCTGCCCGGCCCCTCGAACTCGGGCGTGTGCGACGTGGTCGTCGTGCTCATGCGTGCCTCCAGCCTCCGCGCCAGATGCGCCACATCGGTCGTCCGGGGACGTCGTCGTTTCCCGGGACGTCATGGGTCGGGGACGTCGTGGGTTCCGGGACGTCAGGAGAGGAAGAGCCGCCGCCAGGTCTCCGGGCCCGGGTAGCCGTCGGCCGCTCCGCCGCGCCAGCCCTGGGCCCGCTGGAATGCCTCCACGTTGCGGCGGTCCGCCTCGCTCCAGCGCGGCCCGGGCCCGTCCGCGTAGTACCGGCCGAACCCCTTGCGCACCAGCTGCTCCCCGAGCCGCGTCACCTGGTCGTTGACGGCTCCGGGACGGAACAGCGCCCGGCCCGGATAGCCCCTCACCCCGTGCCGGGAGGACCCGGACGGAGGGCCCCCGGTAGCGGAAGCGGAATCTCCGCTATGAACGTCCCGGCCCCCGCCGGACACCAGCAGCTCCCAGGTCAGCGGCCCCGGCAGCCCGTCCGCCGCCGCCCCCCGCCACCCCTGGGCCTCCTGGAACGCCCGGACCGCCCGGCGCACCCCGTCCGTCCAGCGCGGTCCGGGAGCGGCGGGGTGGAAGCGGCCGGCACCGCGGCCGGCGAGCAGCCGGCCGAGCTCCGCGACGTGCCGGTTGTCCGCGCCGGGGCCGAAATAGGCCACTCCGGGGAACGGGATCCGGCCCTCCGCGGCGGGCGGCCCCGCGGCCTCCGTGCTCCGCGCCGCGCCGTCGGTCACCCCTTTGTAGCGGTACGGGACGTAGCGCGAGGAGTTGTTCCAGTAGGCGTACGGGGTGGTCTTGCGGCGCGTGTGCGGGACGGTCTGCTCGTAGGCGGCGTACTGGGTACGGGAGGCGTCGGTCCAGCCGCCGAAAAGGACGACATGGGATCCGCCGTACGGGTCGCCCGCGTTGTGGTAAAGCAGTACGTCACCCGGCTGGAGTTCCGCCTTGGTGATTCTCTCGGCGTAATCGCCGAGGCTTCCGGTCCATTCGTTCCCGGGCAGCCCCCAGGCCATCGAGACATAACCCGAGCAGTCCTGCCGGTAACCGTCGGACCAGTAGGAGGTCACGCCGTACGGGACCTTCCGGGTGACCCATGTCCGGGCCCGCGCGATGATGTCCGCCCGGGTGGTCGCGGGCAGCCGCGCGGGGCGCTCGGCGCCCGCGGGCGGGCCCGCCTGGCCGCCGGGGCCGTGCAGCGGGGAGCGGGGACCCTGCGGAGTTC
>NZ_JBVIIE010000073.1:0-29649 GCF_055569945.1 Streptomyces sp. NPDC031340
GGAGAAAAAAAGACCTAAAGGGGGGTGGGGGGGGAAAAAAGAATGGTGGGGGTAAGGGGGACGGGGGAGAACCCCCCCCCCTGTCCCCACCCGCCCCCCCCCCCCCCCCCGGGGGGGGGGGGGGGGCCCCGGGAGCCGGTCCGTCAGAAGTGGCCGGAGCCGCGGTCAAGTGGCCGGAGCCGCGGTCGCGGGAGGCCGACGGTCCAGGGGTGGATCACGCCGGAGTACGGGCCGCGGTGCGGGTGGTCGCCACGCACACGCCGGACCACCCGTAGGGCGCCGTCAGCGCTCCAGATACACCCGCCCGCCGATCTCCACCCAGCCGTGCGGCTGCGGGGCCGTGAGGATCTGGGAGCCCGCGCCCTGGGTGATGTTGAGCGCCCGGCCGAGCCGGTCGGTCAGCAGCAGGGCCGCCGCGCCGGTCGCCTCGTCCTCGTCGATGCCGTCGTCCCGCCCCGGGAAGGCACGCGCCCGTACCCGGCCGGCGGCCTCGTCCTGCCAGGCCCAGGCGTAGATCCACTCGCCCTTCGGCGGCACCGGCAGGGCGTCGACCTCGGCGGCCGTGGCGTACTGGCGCAGGGTGCGCGGCGGGGCCCACTCCGCCCGCGCCTCGATCCAGCTGAACTCCCCGTCCTGGCGGGCGCCCACCACCCCGGCGGGCGTGACCAGTTCGGGTACGTCCAGCAGCCATGCGGCGCCGACGCAGGGGTGCCCGGCGAAGGGCAGGCGCAGGGTCGGGGTGTAGATGTCGATGACGCCGCGCTCGGGGTCGTCGACGAACACGGTCTCGCTGAAGCCGAGCTTCCCGGCGAGCGCCTGCCGGTCGCCCCGCTCGGGCAGCACCGATCCCTCGCGCACGACGCCGAGTTCGTTGCCGTAGCCGCCGTCCGGGGCGCAGAAGACGCGCAGCACGTCGTAGTCAGTCACGCGGGCATTGAAGCATCACGGCGCCGGTCGGGCGCACGGCCGGAACGCGGCGCGCACCGGGCGGTGATCCGGTACGCCGGGCACGCCGCGGCCCGCGGGCGTGGGGCGGGTGTGCCGCCGGTCGACCAGCAGGACGATTCTTGGCGCTACCTTTACTTGTTCTTGGGGTTTGTTTTTGGCCACCGTGATGGATCCGTGTCCCCGCGCCGCCCGTGAGAGCTGAATCACCGCACCGACGGGTAGCACGCAGGCAAGGCTTAGATAAGTTAGGTGAGCCTCACCATCCCGGGTGAGACGGACCCTCGATTTTCCGCCAGCGTTATGGAGCCCGCATGCGAGCCGCCAGACTCACCGCCGTCACCGCCGTCGCCAGCGCGGCGGCTCTGACCGCCGTCACCGGCTGCACCCAGAAGAGCACAGCGGACGACGCAGGGACGATCGAGGTGACCGCGGCCGACTCGAAGTGCGACACCTCCGCCAAGTCGGTCCCGGCCGGCCAGGTCACGCTGAAGATCGAGAACAAGGGCTCCAAGGCCACCGAGGTCGAGATCGTCTTCCCGGACGACCGGATCGTCTCCGAGAAGGAGAACATCGGGCCGGGCACGAAGTACACGCTGACGGCCGAGGTGAAGGCCGGATCGTACGAGATCGCCTGCCGCCCGGGTATGAAGGGCCACGGCGTGCGCCAGAAGCTGACGGTCACCGGCGGCTCCGTCGCCAAGCGCGACCCGCGCCTGGACAAGGCCGTCGCCGCCTACCGCGCGTACGTGCAGGAGCAGGCCGACGCGACGCTGCCCGCGGTGGAGACGTTCGTGAAGGCGGTCAAGGACGGCGACCTCGACGCCGCGAAGAAGGCCTACGCCCCCTCCCGCATCGGCTGGGAGCGCACCGAGCCGGTCGCCGAGTCCTTCGGCGACATCGATCCGAAGGTCGACGTCCGCGCCGACGGCCTGGAGGACGGCCAGAAGTGGACGGGCTGGCACCGGCTGGAGAAGGCGCTGTGGCAGGACAAGAAGATCGGCGCCGAGGAGAAGACCCTCGCCGGCCAACTGGTCACCGACCTGAAGGACTGGCAGGAGCGGGTCGGCAAGGCCGAGATCACCCCGACCTCCATGGCCAACGGCGCCAAGGAGCTGCTCGACGAGGTCGCCACCGGCAAGGTCACCGGTGAGGAGGAGCGCTACTCGCACACCGACCTGGTCGACTTCAAGGCCAACGTCGAGGGCGCCCAGAAGTCCTACGAGCTGCTCAAGCCGGTCGTGCAGGGCAACGACAAGGCGCTGACCGTCGAACTGGACAAGCAGTTCGCCGCGTTGAACACGCTGCTCGACAAGTACCGCGCGGACAAGGACTCGTACGACTTCACCTCCTACGACAAGGTCGGCAAGGCCGACCGCAAGGAACTGTCGGACGCGGTGAACGCGCTCGCCGAGCCGCTGTCCACCCTCGCCGCCGCCGTCGTGAAGTAGGGGACGACCATGACGGACACCCAGGAAGCCACCACCGCGCCGGCGGCCGGCCCGCAGCCCTCCCGGCGTGCGCTGATCGGCTGGGGCGGGGCCGGGCTCGCGCTCGGCGCCGCGGCGGCCGGCGGCGCGGTCGCGCTGGCCCGCGCCGGCGACTCCGCCGACGACACCGACCCGGCCGGGACGGGCGCCGCCGTCGCCTTCCACGGCGCCCACCAGGCCGGCATCGCCACGCCGGTGCAGGACCGGCTGCACTTCGCCGCGTTCGACGTGAAGACCGACGACCGCGCCGAGTTCGTACAAATGCTCAAGGACTGGACGGCGGCCGCGCGCCGGATGACCGCCGGCGAGGCGGTCGGCGACGGCGCCTACGACGGACTCGCGGAGGCCCCGCCGGACGACACCGGCGAAGCGCTGGGCCTGAAGCCGTCGCGGCTGACGCTGACGATCGGCTTCGGTCCGTCGCTATTCGAGAAGTTCGGCCTCACGGACGAGCGCCCCGAGGCCCTGGTCGACCTGCCGAAGTTCCCCGGCGAGAACCTGGACGGCAGCCGCAGCAACGGCGACCTGTGCGTCCAGGCCTGCGCCGACGACCCGCAGGTCGCCGTGCACGCGATCCGTAACCTGGCCCGCATCGGCTTCGGCAAGGTCGCCGTCCGCTGGTCGCAGCTCGGCTTCGGCAAGACGTCGTCGACGACGCCCGACGCGCAGACCCCGCGCAACCTGTTCGGCTTCAAGGACGGCACCCGCAACATCTCCGGCACCGAGCGGGACCGGCTGGCGAAGTTCGTCTGGGTCGGCGAGAAGGACGGGCCGGACTGGATGACCGGCGGCTCGTACCTGGTCGCCCGCCGCATCCGCATGAACATCGAGACCTGGGACCGCACCTCGCTGCAGGAGCAGGAGGACGTCTTCGGCCGCGACAAGGGCGAGGGCGCCCCGGTCGGCAAGGCGAAGGAGCGCGACGAGCCGTTCCTGAAGGCGATGAAGCCCGACGCGCATGTCCGTCTCGCGCACCCCCACTCCAACGGCGGCGCGACGATCCTGCGCCGGGGCTACTCCTTCACCGACGGCACGGACGGCCTGGGCCGGCTGGACGCGGGCCTGTTCTTCATCGCCTACCAGCGCGACGTCCGCGAGGGCTTCATCCGCATCCAGCGCAACCTGGCCACGGACGCGCTCAACGAGTACACCCAGCACGTGAGTTCGGCGGTCTTCGCGGTCCCGCCCGGCGTCCGCGACAGCGACGACTGGTGGGGCAGCACACTGTTCTCGAAGGAGGCCTGAGCCGTGTTCTCCAACTACCTGATCGGCCTGCGCGAAGGGCTGGAAGCCAGCCTGGTCGTCTGCATCCTGATCGCCTACCTGGTGAAGACCGGCCGCCGGGACGCCATCCGGCCGATCTGGATCGGTATCGGCGTCGCGGTGACGATCGCGCTCGGCTTCGGCTGCGCGCTCGAGTTCGGCTCGCAGGAACTCACCTTCCAGGCCCAGGAGGCGCTCGGCGGTTCGCTGTCGGTGCTCGCCGTCGGCCTGGTGACGTGGATGGTGTTCTGGATGCGGCGCACCGCCCGGCACCTGAAGGCGGAGCTGCACGGCAGGCTGGACGCGGCGCTGGCGATGGGCACCGGCGCGCTGGTCGCCACGGCGTTCCTCGCCGTCGGCCGCGAGGGCCTGGAGACCGCCCTGTTCGTGTGGGCGTCGGTGCACGCGGCCAGCGACGGCACCCCGCGCCCGCTGATCGGCGTGGCGTTGGGCCTGGCCACGGCCGTCTTCCTGGGCTGGCTGTTCTACCGCGGCGCGCTGAAGATCAACCTGGCCAAGTTCTTCACCTGGACCGGCGGGATGCTGGTCGTCGTGGCGGCGGGCGTGCTGGCGTACGGCTTCCACGACCTTCAGGAGGCCGGCTGGCTGCCGGGCCTGACCAACCTGGCCTTCGACGTCAGCGGCACGATCCCGCCGGACAGCTGGTACGGCACGCTGCTGAAGGGCGTGTTCAACTTCCAGCCCGACCCGACGGTCCTCCAGGTCACGGTGTGGCTGCTGTACCTCGTCCCGGCACTCGCGCTCTTCCTCGCCCCGGTAGGGTTCGCCTCCGGGAAGGGGAAGGTGAAGGCAGTCGATGAGCAGGGATCGCAGCCGTCCGAGGCTCCGCGGGCTTGACCGGAGCGCACTGATAGCGGCCTCGGTGACCGCTTTGTCGTTGACGGCGAGCGGGTGCGTGGTGGTGCACGGGGAGCGCGAGGTGATCCCCACGACCACGCGCGCCGAAGCCGACCGGGCGCTGCGGCAGTTCACGGCCGCGTACAACAAGGCGGACGACGCGTACGACAGTTCGCTCGACGCCGACCATGTCACCGGCGCCCTCGGCGACATCGACGCCGCCCGGCTGAAGGCGGGCCACGCCAACAATCCCGGCGGCAATCCGGCGCACACGCCGCTGGAGTTGACCGACGCGACGTTCACGATCCCCAAGAAGGCAGGCTGGCCGCGCTGGTTCGTCGCCGAGGCCCAGGGCAACAAGGGCGGCGATCTGCACTGGCTGCTGGTGTTCACCCGCGGGGGCCTGGGCGAGCCGTGGCAGGCGGCGTACCTGACGCTGATCGCGCCCGGCTCGCTGCCGGAGATCGAGAAGGACGCGGACGGCTGGGCCGAGACGGTGCCTGCGGACTCCGGCGAACTCGCCGTCGCCCCGGCCGACTTGAGCAAGGACTACGCGGCGTACCTGAAGAGCGGCGGCAAGACCTTCGCGGCCGGCACGCACACCAGTCAGTGGCGGGCGCAGCGCGCGAAGGCCGCCAGGAAGCCGGGGTTGGCCACCCAGTACATCGACCAGCCGCTGACCTCGGGCGACTACGCCCCGCTGGCGCTGCGCACCGCGGACGGCGGCGCGCTGGTGTTCTTCACGACGCGGCGCTTCGAGAAGCAGACCGCCGCGCCCGGCGCCTCGATCCCCACCCCGAACGAGAGCGTGCGCGCGCTGACGTCCGGCGAGATCAAGCAGTCGCTGACGATGGAGTTCGTCTCCAACGAGGTGGCCGTGGATCCGGCGAAGGGCTCGGGCGACGAGCAGGTGTCGGTGCTCTCCCGCCTGGAGGGACTGACCTCCGCCCAGGGCTCGTAGGCCGACGCGTCCGGGCGCGTCCGGCGTGACCTGCTCAGTAGTTGATGCAGGTGATCGTCCAGCCGTTCCACGCGTTGCAGATGTTCAGCTTGATGCCGTTCTGGTTGTACTGGTAGGCGGACCAGTACTGACCCCGCTGCCGGTTGATGCCCCCGTAGTCGACGCACGTCACGTGGCGGCCGCTCACCGTGCAGCCGTTGACCGGGGCGGCGGCGGCCTCGGGTGCCACAGCAAGGAGCGCGGCGGCGGCAGCGGTCGTCCCGATCGCCATCGCTTTTATGAGCATTTCCCTCTCCCGTCTCGTGAACGGGGGCCGGTCGGCCCCCACTTGCTCACGGTCACCGGCCGGGGGGAAGGCCGCAACGCGGACGGTCCGTCCGGGTGGCGCGCCCGGGGTGTGCCGGTCAGTGGCTCAGGGGCCAGGGCGCGTCCGTGCGGCCGGACTCGTCGCCGGCGTGGCGGGCGCAGGCGTCGGTGAGGGCTTCCAGGAGGGTCAGCGGGTCGGGCAGCGGATGCTCCGGGCCGCGTAGCCAGTGCACGGCCTGCCCGTCGTCGCCGGGGAGCCGGGCGGGCGGGACGAGGACGTAGGAGCCGCGGCAGTGCCAGCGCATGCCGGGGTGCTCGTCCATCGTCTCGGGGTGGCAGTCCAGCTCGCAGGGCCACCATTCGTCCTCGTCCTCGGGGGTGCCGCGGGTGAGGGTGAAGAAGAGCATGCGGCCGTCGTCGCTCTCGGCGACCGGGCCCACCTCGACGTCCGAGCCGAGCAGCCGCTGGAGCGCCTCCCGCCCGGCCTCCAGCGGCACGTCGAGGACGTCGTGCACCATGCCGGTCGCGGTGATGAAGTTGGCCTCGGGCTGGTGGCGGGCCCAGCGCTCGATCTGGGCGCGGTCGGTGGTGGACTGCGTCTGCCAGGCGAACGACACCGGGTGCCGGGCCGGGGTGGGACAGCCGACGCGGTCGCAGGAACATCCGTAGCCGGGCGCCGGGTGCGCGGCGGGCGCGAGCGGCAGCCCCGCCGAGGCGGCGGCCAGCAGCAGGGCCTCCCGGCCGCCGTCGTCGGCGGTGTCCTTCGGGCCGCGTCCGCGCAGCCAGCGGGAGAGTCTGCCCAGCAGGCCGGATTGGCCGCCCAACTCCGCGCTCATCTATCCCCTCGCCTTGCTGTCGTGCGGAACAGCATGCCTCATGCTCCCATCATCCCCCGCCCCGGGGGCCCGGACCGCACAACAGGGACAGGCCGGACGAGACGTACCCCACACCGCGATCGGGTGCATGGCGCGCTTTGTCAGGACGCGACACCCACCGACGCACGGCAGCCGGCAGACACAGCGGTCGGCAGGCGCGCCGCCGCAGGACAGGCTCGGTGGTCGCCGGGCACAGGCTCTCAGCGCGCCGCTGCCAGCGGACGCGCCACGGTTGTCAGGCGTGGCGGTCGCCAGGCGCAGCAGCCGGCAGGCACACGGCCGCCGGCAGGCGCGCCGCCTGCCGGCACACCACGGCTGTCAGGGGCGCGGGAGCCAGACACAGCAGCCGGCAGGCGCGCCACCGCGGGTAGGCGCACCGCGGCGGCAGGCGCCGCGCTCGCCGGGCGCAGCGCCTCAGCACGCCGCCGTCGGCAGGCGCGGCACGGTCGTCAGGCGTGGCGGTCGCCGGGCGCGGCAGTCGGCAGGCACGCCGCTGCCGGGCAAGGGTGCCGCCGTCGGCAGGGGTGCTGCGGCTGTCAGGGGCGTGGGGGCCAGGGGTCGCCCCAGTCGGTGTCTCGGGCTGTTTTGTAGAGGTCGCCGTGGCGTTTGGTGATCGTCGTGCGGTGCAGGCGGCCTTCGGGTTCGCAGAGGTCGAGGAGGACCTGGCCCTTGCGGATCTGCGGGCGGCGGACCACGCGGGCGGGGGCGGGGGTGACCGGGAAGCGGGTGGCGGCGACGTAGGCGAACTTCTCGTCCTCGTAGGGGAGGGAGCCGCCCTTGACCTGGCGGTGCAGGGAGGAGCGGCTGACCCGTGCGGAGAAGTGGCACCAGTCCTGGCCGGGCACGACGGGGCAGGCGGCGCTGTGCGGGCACGGCGCGGCGACCTGGAAGCCGGCGGCGACCAGGCGGTCGCGGGCCTCGATCACGCGGGAGTGGCCGTCGGGGGTGCCGGCCTCGACGATGACGACGGCCTGCGCGGCGCGGGCGGCGGCGTCGACGAGGGCGGTCCGGTCGGGGCCGGTCAGCTCGTTGAGGACGTAGGAGACGGTGACGAGGTCGACGGGGTCGAGGGCGAGCGCCGCGCCGATACGGGCGCGCCGCCACTGCGCCCGGCGCAGCTCCGGGTGGGCGGCGGCGAGTTCGCGGCCGAGGGCGAGGGCCGGCTCGGCCCAGTCCAGCACGGTGACCGGGCGGGCGCCCTCCCAGGTGGCGGTGACGGCCCAGGTGGCCGCGCCGGTACCGCCGCCGACGTCCGTGTGACTGCCGGGGGTCCAGCCGGGCGCGGCCTCGGCGAACGCCGCGAGCGCCGAGCGGACCGCCTCGAAGGTCGCCGGCATCCGGTAGGCGGCGTACGCGACGACGTCCGCGCGGTCGCGCAGGATGGGGGCGTCGGTCGGGGTGGCGCCCCGGTAACTGGCGATCAGCCGCTCCACGGCTTGGGCGGCCTGCCGGGGCGGGAGGCCGTCGAGGAGGGCGGCGAGGGCGGAGCGGAGGGTCTCGGCCGGGGCTACGGGGGCGTTCACCGGGAAATTCTCTCAAATTCCCGGCGGCGGTCAGGTCCCCTTGACGGCCCGCGCCAGCCGGGTGGCCGCCGCCGCCCGCGGCCGGGAGTCGGGTGGCCGCCTGCGCGGGTGGACGGTGTTCGCCAGCAGCACCAGGAAGGTGTCCGTCGCCGGGTCCAGCACCAGCGACGTGCCAGTGAAGCCGGTGTGGCCCGCGGCTCCGCGGCCCGCCAGCTCCCCCATGAACCACGGCTGGTCCACGGCGAAGCCGAGGCCGGGCGGGGTCAGCAGGAGTTCCACGAAGTCGGGGCCGAGGATGCGGGCGGGGCCGTAGGAGCCGCCGGCCAGCAGGGCCCGGCAGAAGACGGCCAGGTCCCGGCCGGTGGAGAACAGGCCGGCGTGGCCCGCCACCCCGCCCAGCGCCCAGGCGTTCTCGTCGTGGACCACGCCCCGCAGCATCCCCCGGTCCGCCTTGGCCCACGGCCGGCGCTGGTCCTCCGTCGCCGCGGCGCCGGGGCAGGGGCCGAACCGGGTCGCCGTCATGCCCAGCGGGCGGGTGATCCCGTCGCGGACCAGGACGTCCAGCGGCCGGCCGGTGATGCGTTCCAGGACGAACTGCAGCAGCAGGAGGTTGAGGTCGGAGTAGGTGTACGTGCCGGGCACGCCGACCGGCGGCTCGGCGCGCAGCATCGCCATCCGTTCCGCGTCGTCGGCGCAGTCGTACAGCGGGAGTTCGGGGCGCAGCCCGGAGGTGTGGGTGAGCAGTTCCCGCACGGTGATGCCGTGCCGGGCGGCCGCGTGGAACTCGGGGAGGTAGGCGCCCACCCGGGCGTCCATGCCGAGGGTGCCCCGCTCGATCTGCTGCACGGCGGCGACGGCGGTGAACAGTTTGGTGACGGACGCCAGGTCGAAGGGGGTGTCGACGGTGGCCGGCACGCGGTCCTGCGGCGGCAGTTCGACGCCCGTGTCGGTGCCGGGGTCGTAGGACGAGTACCGCACGGCCCAGCCGGCCGCCTCCTCGACGGCGATCACCGGGCCGCGTCCGGCGACCACGACGACGCCGGCGGCCCACGGGTGCTCGCCGGCGGTGAGGTCCCGGACCTCCTGGACGAGCCGGCTCAGCTCCCGCGGGTCGAGCCCGGCCCGCTCCGGTGTGTCCCCGCGCAGTCTGGGTGCGCTCAGCTCTCCTCCCCCACTCCGTCGTGCGCCCGGGCGGGAAGACGCCCGTCCGCCGCGCGCGCACGCCTGCTCCAGGGACGGCACATTCCCACGAAGCAGGCCGCCGCCACCAGTGCGGCCGCCAGCTGGACGACGGCCATGGGTACGGCCGTGTGCTCACCGGCGATCCCGACGAGCGGGGAGGCGACGGCGCCGATGAGGAAGGAGGACGTGCCGAGCAGCGCGGACGCGGAGCCGGCGGAGTGCCGGGTGCGCATCAGGGCGAGCGTCTGGGTGTTGGGGAGCGCGATGCCCATGGCCGACATCAGCACGAACAGGGCGGTGGCGACGGGGGCCAGGCCGACGTCGCCGAAGACCCCGGCCGACATCAGCAGCAGGGCGGTCGCGGCGCAGATCACGACGGTCAGCCCGGCGGCGAGCACCCGGTCCAGGCTGACCCGGCCGACCAGCACCTTGCCGTTGAGCTGGCCGACGGCGACCAGCCCGACCGAGTTCAGGCCGAACAGCAGGCTGAAGGTCTGCGGCGAGGCGCCGTAGATCTCCTGGATCACGTAGGGGGAGGCCGCGATGTAGGCGAACAGCGCGGCGAAGGTGAAGCCGCCGGTGAGCAGGTAGCCGGTGAAGGGCCGGTCGGCGAGCAGGCGGCGCATGGAGCGCAGGGCCTCGCCCACTCCCCCGCGGTGCCGGTCGGCGGGCCGCAGGGTCTCGGGGAGCCTCGCCCACACCACCCCGCCCAGCAGCGCGCCGACCACCGTGAGCACGGCGAACACGCCCCGCCAGTCCGTCACCTTCAGGATCTGTCCGCCGATCAGCGGCGCGACGACCGGGGCGACCCCGGAGATCAGCATGAGGGTGGAGAAGAAGCGGGCCATGGACATGCCGTCGTACAGGTCGCGGACGACGGCGCGGGCGATCACGATGCCGGCCGCGCCCGCGAGGCCCTGGACCAGCCGGAGGGCGACCAGGAGCTCCACGGTGGGGGCGAACGCGCACAGGGCGGTGGCGACGACGTAGACCGCGAGGCCGGTCAGCAGCGGGCGGCGGCGGCCCCACCGGTCGCTCATCGGGCCGACCACCAGCTGGCCGAGCGCCATGCCGGCCAGGCACGCGGTGAGCGTGAGCTGGACGGTCGCGGCGGGCGCGTGCAGGGTGCGGGTGACCTCCGGGAGGGAGGGGAGGTACATGTCCATCGCCAGCGGGGGCGTGGCGGTGAGACCGCCGAGGACGAGGGTGACGAGCAGCCCGGCGCGGCGCGCGTCGCGGGCGTCCGCCGCCGCGCGCGGTACGGCCGCCCGTTCGGCGCCGGGTGCCGACGTCCCTTGTTCGACGCCGGTCGCGGGCGCCCCCGGCTCGGCGCCGGGTGCCGACGCCACCTGCTCGACGCCCGTCGCGGGCGCCCCCGGCTCGACGCCGGTCGCCGACGGCCCGACGCCGGTCACAGGCGCCCCCTGTTCGACGCCGGGTGTCGACGCCCCCTGCTCGCGCATGTGCCCCTCCCTGCTGAGCCCTCCCCGTGACGAGCCCTCCGTGAGCCCTCCCTGAGTTCTCCGCGAGTGCTCAGCCACCATGGTCCCAGCACCATGGTCTCAGCCCGGGCCGGGGGCGGGCCCTGGTGCCCCTCCTCCCGTGACCGAGGACGCGGAACCGCGGGGGCGGCCGAGGGCGCCCGGCCGCCTCATGTGCAATCTGCACAAACGGAATTGGTCACTCCGCCATATTGCGGCCGGTAACGGCCCTATGCTCAACTCTCCTCCACCGGAGCTTCACACTTGAAGCACCAAGGCTCCGCAAGCCATACCGAGGGGGGAGGCGGCAGCCGTTCCACGGCGCCGGGTGGGGGTGGACTCCGCGTGGGACCGCGGAGTACGCACCGGCGCCCGGAACGGCTGCCGCACACCTGCCTCAGCCCTCATGGCGCCCGGCGCCGGCGCTGCGGCGTCGGCGCAGCGCCCACGCCCCGCCCGCCAGCAGCGCGACCGTCGCACCGGCACCCTCCACGAGCCGCCACGACGAGGCGCCGGACGTCGCGGCCGGAGCGCCGGCCGCCGCCCGGGCCGTCGCGCGGCCGGGGGCCGCCTTCGCCCCGCCCTCGTCGGCCGGCTCGGCCAGGGTGCCCACCGCCCGCGCCGGATCCCCCTTCTCGAAGCCCCAGTCGAGCAGCGCGGCCGTCTCCTCGTAGACGGCGTTGTAGCCGCTCCGGGGATGCATCACCGTCACCAGCAGGGTCCGGCCGCCGCGGGTGGCCGCGCCGGTGAAGGTGTTGCCGGCGTGGCTGGTGTAGCCGTTCTTGACGCCGATCAGGCCCGGGTACGTCTTCACGCCCCACGCGCCGGACAGCAGGCGGTCGGTGTTCTGTATCTGGAAGGTCTTCTTGCCGCCGGCCGGGAAGTCGGCGGTCTTCGTGGCGCAGTACTCCCGGAAGTCGGCGTCGCGCAGCCCGTGGTGGGCGAAGAGGGTCAGGTCGTAGGCCGAGGACAGCTGTCCCTTGTGGTCGTAGCCGTCGGGGCTGACCACGTGGGTGTCGAGGGCCCGCAGCTTCTCGGCCCTGGCCTGCATCTCGGCGACCGTCCCGGCGAGTCCGCCGTTCATCCGGGCGAGCACGTGCACGGCGTCGTTGCCGGAGCGCAGGAACACGCCCTGCCACAACTGCTCGACGGTGTAGGTGATCCCGGGCTTGATGCCGACGAGGCTGGATCCCGCCGGGACGTCGGCCAGGTCGGCCTCGGTCACCTTGTACCGCTCGGTCCGCTCGAACTTCCCCAGCACCGTGTCGGCGAACAGCATCTTCAGCGTGGACGCGGGCGCCAGCCGCCGGTGCGCGTTGTACGAGGCGAGCACCTTGCCGCTGCCGTGGTCGGCGACCAGCCAGGCCGCGGCGGTGAGCTTCTTCGGCAGACCGGTGCCCTGGACGCCGGAGCGGGCGAGCCGTGCGCCGCCGACGACGGTCGCGGCGCGCGCGGGGGCCGCCGCGGCGAGCGGGAGCGCGGCCGCGGAGAGGCCGAGTGCGGCGCGCCGGGTGAGCGGTGTGGAAGCGTGCATCCGGGGACCGTACACCGCACCCAACAGGCGTTTCCTGGCAGGAGGCCGTCAACAGGCTGGGAATCGCCTGTCTTACGGAAATCTGATCTGGTACCCCGCTTTCTCAGCCCTGACACATCAGTTACTCAGTTCGGCGCAAAGCTTCCCGCCTAGCTTGTGGCCGCGCCCACAGCGGGCGCCAAGAACCTTCGAGGAACGGGATGTTTGGCATCTATCTCAAGCGCGAACTGGGCCGCAGAAAGAAGGCGGCCCTGGTCATCGCACTGGGTCTGGCGCTCGGTATCGCGCTGGTCATCACCGTCAACTCGGTGTCGGCCGGCATGACTCAGGCGCAGGACAAGGTCCTGAAGTCGCTCTACGGCCTCGGCACCGACATGACCGTCACCAAGGCGCAGTCGGCGCCGAAGGCAGGCAGCTCGCAGGGCCCGAAGTTCGATTTCGACGCCAAGCAGAGCAGCAAGACCAAGCAGAGTTCGGACCGGGTGATGACGCAGGGCGGTCAGGCCCTGAAGTCCTCGCTGGTGGAGAAGGTCTCGGCGCAGAAGGGCGTGGCGAACGCGGTCGGCGCGCTGAGCCTGAACGTCATCAAGGTCGACGGCTCCTTCACCCAGGGCAAGGCGCAGAGCTCCACCAGCGGCAGCGGCGGGCAGCAGGGCGGCCCCGGCGGAGGCACGAGCGGCAGCGGTCAGCCGCAGGTGCAGGGCGGCGGCGCCTCCTTCGACGTCAACTCCTACTCGGTGGCCGGCGTCGACGTCACCGATCAGGAACTCGGCCCGCTGGCCTCCATGAAGGTCACCTCCGGCAAGACGTTCACGGCGTCGCAGACGAACGCGAAGGTCGCCGTGGTCAGCAAGTCGTACGCCAAGACCAAGAAGTACAAGGTCGGTTCGACCTTCAAGATCTCCGGCACCAAGTACACGGTCATCGGCATCGCGACGCCCGACAGCAGCGAGTCCACCACCGACGTCTACCTGCCGCTGAAGCAGGCGCAGACCCTGGGCGACGCGAAGAACAAGGTCACCACGATCTACGTCAAGGCGACCGACTCCCAGCAGATCACCGCCGTGAAGAAGACGATCCAGCAGAACATCTCCGGCACGACGGTCACCACCTCCTCGGACCTGGCGTCCACCGTCTCCGGTTCGCTGTCCACCGCCTCGAACCTCGCCACCAGCGTGGGCAAGTGGCTGTCGATCGCGGTGCTGGTCGCCGCCTTCCTGGTGGCCGCGCTGCTGACCTCCTCCGCGGTCTCCCGCCGGGTGCGCGAGTTCGGCACGCTGAAGGCGCTCGGCTGGCCCAGCCGCAGGGTGACCCGGCAGGTCGTCGGCGAGTCCATGGTCAACGGCCTGATCGGCGGCGCCCTGGGCATCGCGCTGGGCCTCGCGGCGGCCTACACGGTCACCGCGATCAGCCCGAAGCTGACCGCGCAGCTCGGCAGCTCCGGCGCCACGGGCGGCGGTCCCGGCGGCGGCCCGGGCGGCGGCGGCCCCGGCGGGCAGACGTCCCAGAGCACCATGGAGATCGCCCTGTCCGCCCCGGTCTCCCTGACCACCATCGCGCTCGCGGTGGGCCTGGCGGTCACCGGCGGCCTGATCGCCGGCGCGATGGGCGGCTGGCGCGCCTCCCGCATGCGCCCGGCCGACGCCCTGCGCAGCGTCTCGTAACCCTGCCGGTCCGGACACCCCTGAGCCGGGGCGCCGCCTCCACTCCCCCCGGGACGCGGCGCCCCACCCCATACCTTGTGGAGAAACCGATGTACAGACTCACCGGCGTCACCAAGCGCTACACGCGGGGCAAGGAGAAGGTGGACGCGCTGCGCGGCATCGACCTCACCATCGCCGACGGCGACCAGCTCGTCATCCAGGGCCCCACGGGCGGCGGCAAGTCGACCCTCCTGCAGATGATCGGCGGCCTGGACAGGCCCTCCTCCGGCAGCGTCGAACTGGACGGCGTCGACCTCGCCACCATCGGCGAGGCCAAGCTGACCCGGCTGCGCGCGGAGAAGATCGGCATCATCTTCCAGGCGTTCAACCTCATTCCGACGCTGACCGCGCAGGAGAACGTGGAGACGGCCCTGGTGCCGCTCGGCGTGAAGCCGGCCGAACGGCGGGAGCGGGCGGCCGAGGCGCTGCGCTCGGTCGGTCTGGGCGAGCGCCTGGGCCACGCCCCGTCGGAGCTGTCCGGCGGCCAGCAGCAGCGCGTGGCCATCGCCCGCGCGCTGGTCAAGAAGCCGAAGGTGCTGCTCGCCGACGAACCCACCGGCAACCTCGACGAGGGCACCCGGGACGACATCATGGCCCTGCTGGAGGGGCTGTGGCACGAGTACGGGCTGACGTTCGTCATGGTCACCCACGACTCGTCCATCGCCCGCCGGGCCCCGCGCCTGGCCACCATCGAGTCCGGCCGGCTGACGCTGACCGAACGCGGCGACGGACGGCAGCCGGCACCACAGCCGCCCGCCGGACAGCATTACGACGGCCAGCAGTACACCGGGCAGCAGTACGGCGGCCAGCAGTACGCCGAGCAGGGCTACGCCGGGCAGGGTCACGGCGGCCAGGTCGCCCACTGACGGCCGCCGCCCGGCACCTGTGGGGGGCCGCTCAGCGTCCGAGTATCCGGTCGACCTCGGCCAGTTGCCCGGCGGTGAGCGGCCCCTTCGCGAGCGCGCCCGCGTTCTGCTCGGCCTGCTCGACGCTGCGGAAGCCGGGGATCGGGACCGCACGCGGGCTGCGCGCCCACAGCCAGGCCAGGGCGCCCTGGGCGAGGGTGCGGCCGCCGCCGGTGAGGACGTCCCGCAGCGCGTCGACCCGCGCGAGCCACCCCTCGTCCGCCCCGGCGTCCGGCCTGAACCCCCGCAGCCAGGCGGGCGGCGTGTTGCGGATGTCGCCGGCCTCCAGGGCGCGTCCGGCCCGCTGCTTGCCCGTCAGCAGCCCCATGGCGAGGGGGCTGCGGTTGATGCCGGCCAGGTCCGCCGCCTCGCACAGGGCGAACATCTCGGGCGCGTCCTGCAGCACGTTGGCCGCGTGCTGCACGGCCGCGCAGTGCTCCCCCTCGGCGAACACGGCGGCGCGGGCCGGGTCGTCGGTGCTCCAGGCGTAGGCGCGGATCATCCCTTCCCGCACGAAGTCCTCGCAGGCGTCGCGGAGTTCGGCGGCGCGCCGGGGGTCGGCATCGGCGAGGTGCAGTTGGTAGAGATCGACGTGGTCGGTGTTCAGGCGCTTCAGCGAGGCGGTCAGCGCGCGGCGGGCGTACTCGGGTGAGTCGTCGCTGCCGGTGAGGGTACGGGTCGCCTCGTCGAAGACGTTGCCCCACTTGGTGGCGACGACGACGTCGCCGCGGCGCCTGCCGAGCGCCCGGCCGAGGACGCGCTCGCTGTGCCCGGCGCCGTAGGTGTCGGCGGTGTCGAAGAAGGTGATGCCGAGGTCGAGGGCGCGGCGGACGGCCCGTACCGACTCGTCGTCGTCGACCTTGCCCCAGCCCAGGGGCTGCCCGGCGGTGTCCTGCCACTCCCCGCCGATGGCCCAGCATCCAAAACCGAGAGCGCTTACCGCGATGCCGCTGCGGCCGAGTGTCCTGTTCGTCTGCATGCCACGGACGGTAGGACTTGGAGCGCACGCGAAGGCAAGGGCCCGCCGCACCCGGATCGCGCCGGGCCGTCCGCCGGGGCCGGCCACCCGAACGGCGTCACGGGCGGGCCTGCGGGTGTCAGAAGTGGCACGGTGGATACGCGGAGGGGGAACCGCTGCCGCCCACTGCTCCGGGAGTGACCGTGATCTCGTGCGACCGACGTGATCTGGGACTGTTGCTGCTCCGGCTCGGCACCGGGGGCGTGCTGGCCGCGCACGGCGCGCAGAAGCTGTTCGGCTGGTTCGGCGGGCACGGCATCGAGGGCACCGGGCAGTTCATGGAGTCGGTCGGCTACGCGCCGGGGAAGGCGAGCTCCCCCACGCTCGGCTTCGCTCGCGCGGGGGTACCCCCACCGGCGGCCGGCCTGGCCGAGACGGGCGGCGGCACGCTGCTGGCGCTGGGCCTGGCGACCCCGGCGGCGGGCGCGGCGGCGGCCGGGGCGATGGCCGGGGCGGCGGCGGTGAGCACGCCCCAGGGCTTCTTCAACCAGAGCGGCGGCTACGAGTACGCGGCGGCGCTGGGCCTGACCGCGGCCGGCCTCGCGGTCGCGGGCCCGGGCCGCCTCTCCCTCGACCACGCGCTCGGGCACGCGCTGGACCGCGGTTGGATGGTTCCGGCGGCGCTCGGCGTGACGGCCGCGGTGACGACACTGGTGGTGGGGGCGCGCGCCAAACGGCTGCGCGCGGCGAAGGAGGGCGACCAGCAGGCCCTGTTCGAGACGCCGGAGCCGTAGGGGCCGGCGGGGCCGCAGAGGCGACGGGGCCCCAGGGGCGGCGCGTCACCCGGCCGCGGGCACCGCGGGTCGCAGCGCGCGGCACAGGGGCGGCGGGTTCGTGGCAGGGTGCGGGTATGACTGATCGGCAGTTGCCCGCGCCCGCGGATCTGTGGGCCTCCATCGACGAGTTGTGGAACTGGCTGGACGCGCACCGCGCCCACGGCGGCGAACAGGGCCTGCTCCTGCGGATGCTGAAGTTGTCGGAGGAGGTCGGCGAGGTCGCCCAGGCGGTGATCGGCGCGACGGGCCAGAACCCGCGCAAGGGCGTCACCCACACGTGGGACGACGTGCAGGGCGAGCTGTGCGATGTGGTGATCACCGCGCTGGTGGCGCTGCGCACGCTGACGCCGCAGGCGAGGGAGGTGTTCGGGGAGCATCTGACGCGGGTGGTGGCGCGGTCGCTGGGCGGCGGACCGGCCGAGCGATGACGTGACACGGCTGACGCGGCCCCGGACACCGTCGCCTCGCCGAGACGGTGTCCGGGGCCGCGTCGTTCACAGGGGCCGCGGGCCGCGTGTACCTGCCTACTCCACGCCGATCAGGCAGCGTTCCTCGAATTCCTGGTACGCGGCCGGGTCGGTGGTCCGGGAGCTGGTGACCGTACCGAGCCAGCCGAGGAGGAAGCCGGCCGGGACGGAGACGATGCCCGGGTTCTGCAGGGGGAACCAGGCGAAGTCCGCCGAGGGCAGCAGCGACGCCGGGGTGGAGGACACCAGCGGGCTGAAGACGACCAGCAGGAGCGAGCAGCCGAGGCCGCCGTAGAGGGCGAACAGCGCGCCGCGCGCGGTGAAGCGGGACCAGAACAGCGTGTACAGGATGGTCGGCACCATGGAGGACGCCGCGATGGCGAAGGCCAGGAAGGCGAGCGAGGCCGCGTTCCAGTCCCAGGCCAGCAGGGCGATGAGGATACCCAGCACGCCGACCGCGCCCGCCGACACCCGTGCCACGGCGACTTCCTGACGGTCCCTCACCCGGCCCCGGCGGAGGACGTGCGCGTACACGTCGTGGGCCAGCGCGGAGGCCGCCGCCAGCGTGACGCCCGCGGCCACCGACAGGATCGTGGCGAAGACGAGGCAGGAGAAGGCCGCCATCAGCAGCGTGCCGCCCACCGACTGCGCGAGCAGCAGCACCGCGGAGTTGCCGGTGGAGTCGCCGGCCCTGACGGTGTCGGTGCCGACGATCGCGGCCGTGCCCAGGCCCAGGACGCCGACCGCCAGGCAGACGGCGCCCACCAGGCCGACCGTCCACAGCACCGCCGTACGCAGCTGGCGGCTGCCGGCCGGGGACAGCAGGCGCATCACGATGTGCGGGAGCCCTCCCACACCCAGCGCCATGGACAGCGCGAGCGAGAAGAAGTCCAGCTTGCTGAGGGTGCTGGCGCCGAACCGCAGACCGGGCCGCAGATAGGCGTCCCCGTGACCGCTGTTCGCGGCGGCCGCGCCGAGCAGGTCGTCGCCGCTCCAGCCGAAGTGCGTCAGCACCAGCACGACCGCCACCGCGACCACGACCACCAGCAGCACCGTCTTGGCGATCTGGATGAACGTGGTGCCGGGCATCCCGCCGACCGCGACGTAGAAGACCACCAGGCAGCCGACGGTGGTCACGCACAGGGCGCGCGCCGCGCTGCCGGGCATGCCGGTGAACTGGGCCAGCAGCGCGACGCTCGCCACGAGCTGGGCCACCAGGTAGAGGACGGACACGACCAGGGCGCAGATCCCGACGGCGAGCCGGACCGGCCGCTGCGCGCCCCGCATCCGCAGCGCGACGGTGTCGCCGAGGGTGAACTGGCCGGTGTTGCGAAGCGGTTCGGCGATCAGCAGCAGGACCATGATCCAGCCGATGGCGGTGCCCACCAGGTACAGCAGGCCGTCGTAGCCGGTCAGGCAGACCAGGCCGGTGCTGCCCAGCAGCGTCGCGGCCGAGATGTAGTCGCCGCACATCGCCATGCCGTACCGCAGCGGCGACAGTCTGCGGCTGCCGAGGTAGAACTCGCCGAGTTCGTCGCGGTGCGGGCTGGTGATGATGGCCGTGAACATGGTGACGGCCAGGAAGACGAGGAACAGCACCAGCGGCAGCCGGAGTTGGCTGAGCGACATGGCGCCCGAGGCGTAGGCGGTCACCGCTCGCCTCTTCTCGCGCCCGCCCGGTCCCGCTGCGCGCGCACCTCGTCGGCCGGCGGGTCGAACCGGGTGCGCATGTGCCGCTCGTAGCGCCACGCGGTGAGGAACAGGGCGGCGAACAGCGCCAGGGCCAGGGTCAGTCCGAAGGTGAGGTGTCCCAGCAGCGGAACGGCCATCAGCCCGGGCGCGACGCCGGACAGCAGGACGAGCAGCAGATACCCGCCGACGACGGTGACCGCCGCCGGGATCGCGAACGAGCGCCGGACGCGGCGCAGTTCGCGCAGGTCCGCGGGTTGCGGCCCGGGGAGGTCCGCCGCCGGGGGGACGCCGCCGCCCGGCTCGCGGTGCGCGGCGGGCTGGGGGTAGGGGCGGTAGCCGTTCACCGAGCCGTTCAAGGCGCCATCACCGCCAGGGCGGAGCGCATCCGGTCGGAGACCTCGTCCACCGTCCCCATCGCGTCGACGTGCACCAGCAGGTCCCGGTCGGTGTACCAGCGCAGCAGCGGCACGGTCTGCTCGGCGTACACCGCCAGGCGCCGCAGCACGGTCTCCTCGGTGTCGTCGGCGCGCCGGACGAGGGCGCCTTCGCACCCGTCGCACCGGTCCGCGACGCGGGGCGGCGAGAACACGGTGTGCACGGTGGTCCCGCACGCCGGGCACAGGCGCCGGCCGGTCAGCCGCTGCACGATCTCGTCGTCCGGCATGTCGAGGGCGAGCACCGCGTCGAGCGCGGTGTCGTCCTCCCGCAGCGCCTCCTGGAGCAGCTCGGCCTGGCGTACGGTGCGGGGGAAGCCGTCGAGCAGGAAGCCGTCCGCCGCGTCGGGTTCGCGCAGGCGGCGCGTGACGACGGCGGTGGTCAGCTCGTCGGGCACCAGCTCCCCGGCCTGCGTGTGCCGCCGGACCCGCTCGCCGAGCTCGGTCCCCCGGCTGATCTCGGCGCGGAACAGGTCCCCGCTGGAGATCGCCGGGACGGACAGGAGGCCGGTCAGGACGCGGGCCTGGGTGCCCTTGCCGGCGCCCGGTGGGCCGATCAGAACGATGCGCATCTCAGTTCCTGTGTTTCGTGGTCGGTCTTCGGCCGGGGCGGCGTTTCGTGGTCAGTCTTCGGCCGGGGCGGCCGGCAGCTTCGCCTGGATCAGATCCATGACGCCGGAGTCGGTGAGGGTGGTGACGTCTCCGAGCTGGCGGTTCTCGGCGACGTCGCGCAGCAGGCGGCGCATGATCTTGCCGGAGCGGGTCTTGGGCAGCTCCGCCACGGGCAGGATGCGCTTCGGCTTGGCGATCGGGCCGAGCGTGGCGCCGACGTGGTCGCGCAGTGCGGCGACGAGGGCGTCGTCCTCCGCGATCGCGCCGCGCAGGATCACGAAGGCGACGATCGCCTGCCCGGTGGTCTCGTCGGTGGCGCCGACGACGGCCGCCTCCGCCACCGCCGGGTGCGACACCAGCGCCGACTCGACCTCCGTGGTGGAGATGTTGTGCCCGGACACGACCATCACGTCGTCGACCCGGCCCAGCAGCCAGATGTCGCCGTCCTCGTCGCGCTTCGCGCCGTCGCCGGCGAAGTAGCGGCCCGGGAAGCGGGACCAGTAGGTGTCGATGAACCGCTGGTCGTCGCCCCAGATGGTGCGCAGCATCGACGGCCACGGCTCGGTGATCACCAGGTAGCCGCCGGAGCCGTTCGGGACCTCGTTCGCCTCGTCGTCGACGACGGTCGCGGAGATGCCCGGCAGCGGGGTCTGCGCGGAGCCCGGCTTGGTCTCCGTCACGCCCGGCAGCGGCGAGATCATCATTCCGCCGGTCTCGGTCTGCCACCAGGTGTCCACGATCGGGCAGCGGCCGCCGCCGATGTGCTCGCGGTACCAGACCCACGCCTCCGGGTTGATCGGCTCACCGCAGCTGCCCAGCACCCGCAGGGAGGACAGGTCGAACTTGGCGGGGAGGTGCTCGCCCCACTTCATGAACGTGCGGATCGCGGTGGGCGCCGTGTACATGAGGGTCACGCCGTACTTCTCGACGATCTCCCAGAAGCGGCCCTGGTGCGGGGTGTCCGGGGTGCCCTCGTACAGCACCTGGGTCGCGCCGTTGGCCAGCGGGCCGTAGACGATGTAGGAGTGCCCGGTGACCCAGCCGATGTCGGCGGTGCACCAGTAGACGTCGGTCTCCGGCTTGAGGTCGAAGACCGCGTGGTGGGTGTAGGCGACCTGGGTGAGGTAGCCGCCGGAGGTGTGCAGGATGCCCTTCGGCTTACCCGTCGTACCGGACGTGTACAGGATGAAGAGGGGGTGCTCCGCCTCGAACGCCTCCGGCGTGTGCTCGGCCGACTGCCGGCCGACCGCCTCGTGCCACCACACGTCCCGGCCCTCGGTCCAGCCGACCTCCTGCCCGGTGCGCCGGACGACCAGCACCTTCTCCACCCCGTCGGTGCGGCCGAGCGCCTCGTCGACGGCGGGCTTGAGCGCGGTCGCCTTGCCGCGGCGGTAGCCGCCGTCGGCGGTGATGACCAGGCGCGCGTCGGCGTCCTGGACGCGGGTGGCGATGGCGTCGGCGGAGAAGCCGCCGAAGACGACCGAGTGCGCGGCGCCGATGCGGGCGCAGGCCAGCATCGCGACGACGGCCTCGGGGATCATGGGCAGGTAGACGGCGACCCGGTCGCCCGCGCCGACGCCGAGTTCGGTGAGCGCGTTCGCGGCCCGGCAGACCTCGTCCTTCAGCTCGGCGTAGGTGATCGCGCGGCTGTCGCCGGGCTCGCCCTCGAAGTGGATGGCGACCCGGTCGCCGAGGCCCGCCTCGACGTGCCGGTCGACGCAGTTGTACGCGACGTTCAGCCGGCCGTCCTGGAACCACTTGGCGAACGGCGGGTTCGACCAGTCCAGCGTCTCGGTCGGCTCCTCGGCCCAGCTCAGCCGACGGGCCTGGGCGGCCCAGAAGCCGAGCCGGTCGGCCTCGGCCTGCGCGTACGCCTCGGCGGTGGCGTTGGCGTTCGCGGCCAGGTCGGCGGGCGGCGCGAACCGCCGCTCCTCCTTCAGCAGGCTGGCCAGGCTCTCGTTGCTCATGATGGCTCCCTCGTGGTCTCTCGGGCGGTCGGCAGGGGGCAGGCGGCGGCCGTCAGGCAGGCTCCGGCCCTCAGGCAGGCTCTGGCCCTCAGGCGGCAGGCGGGGCGGTCCGCGGTCGGCGGATCAGGCCGAGAACGGCCAGGTCGGCAGGGACTTGGTCTTCCAGGTTGCGTTGGCCACCCCGGCGAAGGAGCCGTACCAGGCGAGCAGCGCGGTCACCAGGCCGGCCCAGCCGCCCGCCTGGCTCAGCTCCGGGGCCTGTCCCAGCGCTCCGGCGGTGAGCAGCACGAAGGTCACCGACAGCACCGAGAACACGGCGAGCAGCAGACCGCTGATCCGGGCGGTGACGACCGTCATGTAGACGGTGAAGATCGTCCAGGCGAGCAGGAACAGGCCGGTCGCCTGGTAGGCGTGGGCCGCCGGCAGCTTCGGGGCGATGAACTGGACGTAGGCCGCGAAGGACAGCCAGAACGAGCCGTACGAGGTGAAGGCCAGCGCGCCGAAGGTGTTGTTCTTGCGGAACTCCCACATGCCGGCGAGGAGTTGGGCGATGCCGCCGTACCACAGGGCGATCGGCAGTACCACGGCCTCCAGGGAGCGGTCCGCGATCAGTCCGGAGTTGAAGACGGAGAGCACGAAGGTGGTAAGGGCGAAGCCCGCCAGGCCCAGCGGGCCGGGGTCGGCGATCTGCGGGCGCTGCGCCTCGGACGCGGCCGGGGCCGGCTCGAGCGGGGCGAGCGGGGCGGCGGCGCGCTCGTCGGTCGCGGGCGTCTGGGTCTGGGTCATGGCGGTCCTCGGGTCTGGGTGCCCGCTCGGCGCGGGTCCTGGGGCGGGGTGGTGCGTGCGCCGCCCGTGGAGGCGGACGGACACGGAAGCTGCGTCGTGCGGCTCGTGCGACGGGCGGATGTGCGGTATGCGGCTCGTGCGACGGGCGGGTGTGCGGTATGCGGCTCGTGCGACGTGCTTGTGCGCTGTGTGCTGCGTGCTGCTGCGGCGTGCGTGTGCGGCTTGCGGTGTGCGTGTGCGGCTTGCGGTGTGCGTGGTCGCGGCGGGCGGCGGCCGGCTCGGGGTCGGGGCCGGGACGCGGTTGCCCGCGGCTGAGGCGCGGGGCGTCCGGCTGCCGCTCCCGGTCAGGGAGCGCGGCTTGGCGGCCGGGCGATCCGTCGTTGTCTCGCTCTGGCCGGTTACTGTGCGGCACCCGCGCCGCGCCCGGGGAGTCCCCGTGCGGGACTTGTCGTTCAGTGGTGCCCGTCGCGCGACGGACGGACCCGGTCGCGGGACGAACGGTCGTCCGTCGCCGCCGAGCGGCCGGCGGTACCCGCGTCCAGCGCCTCCGGCAGATGCAGCCGCGCCAGCATCACGGAGGTCCCCGCGGGGATCCTGCCGGGCGTGGCCAGGGACACGCCCACCATGGTCAGGAACGCCGCCGGGACGCTCCACGCGGCGGGCCCGGCGAGCAGGACGCCGGTCCAGCCCGGCCCGCCCGCGCCCAGCAGCGTGACCGTCATCGCCGTCACCGACAGTCCGCCGCCGACCAGCATCCCGGCGACCGCTCCGGCCGGGGTCAGCCGCCGCCACCAGATGCCCAGCACCAGCAGCGGGCAGAAGGTGGAGGCGGCCACCGAGAAGATCAAGCCGATCTCGTGGGCCACGGACACGCCGCTCTCCGACAGCAGCAGCGCGATGGCGCAGGGCGCGAGCACGGCCAGCGCGGAGGCCCGGCGGAAGCCGCGCACGTCGCCCCCGAGCAGGTCCTGCGAGAGCACGGCGGCCACCGACAGGGCCAGCCCGGAGCAGGTCGACAGGAAGGCGGCGAAGGCGCCCGCCACCACCAGCGCCGTCAGCAGTTGGCCCGCGGCGCCCGGCACCAGCCGTCCGGGCAGCAGCAGCACCACGGCGTCCGCCCGGTCGGCGGAGGCCAGGCCGGGGGCGTAGAGCCGGCCCAGTCCGCCGTACAGCTCGGGCAGCAGGTAGAAGGCGCCGAGCAGGCCGAGGACGCCCACCGTGGTGCGGCGGGCCGCCCGGCCGTCGGGGTTGGTGTAGAAGCGGGCGATGACGTGCGGCAGGCCCATCGCCCCGAGGAACGTGGCCACCATCAGCGAGTACACCGTGTACAGCGCCTGCCCGCCCTGGCCGGGCCCGGCGCCTGCGGCCGGCGCGGGTGCGGCGGGCGGGCTGCCGGCCGGGTGCCAGACGCCGCGCCAGACGAGCAGCAGGACGACCGCCGGGACGGCGAGCGCGGCCAGCTTCACCCAGAACTGGACGGCCTGCACGAGCGTGACGCTGCGCATGCCGCCGGCGATCACGCTCACCAGCACGACCGCCGTGACCAGCACCGCACCCGTCCAGGCGGGCGCCCCCACGGTCGCGTGCAGGGCCAGTCCGGCGCCCTGGAGCTGCGGCACCTGGTAGAGCCAGCCGATCAGCACCACGAACGCGGTGGCCGTCCGCCGCACCGCCAGGGAGCCCAGGCGCGCCTCGGCGAAGTCGGAGACGGTGTAGGCACCCGATCTGCGCAGCGGCGCGGCGACCAGGACGAGCAGTACCAGATAGCCGGCCGTGTACCCGATGCCGTACCAGAGCATGGTGGAGCCGTAGGCCACCAGCAGGCCGGCGATGCCGAGGTAGGAGGCGGCCGAGAGGTACTCGCCGCTGACCGCGGACGCGTTGCGCAGCGGTGAGACGGTGCGGGAGGCGACGTAGAAGTCCGGGGTGGAGCGTGCCCGCAGCCCGTAGGCGCCGACGGCGACCGTCAGGGCGACGACCAGCAGGACGGCGGTGAGGTTCGCGGGTGTGCTCATGAGCGGTGGACGTGCTCCACGAAGTCGCGTTCGTGCCGCTCGGCCCGGCGCACGTAGCAGGCGCCGGCGGCCACCAGCAGCGCGTAGACCGGCAGCCCCAGGATCAGCCAGGGCAGGCCGATCCCCCACAGCCGCACCCCGTGCGCCGCCCCCGGGCGCCCGAGCAGCAGCGGCAGACAGACCAGCGGCAGGCCGACCGCGCCGCACACCAGCAGCGCCAGCCGGAGCTGGGTGCGCATCAGCGCCTTGACGTACACCTCGCCGAGCGGGGTCTGCTCGTGGACGTCGCGCACGGCGGCGTCGCGCCGGCCGGGGCGGGCGGCGCGGGTGCGCGGGTGGGTGACGGTCACCCGCGAAGCCGGCTCAGCCATCGGCGGTCCCTCGTGATCTCGGCGGGCCGGACGGGGGCAGCAGCAGTTCCCGCAGCCTGCGGTTGCTGCGGCGGCTGACCGGCAGTACGGCGCCGGCCACCCGGACGGACAGCCGCCCGGAGTCGGCCAGCAGTTCCTCGATGTGCCCGGTGGCGACCAGGTGCCGGCGGTGCACGCGCACGAAGCCGGCGTCCTGCCACTGGTCCTCCAGGCTGGACAGCGGCATCCGCAGCAGGCAGCTGCCGGATTCGAGGTGCAGGCGCACGTAGTCGCCGCACGCCTCCACGTGCCGTACCTCGGAGCGCCGGACGAACCGGGTCACCCCGGACAGCTCCACGGCGATCGTCTCGTCGTCGGTGTGGGCGGGCCGCGCGGCGGCGGAGGCCGGGGTGGGGGTGGAGGTGGGCGCGGGGACGGGTGACGGCGCTACGGGTCCGGGGGTCGCGGGCGCGGGCGTACGGCCCGCGGCGGCCGGTTCGCGGCCCCCGGAGCCGGATTCCGGACCGGCGCCGGAGCCGGGGCCGGGTTCGGACGCGGCCGTTTCCGCCCGCCGCTCGGCGATGCGCCGGACGGTCTCGGCGAGCCGCTGGGCGCGCACCGGCTTGAGCAGGTAGTCCAGAGCGCGCACCTCGAAGGCGTGGACGGCGAAGTCGTCGTAGGCGGTGACGAACACCACCGGCGGCGGCTCGGCGAACCGGGACAGGACCCTGGCCACCTCCAGCCCGTCCAGTCCGGGCATGCGCACGTCGAGAAAGACGGCGTCCACGGGCTTGTCCTCGCGCAGCGCGCGGTCCAGCGCCAGCAGCGCGGCGGCGCCGTCCGCCGCGGACTCCACGGGGCCGACGCCCGGATTCAGGCCGAGCAGATAGACGAGTTCCTCCAGGGCGTGCGGTTCGTCGTCGGCCACCAGGATGCGCAGCATGGATGAGTGTGTACATTTCCCGCACAGCGGGTCAATCTCCCGGCGCGTGTGGCATTCGCCACATCCGAGAAGGGGTGCCGCTCACCTGAGCGAGCCGAACCCCTCGCCCGGCCGTTCCCCGACCCCCGCCGGGGCCGTCACCCCGGCCCGGTACTTGGGCACGCGGATGCGCACCTTGGTGCCCGCGCCGGGCGCGGTCTCGACCACCAGCCCGTACGCGTCCCCGTACACCTGCCGCAGCCTGGCGTCGACGTTGCCCAGCCCCACGCCGCCCCCCGACCCGGCGGACCCGGACCTCCCGGCGCCGCCCGCGGTCAGGATGCGGCGCAGCTCCTCGGGGTCCATGCCGACCCCGTCGTCCTCGACGGTGATGTGCGCCTCGGCGCCCGCGTCCCAGGCGAGCACCGTGATCTTCCCGGGTCCGGTGCGGCCCTCGAAGCCGTGCCGCACGGCGTTCTCCACCAGCGGCTGCACGCACAGGAACGGCACCGCGACCGGCAGCACCTCCGGCGCGGCCTGCACGTCGACGCGCAGCCGGTCACCGAAGCGGGCCTGTTCCAGCACCAGGTACTGGCCGATCGAGCGGAACTCCTCCGCCAGCGTGGTGAACTCGCCGTGGCGGCGGAACGAGTAGCGCGTGAAGTCGGCGAAGTCCAGGAGCAGTTCGCGGGCCCGCTCGGGATCGGTGCGCACCAGCGAGGCGATCGCGGTCAGCGCGTTGCACGAGAAGTGCGGGGAGATCTGCGCGCGCAGCGCCCGCAGCTCGGCCTCCACCAGGCGGGTGCGGGAGCGGTGCAGTTCGGCCAGTTCCAGTTGCCCGGACGTCCAGCGGGCCACCTCGCCGGTCGCCCGGACCAGGCCCGCCGAGACGCCGGGGGCGTAGGCGAGCAGCGCGCCCTCCACCCGGTCCTCCACCACCAGCGGCGCGACGACGGCCTCTCGCAGCTCGCAGCCCACCTCGCCGCACCAGACCCGGTCGGCCTTCAGCACGGCGGTGCCGCCGCCGGCCAGCACGTCCGCGGCCAGCTCCACGGCCGCCGCGCCGTGTCGCTTCCCGGCCCCGTCCCAGGCGAGCAGCCGCCCGGTGTCGGTGACGGCCAGCGCCGGCACCCCCAGCAGCTCACGCAGGTGCCGCGCGGCCGCCCCGGCCGACGCCTCGGTCAGCCCGCCGCGCAGCGCCGGGGCCGCGAGGGAGGCCAGGTGCAGCGCCTCGAACGCCGCCTGCCCGGCCCGCCCGTCGAACCCGACATGCCGCCGCAGCCATCGCCGGTGGCCGAATATGCCCGTCATGGCGGACACGGTAACTCCCGGGCGCGGCGGCACGACTTCCGGGAAGCGGGGCGGGACGGCTCCCCGCCGGCCGGTCCGGGGCCGAGCGCCTCGGTGATCTTCGCCACGGTCATGCTTGCGCGGACAGCAGCACCATCCGGGCCCGCCGCCACATCACCCCGACCCGCTGCCCCGGCGGACGATCCGCAGCAGGCGCTGCCCTTCGCGGTCGTCGCTCTCGCGGACGCGCGGAGACCGGAGGTGGCCGGTGGCCACCACCCGGGCGCAGCGGTCCCGCGACGCGCCTCGTCTCCGAGGGTTCCTCACACGTCCCGGCTCCGCTGCCGCGCGTACGCGGCGGCGTACGTCGCGACCGTCAGACCCAGCATGATCCACACCGGCTCCCAGCGCATCGGGCCGTGGTCGAAGGCGTTGTCGGAGGAGTAGAAGGCGAACAACTGGTCCAAGAAGTCGTAACTCAGCAGAGCCCGCATCCTGTACTGCAATTCCGCACCCATGGTCGAAACGATCACCAGTGGGACGACGTACATCGCGGCGATCATGATCGTGACGGTGCCCGCCGAGCGCCGGACGATGGAGCCGACGAGCAGCCAGAACAGCCCGAGCAGCGCGAGGTAGAGGCTGACGCCGACCGTGGCCATCAGCCATTCCTGACCGGATACGGGGCGGATGAGCCGGCTCTTCAGCATCGACATCTGCTTGAGCTGAGCTCCGATCATCCTCCGGTATCCCTCGTCAGAGACGAACTGGAGTAGATGCAGGGTCTTGAAGATCCGCCCGTAGTGGGCGAACGCGTCGCCGAGCCCTGTGGGCCGGCCGTCGCGGGAGAGCATGCGGATAAGGTCGTGGCCGGGGACCTCGCCCAGGGTCAGGGAGCCTGCCACGCGGAGCATGTCACCCCAGTGGGCGCGAATGCGGTCCAGGCGGATGGTGTGGTTCGAGACCGGCTGGAGCGGCCCGTAGTCGGCCGCGGTGTTCGTGCGCCACAACCGGGCGTCGGAGATGTCGGCGATCCTCGGTGAGAACTGGTAGCCGCAGATCGCGAACAGGCCGAAGACGATGTCGGAGTAAGACGCGGTGTCCGTGATGACGGTCTCCGGCTTCGGGCCGCCGTCGCGGGCGTGGATGGCGTCCAGGATGAACAGCGAGTCGCGCAGGGTGCCCGGCACGACCACCCCGCCCAGTCCCATCACCTGGTCGTTCACCACGTTCAACCACGTTGCGCCCTTGTGCCGCAGACCGAAATAGCGAGGATTCGAACCGGCGTACAGGGTCTGTACCGGGACGGTGAACCGTACGCCGTCGGCGGAAGCGACCAGGCCGCCGCCCCACGCCCGGACGACGTCGATCTTCGCCTGCGCCTCGATGAACAGGCCGTTCGCCGCCGAGATGTTCTCTGCCCGGAAGTAACCCTGGTCGACCTGGACCAGGCGGCCACGGGTGAGCGCCGGGACGCCCGGCTTGATGACTGGGGTGAACCCGACGTTGCATGCCTCTGACAGCAGCACCGCGCACAGGCTGGTGGCAAAGCTCTCCATGTGGGAGTCGGCGCCGGAGATGTGCGTGAACACCTCCTCCATGCCGGTCAATTCGGCGACCTCCAACAGCAGTTCGGGGAAGTCGACCTTCGGCAGCATGCCGTTGACCAACTGCCTGAACGGCGGCATGAGCTTGGGCTCCTCGGCCTTGCTGAGCTTGGCCAGTTTCAGCTTCCCGCCCACCACCTCCAGCGCGGTGTTGCCCGATAGCCCGGCGGCGACCTGGACATACGCGGCGTGCAGGGCGGAGGCGAGTTCGGCGAGGTGTCCGGCGGGCTCGCTCTCCAGACCGAGCGCGGTGAGCACCTTCGGCTCGGCGGCCGCCCACTTGGCCCCGGCCAGCAGCTTGGCGCGCGGATCGCCCCAGCGGTCGCCGTCCCTGGCGAACACGTCCCGCCGGCGCAGCGAGCGATGCAGGTGCTCCAGGACGCAGAACGAGTACGCGGCCTTGTCGACCACGCCGTGCGGCAGGCCGGGGTTGGCGAACACAAGCCGCCGCCACGAGCCGGTCACCAGGTCGGAGGCGACTTCCTCGGCGCCGACCTTCTTGCGGCCGATCAGCTCAGGCAGCCGTTTCAGCGCCGTCACGACCGGGACACCAGCCTCGACCGCGCCGAAGTCGATGACCTCGACCAACAGGCGGATGAAACCGCGCACGGTGCCATAGCGGGCGACCAGTTCGGCCCGCCATTCCGCGTCGTGGCCCCCCGACCCCACCCTGAGGGGTGGGGGAAC
>NZ_JBVIIE010000073.1:29656-42230 GCF_055569945.1 Streptomyces sp. NPDC031340
ACGCCCCCCCCCCCCCCCCCCCCCCCCCCCCCCCCCCCCCCCCCCCCCCCCCCCTCCCGCCCCCCCCCCCCCCCCCCCCCCCCCCCCCCCCCCCCCCCCCCCGTCCGGGTCCGGGACCACCGCGGCGATCGTGGCGAGCGCCTCGGCCAACTGCTCGCGCGGAACGACCTGCTCGATTGCCGACCAGGCGTCGACCACGGAAACGAGTTCACCGGTGTCGGTCGCGGGCGGCGTCGTCATCAGCACGTCGACCGCCGCAGCGACCTTCTTCGCCGCCCTCCGCAGCTGCGGCAGAGCCTTGAGCTTGGCGTCGTTGCCCATCCGCTCGGCCTTCGCGAGCAGCTTGGTTGGCCATCAGCGCGTGCAGCAGATCGAGCGCGTCGTCCACCGTCGCGGTCTCCAGATGCCGCACGGTCGCCAGCAGGGTGGCAGTCTGCCTGGTGACCTCCAGCCGCTTCAGCGTCGGCGCCTTCGAGGTCAGCCCGTACCGGGCCAGCCCCATCATCCGCGCGGCCGGGAACCGGCTGACGTCGACCGCGCCAGCACCCAGGCCCCGCACCTCACGGGCCCGATCCAGAGCCAGTTCCATCGCCTTGCCCGACACCCTCATCGGGCCCAGCCGCAGCCGCTCCAGCTCCGACACCCGCTTATGCTCCGGCACCTCCAGCAACTCGCCGCCGCCGGGGTGAACATGACCGAACCCGCCGTCACCCCACCCGCCTCGTCCGACGCTGACGCCGACGACCACGACGAGAACACCGAGCGTGCGGGCGGACCACTGGCCGGGATGACCGTGGTCGTCACCGGCGCGATGACCGGCCCCCTGGAGAAGCTCAGCCGCAACCAGATGAACGAGCTCATCGAACGAGCCGGCGGCCGCTCGTCCTCCAACGTCTTCAAACCGACTCTCCCCATTACCGACCCCAAGTCGAGAGGCCACAGCTGGAGGTGGGCCGGCGGCATCGCACGGTCACCAGACGAGGCTGTCCGAATACGTTCAGTCACCGCAGGTGGTCGGCGAACGGCTGACCGCCTGGCCCATCCGGAAGTTGCGCCAGGTCGCAGCAGTCAGAGCCGGCACGCGCCGAGCAACCCGGGACCGCTGCGCCCCCGACGGTTCGTCCACTGTGCTGCTCCAGGCCGAGCCGGCCTTCGAGGGCCGTGCCCTCTGTTCCGGGATGCCGCAGGGAACCCCCAGGAAGCCGCCCCGCAACTCGGCATCCTCGCCCGTAAACGCGCCACCGCAGCCCGCCTCCGTGACGACGGCCACATCGATGGCTGCGCCTAGCGGCAGGTGCAGGCCCGCCTCGGCAGAAGGCAGCGGCGCAATGGAGGTCGGCAGCGCGGAACCGGTCAAGCCACCATGCCGTTGCGAGACTTGAGGCAGGGGCGTATTCGGGGCCGACGCGCGCCCGCGTGCCATATGGGATGCGACAACGCACGCCAGTGCAGCCCGGCCGGCCACGCAATATTTCGGAGATGTTGCGCGAGGCCTTGACGCGTCCCACCTCACTGCGTACACATGACTGCGTAGACATGACTACGCAGTCATGACAGTACAGTCGTGCGCCGGGCGGGAATACCACACGGCTGCCGGAGATCGGGAGACCCAATGACACCAGTGGCAGGGCGCGGCGCGGGGGCCGCACCGCGCAGCGTGGACGTGGCGCGCCTGGCCGGCGTGTCGCAGAAGACGGTGTCCCGGGTCATGAACGACGAGCCCTACGTCTCCGCCGACGTGCGCCGTCGCGTTCTGGCGGCCGCCGAGGAACTCGGCTACCGCTCGAACAACGCGGCCCGCGCCCTGGCCTCCGGCCGCACCAGGTCCATCGGCGTGGTGACGCTCGGCACGGCCCTCTACGGTCCGGCCTCGCTGCTCATGGGCGTCGAGCGTGCCGTGCGGGACAACGGCTACGCCCTCCGTGTCGTCAACACGATGGAGGGTGAGGCGGCGGGCATCGCCGGGGCGGTCGACTCGCTCCTGGACCAGGGCGTGGACGGCATCGTCGTCTCCGAACCGATCGACGAGGAGGACGGCGCGGATCTCTCCTCCCGGGTCGAGGTGCCGATCCTCGTCCTCGGCGCACCACCGCCGTTCGGCGCCCCTCACGTCTTGAGGGCCGGGATCGTCTCCAGCCAGATGGCACGGGCCGCCACCGAGCACCTGCTGGAGCTGGGCCACACCACCGTCCACCACCTTGCCGGCCCGCAGCGCTGGTACTCGGCCCGGGACCGCCTCGACGGATGGCGCTCGGCGCTCGCCGCGTACGGCCGGGCCCAGCCGCCGGTCGCCGTGGGCGACTGGTCGGCCGCCTCCGGCTACGCGGCCGGCCGGGAGCTGGCTGCCGACCCCGGCGTGACCGCGGTGTTCGCCGCCAACGACGACATGGCCATCGGCCTGATCCGCGCGCTGGTGGAAGCCGGGCGGCGGGTGCCGGAGGACGTCAGCGTGGTCGGCTTTGACGACACACCGGTCGCCGCCTACGTGACCCCGCCGCTGACCACGGTGCGTCAGCCGTTCGACGCCATGGCGCAGGACGGCCTGAAACTCCTGGTGCACGCCATCGAGAGCCCGCAGGCCGACCCGCTGCCGATGACCCAACCACCGGTCGAACTCGTCGTCCGCTCCTCGTCCGCACCCCCGCCGCCCGGCAACGCCCCAGGTCGTACACGGGCGGCACACTCCCCTCGCACCTGACCGCGCACGGTCCCGCCCACGAACGGAGGAAGGCCCGCCCGCACCGCAGCCATCCACATTCCTCAGCACCGCCGTCGGCGCTTGAGCATCACCTCAGCCGCAGCGCCCAGGCCATGCCGCACTTCGGCGCCGCCCCGGCGCCCCGGCAGCGGACACGTCCGGTCTCCGGGCCTCGAACAGGCCCCGTACCGGCCGCCGCTCCCCCTCACGCCCGCACCGGCGTGACCCTCCTCAGCCCATGTCACGGCGCGCCCGACGGGTGCGGGCCGGAGCCGGCAGGGAGGGCGCCCTCCTGACAAGGCCCGCCCTCCCTGCCCCGCCCATCACGCCGCACACAGCGCCTCACCCACCCGAATTCAGCACGCCGCAGCCCGGTGTGCCGGTCCTCTACACCCTTCAGCGGGAGTTCACCATGTCTGGACCCTTTGCCACCTCCGTGCCGTCGTCCGTGAGCCGTCGAGGCTTTCTCGCCGCCACGGGCGCGCTGTCACTGGCCGCCACTCTGACCGCCTGCAGCGGCGGCAGCGGCAGCAGCAGCACCGGTTCCTCCGCCAAGCCGGTCAGCCAGGCCGACATCGACAAGGCCATGAAGACCCCGACCGAGCTGACGTTCTGGACCTGGGTCCCCAACATCGCCAAGGAGGTCGCGCTCTTCGAGAAGAAGTACCCGGCCGTCAAGGTCAAGATCGTCAACGCCGGCCAGGGCACGCCCCAGTACACCAAGCTGCGCACCGCGCTCAAGGCCGGCAGCGGCGCCCCGGACATGGTCCAGCTGGAGTACCAGGCCATCCCGACCTTCACCGTCACCGGCAGCCTGCTGGACCTGCGCCCGTACGGCGCCGCCACGCTCAAGTCCACCTTCGTGGACTGGACCTGGGGCCAGGTCAGCGGCAGCGGCGGCGAGGTCTGGGCGATCCCCCAGGACACCGGCCCGATGGGCATGCTGTACCGCAAGGACATCTTCGACAAGCACGGCATCCAAGTCCCCACGACCTGGGCCGAGTTCGCCGTGGCGGCCCGCAAGCTCCACAAGGCCGACCCGGACGTCTACCTCACCAACCTCGCGGCAAACCAGCCCGCCGCCTGGCACGGCCTGCTCTGGCAGGCCGGCGGCAAGCCCTACGTGACCTCCGGCAGGAGCGACATCACCGTCAGCGTCGACGACGCGGTCTCCAGAAAGCTCGGCGACTACTGGGGCGCCCTCGCCAAGGAGGGCGTGATCGGCGTCGAGCCGGACTTCACCGACGGCTGGTACGCCGCGCTCAACAAGGGCAAGTACGCCACCTGGCTCACCGGGGCCTGGGGCCCAGCCTTCCTCTCCGGCTCCGCCAAGGCCACCGCCGGCAAGTGGCGGGTCGCCCCGCTCCCGCAGTGGGACGCAGCCAAGCCCAGTGCCGGCAACTGGGGCGGCTCCACCACCGCGGTCATCCGCTCCACCAAGAACCCCATCGCCGCGGCCGTGTTCGCACAGTTCCTCAACAGCGACCCCGCCAGCGCGAAGATGTTCGCCACCGAGCAGTTCTTCTTCCCGGCGACCAAGGCGCTGCTCGCCGATCCCTCCTTCCTCGGGGACGCGCCCGCCTTCTACGGCGGCCAGAAGGTCAACCAGGTCTTCGCGGACGTCAGCACCGAGGTCGACCCCTCCTTCCAGTGGCCGCCGTTCCTCGACCGGGTGGCCACGGACTGGACCGAGACCGTCGGCAAGTCCCTCGCCGACAAGACGGACACCGTCCGCGCGCTCGGTTCCTGGCAGTCGCGCATCACGACCTTCGCCAAGAGCCAGGGCTTCACGGTCAAGGGAGGCTGACGATGGCCACCACCACTGCGGTCTCCCGCACGAAGTCCCCACCGCGCCGGCGGCGGCCCGGCACGGCAGGGGCACTGTTCATCGCCCCGTTCATGGTGTTGTTCCTGCTGCTCTTCCTCGCCCCGCTCGGCTACGCCGCCTACCTGAGCCTCTTCCAGGAACGGCTGATCGGCGGCTCGACCTTCGTCGGCCTCGACAACTACGTGACGGCACTGAAGGACCCGCTCCTGCTCAAGGGCGTCGGCCGTGTCGCGCTGTTCTTCGTCATCCAGGTCCCCGTGATGCTGGTGCTCGCCGTGGTCCTCGCACTCGCGCTGGACAGTGGCCTGCTGCGGTTCGCCAAGGTGATCCGGCTCGGCATCTTCGTCCCGTACGCCGTCCCCAGTGTCATCGCCACCCTCATGTGGGGCTACCTCTACGGCCCCGACTTCGGCCCCTTCGCCCAGATCAGCCGCGATCTCCACCTGCCGGTCCCGCACTTCCTCAGCGACGGCTGGATGCTCGGCAGCCTGGCGAACATCGTGACCTGGGAGTTCGTCGGCTACAACATGATCATCCTGTACGCGGCCCTGCGCACCATCCCCGCCGAGCTCTACGAGGCGGCCGCCATGGACGGAGCCGGAGCCTGGCGGATCGCCTGGTCCATCAAACTTCCCGCACTGCGACCGGCGTTGACCCTCACTCTGCTGTTCTCGGTGATCGGCAGCTTCCAGCTGTTCAACGAACCCAACCTGTTGATGAAGGTCGCACCGGACGTCATCAACAGCTCCTACACCGCCAACCTCTACGCCTACTCGGTCGCCTTCATCAGCCAGCAGACCAACTACGCGGCCACGGTGTCCTTCATCCTCGGGCTGGTCATCGTGATCGTGTCGTACGGCTTCCTGCTCATGGCGAACCGCAGGAGGACCTCATGACCACCGTGACACCCGCACCCGCCCCCTCGAAGGCGAAGCGGCTGCCCGCCGCGGCCCGCCCGCGGCGACGGTCGCCGGCCGGCCGTCGCAGCACCCCGCTCACGATCGCCATGCTGGCCATCCTGGCGTACTTCCTGCTGCCGCTGTTCTGGCTGGTCGTCGCCTCGACCAAGAGCACCCAGGATCTGTTCAACAGCTTCGGTCTGTGGTTCTCGCACGCCCCGCAGCTGCTGTCGAACATCAAGGCCACCTTCACCCAGGACGACGGCGTCTACGGACGCTGGCTGCTCAACACGGTCATCTACGCCGGTGTGAGCGCCCTGGGTGCCGCGCTGCTGGCGGCCGCGGCCGGCTACGGGTTCGCCAAGTACCGCTTCCGCGGTCACCGCGCAGCCTTCAACCTCGTCCTCGGTGCGATCATGATCCCGACCACCGCCCTGGCGATCCCCACCTACCTGCTCTTCGCCAAGGCGGGCCTGGTCAACACCCCCTGGGCCGTCATCCTGCCGTCCCTGGTGAGCCCCTTCGGTCTCTACCTCATGCGGATCTACTCCGAGGACGCGATCCCGGACAGCCTGATCGAGGCCGCCCGTATGGACGGCGCCGGGGAACTCCGGATCTTCTTCACGATCGCGCTGCGGCTGCTGGCCCCAGGCCTGGTGACCGTCCTGCTGTTCACTCTCGTCGCCACCTGGAACAACTACTTCCTGCCGCTGATCATGCTCAACGATCCGCACCTGTACCCGATCACGGTCGGACTGTCCAGCTGGGCCGACCAGGCGCAGAACGGCGGGGCCGGCGCCAGCAGCGACATGCTGGCCCTGGTCGTGACCGGCTCCCTGATCTCGATCGTCCCGCTCGCCCTGGCCTTCCTGATGCTCCAGCGGTACTGGCAGAGCGGCCTGGCCGCCGGCGGCGTCAAGCAGTAGCACGCGCATTCCTCGTTCCCTTCCCCGCTTCCCCGGAGGTTTCCCTTCATGGCGGCTCTGCCTGCCCGTGTCCTCTTCGGCGCCGCGTACTACCACGAGTACACGCCCGCCTACGGCTCCCGTCCGCAGCCCGACGAACGGCTCAAGACCGACCTCGACCTGATGGCCGAGGCGCACTTCACCGTCATCCGGGTCGGCGAGTCGGTCTGGTCGACCTGGGAGCCGGAGAACGGCCGCTTCGACCTCGACTGGCTCCAGCCCGTCCTCGACGGCGCCCACGAACGCGGCATCTCGGTCGTCCTCGGCACCCCGACCTACGCAGTACCGCCGTGGCTGGTGCGCCAGTACCCGGAGATCACGGGCGAGCGGCGCACCGGTGAGCGCATCGGCTGGGGCGCCCGGCAGGAAGTGGACTTCACCCACCCTGCCTTCCGGTTTCACGCCGAGCGGATCATCCGCAAGATCGCCGCCCGGTACGCCGACCACCCCGCCGTCATCGGCTGGCAGGTCGACAACGAACCCGGCCTGGAGCTCTTCCACAACCACGGCGTCTTCCAGCGCTTCACCGACCACCTGCGCGCCAGGTACGGCGACGTCGAGACCCTCAACCGCGAGTGGGGACTGGTCTACTGGTCCCACCGCCTGTCCACCTGGGCCGACCTGTGGACCCCAGACGGCAACGCACAGCCCCAGTACGACGTCGCCTGGCGGGAGTTCCAGGCCCGCCAGGTCACCGAGTTCATCGGCTGGCAGGCCGACATCGTCCGCGAGTACGCCCACCCGCACCAGTTCGTCACCACCTGCATCTCCTACACCCGCCCCGCCGTCGAGGACGACGAACTCACCGACCGCCTCGACATCACCGCCGGGAACCCGTACTACGGCATGCAGGACGGCCTGCTCCTGCCCGACCCCACACCCGACGAACACCAGCAGACATGGCAGACGACCGGCACCTGGGCCCTCTACCAGACTGCCGACTGGATGTTCTCCTCCCGGCAGGAGCCGTTCCTGGTCACCGAGACCAACGCCGGCGCCATCGGCTATCCGTGGGACAACCGCCCCGCCTACGAGGGCCAGTGGCGCCAGGCCGCCTGGGCTCTCGTGGGCCGCGGGGCCCGAATGATCGAGTACTGGCAGTGGCAGACCCTGCGCTTCGGCGCGGAGACCTACTGGGGCGGCGTCCTGCCGCACAGCGGCCTGCCCGGTCGTACCTATGCCGAGATCGCCCGTCTCGGTGCGGAGTTCGACGTCGCGGGCCCGCTCGTCGCAGGTCTTGAGCCGGACGCCGACATCACGATCGTCTACTCCACCCCCAGCAAGTGGCTCATGCAGAAGTACCCGCCGCTCGCGACCCCCGACGGCGAACCGGATCCGGCCGCCTACCACCGCATCCTCGACCCCTTCTACCGCGGCGCCTTCGACGCCGGCCGCCAGGTCCGCATCGTCCACGCCCGCCAGCTGCACGATCCCCGCGGCGAGCGGGAGGGGATGACTCCGCAGGAGGCCGTACGGCGCCACCCCGTCCTCGTCGCCCCGGCGCTGTACGTCGTCGACGACACCACGCTCGACTGGCTCGCCGCGTACGCCCACGCCGGCGGCCACCTGGTACTGGGCCCGCGCACCGCCTACGCCGACCACGAGGCACGCGCCCGTACCGAACCGGCCCCCGCCCGTCTCACCGACGCCGCGGGCATGTCGTACGACGAGTTCAGCAACCTCTCGCGCGCCGTCCCGGTCCGCGCAGTGCCCGGCAGCCCGTTCGAGATACCGGCGAACGCCACGGCGACGCAGTGGATCGACGGCCTCACAGCGGTCGACGCCGATATCCTCGCCACGTACGAGGACCCGCACTTCGGCCGCTGGCCCGCCGTCACCACGCGCCGCCACGGTGCGGGCCGCGTCACCTGTGTCGGCACGGTGCCGGGCCGCGACCTCGCCCGGGCGCTGGCCGAGTGGCTCGCCCCGGCCGCGAGCAGCGGGTGGCGCGGTCTTCCCGCGTCGGTCACCGCGACCACCGGCACCTCGCCCGACGGACGCCGCGTGCACATCGTCCACAACTGGAACTGGGAGCCCGTGAGGGTCCCCGCCCCGACGGACCTCCGCGATGCCCTCACGGGCACGCCGGTGTCCGCGGGCTCGGACCTGGAACTCGATGCATGGGACGTACGCGTTCTCGTGTCCGCCGGCTCCGGCAGCGCACAGGCACGCGCAGTGACCGGCCGGTCCTGATCGATGTCCTGAAGAGGGGCCATGTACGGAAGAAGGCTTGTTGCGAGCCCTCGAAACCTTCGCGGCGAGCATCGGCGACACGGACGTTCCCGACGTCCGACCCGAGGTCACGGGCTCGGCGGCGGACACGGATACCCGGTACCGGCACCCGGCGGCTCGAACGGCGGCGTGGGCCTGCTCGACACGTCACGCGGCCGGACGGCCCCGGACCGGCGGCGCGAACCCCGTCACGACCAGCGACGGATCCGCAAGCTGCGGTCCGTCAGGAACACGAGCCCGTGCCCGACCTGCGTGAGCCCGGGCATACGGCTGACCTCGCGGCCCGTGCATGCGGACGGCTTACAGGACCGGGGGAGAACCCGACCCCCGCGCCGTGACTCCGCCATGCTCAAGCAACGAAGTCACCTCGCCCACCTGGCAGCAGACGATCAGCGACGTCTCATCACCCCAAGTGAAACGGCGAGGTTGGGTCAGTTGAGGACCTGCAGTGGGGGAGCGCACTTCCACCCGTGCAGGCCCGCACGGCAGGATCGCCCCATGAGGATTCTGGTCATGGGCGGCACCTGGTTTTGGGCAGGCACATCGCGAAGAGCGCGCTGAGAAAAGGGTGGCAGGTCACCAGCTTCAACCGCGGGCGCTCCGGGCACAACGTGGACGACGTGGAGCAGGTCCACGGAGACCGAACAAGCCAGGCCGACCTCGAACGCCTCGCCGGACACGGGCCGTGGGATGCCGTCATCGACACCTCAAGCTCCGACTTCCCCCCACGGGATGTCCTCACGGCTGCCACCGCGCTGCGCCCGGCCGCAGCCCGCTGGGTGCACATCTCCACCGTGTCCGTGTACGAGGGATGGCCGCACCAGCCGCTCACCGACGCCTCCCCGCTCCTCGACTGTCCGCCGGACGCCGACGAGTCTTACGGCTACACCGGCGAGGACGGCTCGCCCACGCAGTACGGGTTCCAGAAGGCCGGCGGGGAGCGTGCCGTGGCCGAGGCCTTCGGCGACGCCGCGGTGTTCCTGAGGCCAGGCGTGATCCTGGGACCCGGCGAGTACGTGGGACGCCTTCCCTGGTGGCTTGAGCGCGCCCAGCGTGGCGGCCGCATCCTAGCTCCGGCCCCGCTGGCGGGCCATGTCTGGGCCGTGCGCGCCGGACTTGGACATGTTCGCGCCGCGCGGCGGCGGCCCGCCCGCAGGGGAGCCACCGGGCGCGGCCGGCGGCACCGCGGCGGTGGAGGACCCGAACAGCTCGGGCCTGCGCGCCTTCAAGGCCTCGGCGGCCTCGGTGATGGCCGTCTCGTCGGCGTCGTCCTCAACGGTCAGGAGCAGTTCGGCGTCGGCCAGATCCGCGCCGGTCGCACCCAGCCCCACGAGGACCGCGCGGCGTGCTGCCGCCCGCTCCCGGGCGACGGCCTGAGCCTCACGCTGCACGGCGTTGGCCTCCCGCTCAGCGGCGGCCTGCTCGCGGCGCTCCAGTTCGGACAGAGACGCCTGCTGCACCTCACGCTGCTGCTCCACGAACGCGGTCAGGTCGTCCGCCTTCGAGAAGCCCAACTGCTCGACAAGCCGGCGTAGGGCCGCACGTTCACCCTGCTGCTTCTCGCGGGCCAGCAGCCGGTTCAGCGTCTCCTGGTCCAGGCCCTGCCCGGGCACCGGCGGCGCGGCCGGTTCCGTTGGTGGGGCAGGCAGAGTAGGCGCGAGCTGCTGATTGGACGGGTCGGTGGTGTCAGCGCCCAGGATGGGGAAGATGGGGCGGCCGTCGCGCCGGTAACCGACGGGCGTACGGGGGTGGGGCAGCAGCCTGTCCATGCGGATCCAGTCCTCCAGCAGCAGCGCCCCCGCGCCAGCGACCAGTGTAGTCCCGGCCTGGAATGGGCCCCTGCGGCTCCCGGGACCATTCCGCGGGTGCGGGGAGCACATCGAGGGCAACATCTTCGAACCGGGCGACCTGGGACCATCCCCGCGGGTGCGGGAAGCACCCAGCGTCAGCCGCCGGGGGCCGGCCGGACGAGACCGCTCTGGTAGGCGATCACGACCAGTTGCGCCCGGTCGCGTGCGTGGAGTTTGGTCATCGCGCGGGAGACGTGGCTGCGCACGGTCAGGGGGCTGAGGACCAGCTGGTCGGCGATCTCGTGGTTCGACTTGCCCAGCGCGGCGAGCGCCATGACCTCGCGTTCGCGTTCGGTGAGCAGGGTGAGGCGTTCCGGCGCGGTGAGGGGCACGTGGTCGGCCGGGGTGGCCAGGAAGCGGGTGATCAGGGCACGGGTGGCCGTGGGGGAGAGCAGGGAGTCGCCCGCGGCCACGGTGCGGATGCCTGCCAGTAGGACGTCGGGGCCGACGTCCTTGCCGAGGAATCCGCTCGCCCCGGACCGCAGGGCCATGGCGACGTTCTCGTCGTTCTCGAACGTGGTGAGGATGAGGACCCGGGTGCTCGACAGTTCGGTCCGGGCACAGATGTCGGCCGTGGCGGCCAGCCCGTCGGTGCCGGGCATGCGGATGTCCATGAGGACGATGTCGGGACGGTGTTCGAGGGTGAGTTCTACGGCCTGCTGACCGTCGGCTGCCTCCGCCACGACGGTCATGTCGGGGTCGGAGTCGATGAGGATGCGGAAGGTGGCCCGGAGGAGCGCTTGGTCGTCGGCGAGCAGAACGCGGATGGTCATGAGGTGCTTTCCTCGGAGCTGGGAAGGGGGAGCGTGCAGGCGACTTCGAAGCCGCCTTCGGGCCGCGGGCCGGCGTGGAACGTTCCGCCTGCCGACAGGGCGCGTTCGCGCATGCCGAGCAGTCCGTAGCCACGGCTGTGGCCGGGGAAGCCGGCAGCGGCCGCAGGGCGTGTGCCGGCTTCGTTGGTGATGGTCAGTATCAGGTCGTGAGGGGTGTAGTCCAGCCGGACCCGTGCGGAGGGTGTGGCGGCGTGCTTGGTGATGTTGGTGAGTGCTTCCTGGACGATCCGGTAGGCCGTGAGGTCCAGGCCGGATGGGAGCGGTCGTGGCCGGCCCTCGCGGGTGACCGAGACGTCCAGGCCCGCTGACGCGCAGGTTTCGACGAGCTGTGGCAGCTGTTCCAGGCCCGGTGCGGGAGCCAGCTCCTGGGAGTCGGTGTCCTGACGGAGCAGGCCGACGGTGGCTTTGAGCTCGCGGAGGGCCGAGGCGGTCACTTCCGGCAGTTTCTCGATCATGGCGATGGCCTGGTCGGGATGGGTCCGGGCCAGATGGGCGGCGGTGCCGGCTTGGGCGTTGGCGAGCGCGAGATGGTGGGCGACTACGTCGTGCAGTTCGCGGGCGATACGCATGCGTTCCTGGATCACTCGTCGGCGTGTCTCTTCCTCCCGCTCCTGGGCGGCGTGCTCGGCGCGGGCGGCGGCGTACTCGCGGCGCACGCGCACGTAGCTGCCGAAGGAGGCGACCATCAGGACCCAGGCTGCCGGGTTGACGAGGCCGATGATCCACTCGTGCGGGGAGTCGGTGGCGATGAAGCCGGTGAGTGCGATCCCGGCCGTGGCCGCGGCGGCGCTGTACCAGGTGGTCCTGCGATCGGGGAGCAGGCTCACCGTGTACTGCGCGACCAGCATCGGGCCCATGAGCAGCGGCGTCAGGAGGTATCCCAGGAACCCCTCGGTCATGATGCATGCCGTGGTCACCAGGAGCACGACGAGAGGGTGGCTGCGGCGGCGCAGCAAGACGGCGCAGGCGACGGCGGACAGCACGAGGCCGGGCCACAGGACGAGCGGCTCCTTGGCCGCGACCGCCCGGGTGAGGAAGACACCGCCCACGGTGAAGGCGAGCAGCAGGCTCGTGGTCACCACCTGGACCATGAGGGTGCGGTCGGCGGCGCGGTGCTTCCATCGTTCAGTCATCGTCGTACTCCGAGGTGGGGCCGGCCGGTTCAGGGTTGCAGACGCGGGGGGGGGGGGGGGGGGGGGGGGGGGGGGGGGGGGGGGGGGGGGGGTGGGTTAGGGGGCGTGTGAACAATAACAGACGGGCAACGACGAA
>NZ_JBVIIE010000074.1:0-41700 GCF_055569945.1 Streptomyces sp. NPDC031340
GAAGAGTGAAAGAAAAAAAAACAAACGTTCCGAAACCGGGGGGGGGGGGACCCCGTCGCGGAACTCGCCCCCGGTCACCGCGGTGGTTCTTCCCCCGGGGGGGGGGGGGGGGGGGGAACCCCCCCCCCCCCCCCCCCCTTCCGCGTATCCGTCTCCGCGGTCAGCTCTTCACAGGCTCCTTCGGGATCGCGTCGTCGTACGGCGCGGTGCTGCGGTCATGGAGCGGATGCACCGCCATGTACACCAGGCCGAGGCCGATCACGGCGAGCCCGGACAGCGCCACGATCCAGTTGTCGTACCAGGGGGAGTCCGGCGTACGGGGCAATGCCATGTTGACCATGGCGGCGATGCCGTAGACGAGGGCCGCGATGTTCACCGGCAGGCCCCACCGCCCCAGGGTGTACTTGCCGCTCGGCACCCAGCCCTTGAGCCGGGCGCGGAGTGCGGCCAGCACGACCATCTGGAAGCCGATGTAGATGCCCAGCGCGGCGAAGCTGACGATCTTCGTGATCGCGTCGGCCGAGAACTTCGAGCCGAGCACGATCGCGGCCGGCACCAGGGCGGCGAGGGCCAGTGAGTACGGCGGGACATGCTTGGACTGGGAGAACTTCTTGAGCAGCGAGCTGCCGACGATCATCCCGTCGCGGCCGTAGGAGTAGGCCAGCCGACTGGCCGCCGCCTGCAGGCTCACGGCGCAGGAGAGGAACGAGAGCAGCACCACGAGGAGCACGACCCGGGCGCCGACGGTACCGAATGCCTGGTGGAGCACGGTGCTCACCGGGTCGGCGTCCTTCCCGGAGATGACGGCCCCGAAGTCGGTGACCGACAGGATCAGGGCGAGGCAGACGAAGGTCGCCGCGGCACCGCCGATGTAGATGGTGCGGCGCATCGCCTTGGGGATCAGCCGGCCCGGATCGGGGACCTCCTCGGCCACGTCGCCGCACGCCTCGAAGCCGTAGTACTGGAAGACGCCGATCAGCGCGGCGGCGGCGAACGCGGGGAGGTAGCTGCCGTCGCCTCCGGCGCCGAAGGTGTCGAACAGGGCGCCGAGGCCGTGCTCCCGGTGCGCGATCAGCAGCCAGCCGCCGACCGCGAGCGCGCCGAGGATCTCGGCGGTGAACCCGATCAGCGCGGCCATGGCGAGCACCTTGGTGCCCAGAAAATTGATCAGGGTCGCCAGGGCCAGCAGGACCAGCGCGCACACGATGGTGGTGTTCACGGTGGGCTCGAAGCCGAACGCGGCCGCTATGTAGGGGCCGGCTCCGTAGACCACCGAGGCGATCGTGACCAGGAGTGCGACCAGGTAGACCCAGCCGGTCATCCAGGCGTACCGGCGGCCCCAGAGCCGGCGTGCCCACGGGTAGACCCCGCCGGCGACCGGGAACTGAGCGACCACCTCGCTGAAGACGAGCGCCACCATGAGCTGGCCGACGCCGATGATCAGGAAGCTCCAGATCATCGGCGGGCCGCCCTGGGCGAGGGCGTACGCGAAGAGCGTGTAGACACCGACTACCGGGGACAGGTAGGTGAAACCGAGCGAGAAGTTCGCCCAGGGGCTCATGTCCCTCTTGAACTCCGACTGGTAGCCCAGGGCATGGAGATGGGCCGCGTCGTCGTGATGGCGGGATGGGGGACAGCCGTCGGACTCCGCCGATGGTGACGTCGTACTGGTCATCCGGTCTTCCTGTGGATCGGGGACGGTTGCAACTCACACTGCGGGTTTCGCGGAAAACTACAATTGTAGGTGTTAAGCGTCAAGCGTTTGGCGGAGCCGATCGACTACATTGAGCGCGCCCCAGACCGCCGGGGGTGGAAGGAGGCCGGTAGATGTCCGCGTTCGCTGCGCTTCTCGGGCCGTCGTCGGGGGCCGGCCGGGCCCAGGAGGTCGTCCAGCGGATAAGCGAGGCGATCCACCTGGGGCTGCTGAGCGACGGGGAGAAGCTGCCCGTGGAGGTCGACCTCGCGGCCCAGTTCAACGTCGCGCCGATGACGGTGCGCGAGGCGCTCGCCGAACTGCGTGAGCAGGGCCTGGTCGAGACCAAGCGGGGACGCAGCGGTGGCTCGTTCGTCCGCCATCCCGAGTCGCCGCCGATCGAGCCGCAGCGCCAGCGCCTGGCCGCGATGACGGTCTCGGAGCTGCGCGACCTCGTCGACGAGCATCTGGCCGTGGCCGGCCGGTCGGCCCAGCTCGCCGCGGAGCGCGCTTCGGCGGTCAACGTCCGCCGGCTGTTCAGCCTGACCGAGCAACTGCGCACGGCGGACAACCTCGGTGACCGGATCCGCGCCGACTGCCGGTTCCACATCGAGCTGGCGGTGGCCGCCCAGTCCACGCGCCTGACCCGGCTCGAGGCAAACCTCCAGGCAGAGGTGTCCGGTCTGCTCTGGCTGCCCCTCGGCCGGGAGATCGATCTCGACGCGGTGGTGGAGGACCATCACGCGATCGCGACCGCGGTGGTGTCGGAGAACGGCGCGGAGGCCCGACGGCTCACCGAGGAGCACGTGGGGGGCAACCTGCACAGACTCACCGCCCTCCATCTCCTGCTGACCGAGGAAGGAGCGCAGCTGTGAACGCAAAGCTGCCCGAGCCCGACGCCGCCATCCTGGCTCGGGCGGCCTCCGACGTGCTCGACCCGGTGTTCGCCCGGCTCGCCCGCGTCGCCGAGGCCGTCGTCGACAGCCGTCCGCCGGGCGGTGCGGGCTGGTCCGAGGCCCACCTCGGCGAGGTGCGGAGGCTGCTCGTCGAGCTGGTCACCGAGGACCGGCTCGCGGTCGGCTTCGGCTTCGCCGCCGCTCCCGGGCGGATCGACCACCGGGACCGGTACATGGCCTGGTGGCAACGGCAGGGCGAGCGGGCGGTCCGGCTGCGGCTCAACTTCGACCCCAACAGCATCGACGTCTACGACTACCTCCAGATGGAGTGGTTCCAGCTCGCCCAGCAGTCGCGGCGCCGGGTCGCCTACGGCCCGTACGTCGACTACTCCGGCTCCGAGCTGTACGTCGTGACCGCGGCCGTCCCGATCACCGCGGACGGTGACTTCCTCGGCGTCGCGGGAGTGGATCTGCCGGTCGGCGAGCTCGAGCGCCGGCTGATCGGCGTGCTGCGCGGCGCGCCGGCCGACGCGGTCATCGTCAACACCGAGCGCCGGGTGATCGCGGCGAACACGCCTCGCTGGGTGATCGGCGCGCGGTTGCTGCGGATGCCGACGGTCTCCGGGCCGGCGGGCGTGGGTGCGTTCACCGACGTGGCGGAGCTGCCCGTGGGCACCGGATGGGTCCTGGCGCTCGCGGAACCGGAGGCGCCGGCGAATCGGTAGGGGAGCTCTTGACAACTTAAACTCTATTTCCAGAGTATTGGGCCACGCCGATGGCCCAAGCTCTCTGGAGGTTGTCCATGTCGACCCTCGCCCCCGGTTCCCCTCCCGTCCTGGACGTGGCCGACCCGTCCTTCTCGATCACCTCCCAGGAGGTGCACGCCGCTCGCGAGCGCAGTTGGTACGCCACCACGCCGTACGGGATCGCGGTCCTGCGCTACGACGAGATGAGTCGGCTGCTCAAGCACCCCAAGCTCCGCCAGGGCAGCGTGGCGTGGCCGTCCCACAACGGGGTCACCGAGGGCCCGTTCGCGCAGTGGTGGGCGAGCTGGATCCTGAACAAGGAAGGCGCGGAGCACCACCGGCTGCGGCGGCTGATGAACCCGGCGTTCTCACCGAAGCTGATCGGTGGGCTGGTGCCGCGGTTCCAGGCACTCGCCACCGAACTGATCGACGGCTTCGCCAAGTCCGACGAGTGCGAGTTCGTCAGCGAGTTCGCGGAGCCGTACGCCGCCCGGGTGATCGCGATCATGCTCGGCCTGCCCGAGGAGGAGTGGCCGGTCATCGCCCGCGAGTCGGCCACCATCGGGCTCGCGATGGGCGTCACGCTCCGCGAGGACCTGCCCAGGATCGAGGCGGCGCTCGCCCGGCTCCACGACTACTGCGACGCGCTGATCGCGGATCGCCGGGCCAACCCGCGAGAGGACTTCGTCACCGCGCTGGTGAAGGCCTCCCGCGCCGAGGACGGCCGGCTCAGCGACACCGAACTGCGCAACGGCATGGTGCTGTTGATCTTCGGCGGTTTCGACACCACCCGCAACCAGCTCGGGCTGGCCATGCAGACCTTCAGCCGCCACCTCGACCAATGGGACCTGCTGGCCGAACGCCCCGAACTCGGCGGCAAGGCGGTCGAGGAGGTCATGCGGGTGAACCCGACCGTCCGCTGGGTCACGCGTGAGGTGCTGGAGGACTTCACCTTCGAAGGCCTCGACCTGACCGCCGGGACCACGGTGCACCTGTACAGCGAGTCCGCCGGTACCGACCCGCGCGTCTTCCCCGAGGGGTTCGACATCACCGCCGAGCGCAAGCCCCACTTCGGCTTCGGCGGTGGCGCGCACCACTGCCTGGGGCACTTCGTCGCCCGCTCCGACATGAGCGAGGCGCTGCCGCTGCTGGCCCGCCGGATGCGCGACATCCGTCTCCTGCCCGGTGCCACGTGGCTGCCCGACTCCGGGAACACCGGGCCGATGAGCCTGCCGATCGGGTTCGTCCCCGCCTCCTGACCACCGAGAAGCCCCCGAGAACCACCCCCAAGAGGAGTCACCCATGAAGGTGAAAGTCGACCTGTCCCTGTGCCAGGACCACGGCCAGTGCGCCATCGCCGCGCCCGAGGTCTTCCGGATGAACGACGAGGGCCGGCTCGAGTACGACGGCACGCCCGACGAAGCGATGCGGGAGTACGTCGAGGAAGCCGCCGATGTCTGCCCCGTGCAGGCGATCCTGATCGAGGGCTGATGGCCGGCCTGCCACGAGTCGCCGTCGTCGGCGCCTCGCTCGCCGGCCTCCGGGCCGCCGAGCAACTGCGCGCCGCCGGCCACCGCGGACCGATCACGGTCTTCGGCGCCGAGCCGCACCCGCCGTACAACCGGCCGCCCCTGTCCAAGGAGGTACTCGCGGATCCCCGGGCCGCCGACCCGTCCGGACTCGCCGAGCGGCTGTCCTTCCGACGCCGGGCCGGCGCCGCGGACGTGGAGTTCCGGCTGGGCGACGCCGTCGTCTCGGCGGACCTGGCGGCCGGGACGCTCACCACCGAGTCCGGCCACCGTGCCGCGTACGACGGACTGGTCGTGGCATCCGGACTGCGCCCCCGCCGGCTCACCGCACCCGGCCCCGCGGCTGGCCGCCATGTACTCCGGACCGTGGAGGACTGCCACGGACTGCGCACCGCCCTGCCGGAGCGCGGGCCCGCCCGGATCGTCGTGATCGGAGCCGGCTTCATCGGCTGCGAGGTCGCGGCGACGCTGAGCACCCTGGGGCACACGGTGACCGTGGTCGAGCCGGCGGGCCCGCCCATGGCACGAGTGATCGGCGAACCGCTCGCCACGGCTGTGCGACGCCACCATGAGGCGGCGGGCATCTGGTTCGTTCTCGGTACCGGAGTCACCTCCTTCACCGGCGACGACCGGGTCACCGGTGTGGTCCTCGGCAGCGGCGAGACCCGGCCGGCCGACATCGTCGTGGAGGCGGTCGGCTCGGTCTGCAACACCGAGTGGCTGGAGGGCAACGGACTTCCGCTGGAAAACGGCGTCCTGACGGACAATCAGCTACAAGTCGCCGGCGCGCCGCGCGCGGTCGCCGTCGGTGACATCGCCCGCTTCCCCAACCCGCTCTTCGACGAGGTCCCCAGGCGGGTGGAGCACTGGTCCATCCCCACCGACACCGCCAAGCGGGCCGCCGCCACGCTCGTCGCGCTGCTCGCGGGCGACCCGCCCGACGGCATGCCGTTCGCCCCGGTGCCGTCGTTCTGGAGCGACCAACTCGGACTTCGCTTCCAGAGCTACGGCTCGCCGGCCCTGGCCGACGAGGTCCGTGTCGAAGAAGGCGACCCGCACCACCTGGCCGGCGGCGTACTGGCCAGGTATCACCGCGGCGGGCGCCTGGTCGGCACCCTCGCCGTCAACATCAGCCCCGCCCGGCAGCGCGATCTCCGCAACGAGTTCGCCGCCCTCGCCCCGACCGCCTGACGCGGCCCCACGACCTGACAGGAAAACACCTGTGACCACAAGCGCGCTCGATCAGCACCGTCAGGAGAACGCGGCCGGCCCGCGCCTCGCTGAGGTTCTCGCCACGATCGAAGACCTGGGCGTCAAGTACGTCTACTACCAGTCCGTGTCCATCACCGGCCGCGTCGTCGGCAAGGTGATGCCCGCCCGTCACCTGGAGCGGGCCGCGGTCAAGGGCGTGCAGCAGCACCGCACCGCGATCGCGAACCTGCAGACCACACGGGAGGGACTGCTGCTCGGCGGCGGCGTCAACGCCGCCGAGTACACCGCGATCCCCGACCTGGAGACCTTCGCGGTACTGCCGTGGGACACCTCCTTCGCACGGGTCTTCTGCCGGCTCTACGAGCCCGACCACCTCAGCGAGGGCGCCGGCGCGCCGTACGCCTGTGACGCCCGTGGCCTCCTCAGGCGCGTCCACCGCGAGTTCACCCAGCGCACCGGCCTGGAGATGCGCACCGGCTGCGAACCGGAGATGACCTGGAAGGGGGAGGGACTTCAGGCCCGGTTCCGGCCCGCGTCGAGCCCGGCCTACCACATCGAGCACCTCGAGCGGAACCGGCCGATCGTCAAGAAGGTGATCGACTACGCCCAGGCACTCGGTCTCGACATGATCGAGGGCGACTACGAGGACGAGTTCCAGATCGAGCTCAACTTCATGTACGACCATGCCGATCTGACCGCGGACCGGCTGATCACCTACCGGCAGGTCTGCAAGCAGGTCGCCCGCGAACTCGGCATCGAGGCGAGCTTCATGCCCAAGCCGGCGACCGGGATGATGGGCAACGGCTGCCACCACAACTTCAGCCTCTGGCGCGACGGCGTGAACGTGCTGGAGAACCCCGACGTCACCGAGCTGCACCTGACCGAGGAAGGCCGGCACGCGCTCGGCGGCCTCCTCCTCCACTCCGCCGGCGCCATGCTGATCAACGGCTCGACGGTCAACTCCTACAAGCGCTACTGGGACTCCGGTCAGTTCGCGCCCTCGAAGATCAACTGGGGCATGGACAACAAGACCTGCACCGTCCGGCTCTCCGCCAACGGGCGCCTGGAGTACAAGCTGCCCGACGCCGCGGTGAACCCCTACCTCTCGCACGCCGTCATGATCGCGGCCTGCGAGGACGGCCTGAAGAACGCCGTCGACCCCGGGGAACCCGACCAGGGCTCCTCGTACGAGGGCACGCAGGACGCCCGCTTCCCCGAACTGCCGATGACGCTGGGCGAGGCGATCACCGCCTTCCGCCGGGACACCGTCATCACCTCGGCACTCGGCGAGGAACTCTCCGCCCTCCTGGTCGACTACCACGCCGACGAATGGGCCCGGTTCTGCGGCCACGTCACCGACTGGGAGCGCTCGACCTACTGGGAGGACGCCCCGTGAGCGCCGGCACACCGCTGCGGCTGGCCTGCCTGGACGCCGAGGCGCCCCCGCTGTTCTCGTCGTGGTCCCCCGAACACGGCCGCACCGGCTTCGAGCCCGCGGTGGCCGAGCTGCTGTCCGCCGAACTCGGCCGGCCGGTCGAGTGGGTCCGCGTGCCGTGGGCCGAGATGCTTCCGGCCGTGCGGGCGCACGCCGCGGACGGGGTGCTGTGCGGGCAGGGCATCACCCCGGCCCGGCAGGCCCAGGTCGACTTCACCCGGCCGTACGCGATCTTCCACGAGAGCGTGCTGGTCCGTCGTGGCTCGGGCATCACCTCGGCCCGTGACCTGGCCGGGCGGCGAGTGGCCGCCATCGACGGCAGTACGAACATGGCGCTGGCCGAGACGTTCGCCGGCGCCGTCCTGGTCGGGTTCGGGTCCGACGGCTCCGACGACGTGTACGGCGACATGCTCGCCGCGCTCGACGCCGGGGACGTGGACGCGGTGGTCGACGACGACGTCGTGTTCGTGCCTCTCGGGGAGAACGATCCCCGGTTCGAGGTCGCCTTCACCGTGCGCACGGCGAACCGCTGGGGCGTTGGGGTGGCCAAGGACCGGCCCGAGGTACGCGCGGAGCTGGACGCCGCGCTCGCCCGGGTGATCGAGGACGGCAGGCACCGCGCGGCATGGCACGAGTGGCTGCCCACCCTGGACTACCCCTTCGAGGAGGCCTGAGTGCGCCCCCTGGTGGCGGTCGTCGGCCGCCGCGCCGAGTCCGTGCCCATCCTGAGGTTCAGCGCGACGCTCGCCGCCGAGGCGATCTGCGAGGCGGTGTACGCCGCAGGCGGTGAGCCGGTCGTGCTGCACGGCCCGGCGGCCGATCCCGCCGGCGGTCTGGCGGAGCGCCTGGAGAGGTTCGACGGCGTCCTGATGCCGGGCGGCGCCGACCTGGCGCCGGAGCGCTACGGCCGGCAGCCACTGCCGGAGACGGTCGACGTGGTCGGCTTCCAGGACGACCTCGATCTCGCGACGGCCCACGCCGTGACAGCCGCACGAATACCGGCACTGGCGATCTGCCGGGGCATGCAGGTGCTGAACGTCGCCCTCGGCGGCACGCTCCACCAGCACCTGCGGGAGACCACCGTCGGGCACCGCGACCGCGTTCACGAGGTGCACGTGGTGCCGGGCTCCCGCCTGCACGGCGTCGTCGGTTCCGAGCGGGTGCCGGTGTCGTCCTACCACCACCAGGCCATCGACGACCTCGCCGCCGGCCTCGTGGTGACCGCGACGGCGGCGGACGGCGTCATCGAGGCCGTCGAGCACCGCGGCGCCGACATTCTCGCCGTCCAGTGGCATCCCGAAGACCTGCACACCAGCTCCGCCTCGGACGCGGCGCTCTTCACCGACCTGGTGGAGCGCGCTCGCAAGAGAAAGGACAACCGATGACCGCGACGCTCGACCGGGGCGCACTCGAGAAGCGTGCCGCCGCGCTCACCCCGCCGACCCGGCTGTTCATCGACGGACAGTTCGTCGACGCCGCGAGCGGGGCGACCTTCGACTGCGTCTCACCGCGCAACGGCACGCTGATCGCCGAGGTGGCCGAAGGGGACGAGACCGATGTCGACCGGGCGGTGGCCGCCGCCCGGGCCGCCTTCGAGGACGGCCGCTGGGCACGTCGGTCGCCGCGCGAACGCCGTGTCGTCCTGCAGCGCCTGGCCCGGCTGGTCGAGGAGCACGCCGAGGAGCTGGCCCTCATCGAGGCGATCGACATGGGCAAACCGTTCACCGACGCGCTCGCCGTCGACCTCCGGGTGACGGTGCAGACCCTCGACTTCTACGCGGAGGCGATCGACAAGAGCTACGACGAGGTCGCACCGACGGCCGAGGACGTACTGGCGACGATCACCCGCGAACCCCTGGGCGTCGTCGCCGCGGTGGTGCCCTGGAACTTCCCGCTGATGATGGCGATCTGGAAGGTCGCCCCGGCCCTGGCGGTCGGCAACTCGGTGGTCGTCAAACCGGCCGAGCAGTCACCGCTGACCGCGCTGCGGCTGGCCGAACTGGCGGCCGAGGCCGGCCTCCCCGCCGGCGTGCTCAACGTCGTCCCCGGATTCGGGCCGACCGCCGGCCGCGCCCTCGGCGTGCACATGGACGTCGACGCCGTCGCGTTCACCGGCTCCGGGCCCGTCGGCCGCCGCTTCATGCAGTACGCCGCCGAGTCCAACATCAAGCAGGTCTCCCTGGAACTCGGCGGCAAGTCACCCCAGATCGTCCTGCCCGACGCCCCCGGACTCGACCGGGTCGCCGAGGCGATCGCCACCGGGATCTTCTTCAACCAGGGCGAGGTCTGCACCGGCGGCTCCCGGCTGCTGGTACACCGGTCGATCAAGGACGAGCTGCTCGAGAAGGTGCTGGAGGCTTCCCGCCGCAAGCGTGTCGGCGACCCGCTCGAGCCCGGTGTCGACATCGGGGCGCTCGTGGAGTCCGAGCACATGCACCGGGTGCTCGGCTACATCGACATCGGCCGCGAAGAGGGCGCCCGTCCCGTCCTGGGCGGCAACCGGGTCCTCGCCGAGACCGGCGGCTATTTCGTCGAACCCACCGTGTTCGACCAGGTCGACCCGGACATGCGGATCGCGCAGGAGGAGATCTTCGGCCCGGTGCTGTCGGTCATCGAGTTCGACTCCGTGGACGAGGCGGTCCGGATCGCCAACGGCACGCCCTTCGGGCTCGCCGCCGCGCTGTGGACCACCGATCTCTCCACCGCCCACCGCGTCTCCCGTCGCCTGCGCGCCGGCACGGTGTGGGTGAACTGCTACGACGACAGTGACATCACGGTGCCCTTCGGCGGCTACGGCCGGTCGGGCTTCGGCCGGGACAAGTCCCTGCACGCGCTCGACAAGTACACGAACCTCAAGAGCACGTGGATCAAGCTGTGACGCCGGTCGTCCGGGTCGAGGAGGTGACCCCGGCGCAGCCTCTCCCCGAGCGTCCCGTGGCGCATGTCGCGGTCCTGGTGTCCCTCAACTTCCCCGGCCTCGACGAGCAGGTCGCCGGACTGGTCCGCCGCTTCACCCGGGTGGCGCTGGAGACACTGGTGCGGCTCGGGGCGTCGTACGAGTTGCTGGACACCTCGACGCCGCTGCCGGATCCCGCGGTGGCGGCCCGGTGCGACGGCCTGCTCCTGCTCGGCGGCGGCGACATCGACGGCAGTTGCTACGGTTCCCCCCTGGCCGACGTCCCGCACTCCTACGGTGTGGACGCCCGCGCCGACCGCGACGCCCTGCGGGCGATCGCCGCGGCCGAGGAGGCCGGCCGGCCGGTGCTCGGCATCTGCCGTGGCCTCCAGCTGCTCAACGTCCACCGGGGCGGCACGATCATCCCCGACATCGAGGAGTTCGCGCTGCACCGTGGCGGCCAGGGCCGGCCGATGTTCCTCGACGAGAAGATCCGGCTGCTGCCCGGCACCCGCCTGCACGGCATCGTGGGCGCCGACAGCCTGATCGGCCGCTCCGGCCACCACCAGGCCGTGGACACCCTCGGCTCCGGGCTGGTCCTCGCCGCGGTGGCCCAGGACGGCATCGTCGAGGGCCTGGAGGATCCCGATCGCTGGCTGGTCGGCGTGCAGTGGCACCCGGAGGACGACGACGGGCCGGAAACGGACCGCCTGCGGATCTTCGGCGGCTTCGTGAGGGCCTGCGCCGCTCGGCGGCGTGGCGGGCCGGTGTCACAGGCCGAGTAGGCTCCGACGGTGCGAGGCCCCGGGCGACTCCGCCCGGTGACGGCTCCGCCCCGGCAGGCGGTGGTGGGCCGGCCGGGGCGGAGGTGGGGCGGGGACCCCGAAGGTCGGGGTCCGTCGGCGTCAGCTCAGGGTCGCCAGCGCCTCGTTCCAGGTGGCGGACGGGCGCATGACCGCGGAGGCCTTGGCCGGGTCCGGCTGGTAGTAGCCGCCGATGTCGGCCGGCTTGCCCTGGGCCGAGATCAGCTCGTCGACGATCTTCTGCTCGTTCGCGGCGAGCGTCTCGGCCAGCGGCGCGAAGGCCTTGGCCAGGTCGGCGTCCTCGGTCTGCGCGGCCAGCTCCTGCGCCCAGTACAGGGACAGGTAGAAGTGGCTGCCGCGGTTGTCGATGCCGCCGACGCGACGGGTCGGGGACTTGTCCTCGTTGAGGAAGGTCGCCGTGGCGCGGTCGAGGGTGTCGGCGAGCACCTTCGCGCGGGCGTTGCCGGTGAAGTCGGCGTACTGCTCGAAGGACGGCACCAGGGCGAAGAACTCGCCGAGGGAGTCCCAGCGCAGGTAGTTCTCCTTGACGAGCTGCTGGACGTGCTTGGGCGCGGAACCGCCGGCGCCCGTCTCGAACAGGCCGCCGCCCGCCATCAGCGGGACGACCGACAGCATCTTGGCGCTGGTGCCCAGCTCCAGGATCGGGAACAGGTCGGTCAGGTAGTCGCGCAGCACGTTGCCGGTGACGGAGATCGTGTTCTCGCCGCGGCGGATGCGCTCCACCGACAGCTTGGTCGCCTCGACCGGGTTCAGGACGCGGATGTCCAGACCCTCGGTGTCGTGCTCCGGAAGGTACTGGTTGACCTTGGCGATCAGGTTGGCGTCGTGGGCGCGGTTCTCGTCCAGCCAGAACACCGCCGGGTCGCCGGTGGCGCGGGCCCGGGTGACGGCCAGCTTCACCCAGTCCCGGATCGGGGCGTCCTTGGTCTGGCAGGCGCGGAAGATGTCGCCGGCGGAGACGGTCTGCTCCAGGACGACGTCACCGTTGCCGTCGACCAGGCGGACGGTGCCCGTGGTGGGGATCTCGAAGGTCTTGTCGTGGGAGCCGTACTCCTCGGCCTTCTGCGCCATCAGGCCCACGTTGGGGACGGAGCCCATGGTGGCCGGGTCGTAGGCGCCGTTGGCGCGGCAGTCGTCGATCACGGCCTGGTACACGCCGGAGTAGGAGGAGTCCGGCAGCACCGCGAGGGTGTCGTGCTCCTGGCCGTCCGGGCCCCACATGTGGCCGGAGGTGCGGATCATGGCCGGCATGGAGGCGTCCACGATCACGTCGGACGGCACGTGCAGGTTGGTGATGCCCTTGTCGGAGTCGACCATCGCCAGCTCCGGGCCCTCGGCGATCTCGGCGTCGAACGAGGCCTTGATCTCGGCGCCCTCGGGCAGCGCCTCCAGGCCCTTGAGGATGCCGCCCAGGCCGTCGTTCGGGGTCAGGCCGGCCGCGGCGAGCGTCTCGCCGTACTTCGCGAACGTCTTCGGGAAGAAGGCGCGCACCACGTGACCGAAGATGATCGGGTCGGAGACCTTCATCATCGTCGCCTTCAGGTGCACGGAGAACAGGACGCCCTCCTGCTTGGCGCGGGCGACCTGCGCGGTGAGGAACTCGCGCAGCGCGGCGACGCGCATCACGGACGCGTCGACGACCTCGCCCTCGAGGACGGGTACGGACTCGCGCAGCACGGTGGTCGTGCCGTCGTCGCCGACCAGCTCGATGCGCAGCGAACCGGCCCCGGAGATCACCGCGGACTTCTCGGTGGAGCAGAAGTCGTTCTCGCCCATGGTGGCGACGTTCGTCTTGGACTCCGCCGACCAGGCGCCCATGCGGTGCGGGTGGGTCTTGGCGTAGTTCTTGACCGAGGCGGGGGCGCGGCGGTCGGAGTTGCCCTCGCGCAGGACCGGGTTGACGGCGGAGCCCTTGATCTTGTCGTAGCGGGCCTGGATCTCCCGCTCCTCGTCGGTCTTCGGGTCGTCCGGGTAGTCCGGCAGCGCGTAGCCCTTGCCCTGCAGCTCGGCGATCGCGGCCCGCAGCTGCGGGATCGACGCCGAGACGTTCGGCAGCTTGACGATGTTGGCCTCGGGCGTCTTGGCCAGCTCGCCCAGCTCGTGCAGGGCGTCCGGGATCCGCTGGTCCTCGGTCAGGTACTCCGGGAACACGGCGATGATGCGTCCGGCCAGCGAGATGTCGCGGGTCTCCACGGCGACACCCGCCTGCGAGGCGTACGCCTGGACCACCGGCAGGAAGGAATACGTCGCCAGGGCCGGGGCCTCGTCAGTGTGCGTATAGATGATGGTCGAGTCAGTCACCGGGTGCTCCGCTCCACGTCTGCAACATTGCTCGACATCAAGATATCTCGTGACGGGGGCCTCCTCGACAGCGGCCCTTGGTCACTTTTCACGCCACGCGCCAGGAGACGGCCGCCCGGGAGCAACCAGGAGCCCGGTTCCGGGGTCCTGGAAAGAGATCGTGCATCTGATCGTCGACGGCCGGAACCGACCACCCGGCCGCCCGAGCGAAAGCTGACCATGAGATACCGCACCAGAGTGACGGCCCCGGCCGCGCTGCTCGGCACCGCCGTGGCACTGACCGCCGGCGGAACGGCCCGGGCGGCCGCGGAGGTGCCCGCCACGCCGGCCCCCGGCACCCCCGAAGACACCGCCACCCCGGGCCCCGAGACCCTAGGCGACCCCGTCTTCCCCGCCCTCGGCAACGACGGCTACCGCGTCTCCCACTACTGCCTCGACCTCGGCTACGACGCCACGACCAGGCTCGTCGAGGCCACCGCGACCTTACGGATCCGCACCGACCAGGCCCTGACCCGGCTCTCCCTGGACGCGCTCGGCCTGGACATACACGCCGTCCGCGTCGACGGCGAGGACGCCGCCTTCGAGCAGGCGGACGAGAAGCTGCGCGTCACGCCCGCCGCCCCGCTGCCCGCGCTGGCCCCGGCCACGGTCCGCGTCGACTACACGGCCGACCCCGGACGCGCCCTGTCGCACACGGCCTGGGTCGTCACCCCCGACGGCTTCGCCGTCTGCCCGCAGCCCAACTCGGCGCACACCGTCTTCCCCTGCAACGACCACCCCTCCGACAAGGCCGGCTTCACCGTCCGCATCACGGTCCCGGACGGCCTGCGCGGCGTGGCGAACGGCCTGCTCACCGGTACCGAGACCGTCCCGGACGGCCGGACGGCGTACACGTACCGCTCCCGCGAGCCGATGGCCACCGAGCTGGTGCAGATCACGGTCGGCGACTACCTCGTGAAGGACCGGCAGGGCCCGCACGGGCTGCCGCTGCGCGACGTCGTCCCGGCCGCCCGCGCCGCCGCCCTCGAACCGGCGCTGGCGCTGACCCCCGGCCTGGTGGGCTGGCTGGAGGCGCGGCTGGGCGCCTTCCCGTTCGAGACGTACGGGCTGCTGCCCGCGAACACCGACGACCCGAACGCCTTCGACTTCACCGGCCTGGAGACCCAGACCCTCACCCTGTACAAGCCGAACTTCCTGCTCCAGGAGGAGAGGAAGATCGGCTCGCACATGATGCACGAGCTGGTCCACTCCTACTTCGGCAACAGCGTCTCGCCCGCCACCTGGGCCGACCTGTGGCTGAACGAGGGCCACGCCGACTTCTACGGGCTGCTGTACCGCTACGAGCGCGGCTGGGCCGACTCCCTCGGGCTGACCACCCTGGAAGCCCGCATGAAGGACACCTACGCCCGCGGCGACCAGTGGCGCGCCGCCTCCGGCCCGGTGGCCGCGCCGAACGCGGTCAACCTCTTCGACAGTCAGCGCTACCTGGGCGGCGTCCTGGTCCTGTACGCCCTGCGCCAACTGGTCGGCGAGGACGCCTTCAACGCCCTCGAACGCGCCTTCCTCGACCGATACCGCAACTCCGCGGCGACGACGGAGGACTACATCGCCGTCGCCTCGGAGGTGTCGGGCCAGGACGTGTCCGGCTTCCTGCGGGAGTGGCTGTACGGCACGAGGACGCCCCGGATGCCCGGCCACCCGGACTGGACGGTCACCCCGGTGAGCTCGTCCCTCGTCGCCCCGCACAGCCGCAGAGGCGGGCACCACCACGAGAACTCGGCGACCCTGTGAGCCGCCGAGGTCGCCGGAGCCGCTGACTACTGGTCGAGGTGGGCGGCGTTCACGTCGCCCACCTCCTGGTGGACCCGCTGCTGCGGGATCACCACCGAGCCCTGCTGCAGCGCCACCGTGCGCGCCGGCGCCGGGATGCTGATGCCCTCGTCCCGGTAGCGCCGGTGCAGCCGCTTGATGAACTCGTGCTTGATCCGGTACTGGTCGCTGAACTCGCCCACGCCCAGGATGACCGTGAAGCCGATCCGGGAGTCGCCGAAGGTGTGGAACCGGATCGTCGGCTCGTGCTCCGGAAGGGCGCCGGCGATCCCGGTCATCACCTCGGCGATGACCTCGTTGGTCACCCGCTCGACGTGGTCGAGATCGCTGTCGTAGGCGACGCCCACCTGCACCAGGATCGTCAACTGCTGCTCGGGGCGGGTGAAGTTGGTCATGTTCGTCTTCGCCAGCTGGCCGTTGGGGATGACCACCAGGTTGTTGGAGAGCTGACGGACGGTCGTCTGGCGCCAGTTGATGTCGACGACGTACCCCTCCTCGCCGCTGCTGAGCCGGATGTAGTCGCCGGGCTGCACGGTCTTGGACGCGAGGATGTGGATGCCCGCGAAGAGGTTGGCGAGGGTGTCCTGCAGTGCCAGGGCGACCGCCAGACCGCCCACGCCCAGGGCGGTGAGCATCGGCGCGATGGAGATGCCCAGCGTCTGCAGCACCACCAGGAAGCCGATCGCCAGGACCAGCACCCGGGTGATGTTGACGAAGATCGTCGCGGACCCGGCGACCCCGGAACGGGACTGGGTGACCGTCCGTACCAGGCCGGCGATGACCCGGGCCGCCGTCAGCGTCACGACGAAGATGAGGACCACGGTCAGGACCTGGTTGACGTGGTGCTGCACCGGCTTCGTCAGCGGCAGCACTCCGCCCGCGGCGGCCGCGCCGCCGACGATCGCCGACCACGGCACCACCGTGCGCAGCGCGTCCACGATGACGTCGTCGCCGCTCCAGCGGGTCCGGTCGGCGTGCTTGCCCAGCCAGCGCATCAGCATGCGCAGCAGGAAGGCCGCCAACAGGCCGGCGGCCAGCGCGATTCCGGCGAGGACCAGGTCGTCCACGGTGAGCGGCCGGGTCACCACGGTGAGCGTTCGGGTCACCGGTCACCTCCGGGGAACGGTTCTGCGGCGGACGTTGCCGCGGAAGGCCGGATGTGAAGTGTCGTCACGTTGTTGCCACCTGCTCGGTCTCGGGATGTGCGACCCCTCATCCTGCCGTATCCGGCGGGGCGGTTCGCAGGCGCCCGAGACCGTGCGGCGGTGTGCGGGAGCGTCAGACGACCTTCATGCGCACCAGCGCGCCCAGCGTCAACGCCCCCGGCAGCAGCGGCAGCCAGACGGTGATGACGCGGTAGGCGACGACCACCGCCGTGGCCACCGCGACCGGGCCGCCCGCCGCGACCAGCGCCAGCACCAGCGCCGCCTCCACCGAGCCCACCCCGCCCGGCGTCGGCACCAGGGCCACCGCGACCGTCGCCGCCAGGTACGCCAACGCCGTGTGCAGGGCCGGCACCGGCAGCTCCAGGGCGCGGCCGACCAGGGCCAGCCCGGCAGCCTGCAGCGCCGGGAAGGCGAGCGAGCCGCCCCACAGGGCGAGCGCGCGGGCCGGACGGGTGTGCACCGAGCGCAGTTCGCCCAGCGCCGTGCGCAGGAAGGACGCCACGGCCGTCCGCAGCCGCCGTACCCCCGCCAGGACGGCCGTGGCCGCGACCAGCACCGCGCCGGCCGCGTACAGCAGGGGGCCCAGCGCGTCGTGCGGGAGCAGGGGGCCGACGCGCAGCGCGCCCGGGAAGGCGAGCAGCAGGCCGGCCAGCAGGGCGAGCCGGGTGACCGACTCCGCCAGCAGGTACAGCGCGAGCGCGGCGGAGGAACGGGCGAGCGGAATCCCGCAGACCGTCATGAAGCGCAGGTTGACCGCGCTCGCGCCGAGGCCGGTGGGCAGCAGGTGGTTGGCCGCGCCCGCCGCGAACTGGGTGGCCAGCAGCCGTCGTCGGGGCAGCCGTTCGACGACCGCGCCCTGCCGGGTGAAGGCGGCCGCCACCCAGGTCAGACAGGTCGCGCCGGCCGCGGCCAGCAGCCACGGCCACTGCGCCTCGCGCAGCCGGGAGATGCCGTCGGCGAGCACACCGTGGTGCCGTACGGCGACCACGGTGACCAGCAGCAAGGGAACCAGGCACAGGATCCGGCGGACCGGGACGCGCCGGGGGAGGAGACGTCCCGGGGAGAGACGTCCTTCGGGGAGACGCCCTTGGGGGAGAGGTCCCTGGTCGAGCGGTGCTTCGGGGAGGTGTACCGCGGTCACATCGGACGAGGGTGTCCGCTCGCCGCCAACTGCGGGTTGCGGGATCGCGGACGGCTGCTTACGGACGGGCAGCGGGAGGGGAGACAGGGCCATGGGGTCCTTCGGGCGAGGGGGCGGTGCGGGGGACGGTGCGAGGGGAGGGTTTCGGAGGAGGGTCCGGGGGAGGGGGCGGGGGACCGTGCCGGGGGGGGGGCGTGTTGACCTCGACAGCGATCGAGGTTCTACCTTCTCTCCCATGAGCATGGAGACCACAGCGTGGACACAGCTGCACAGTGTCATGAACGCCCAGCAGGAGCGCCGACCCCTGGCGCGTGCCACGCTGCGCCGTATCGGCGCCTTCGCCCGCCCGCACCGGGCCCGCATCGCGCTGTTCGTGCTGCTCGGGGTGGTGACCGCGCTGCTCGCCGTCGCCACCCCCGTTCTGGCCGGCCGCGTCGTGAACGCGATCGTGTCGGGCGACGACGAGGGCACGGTCGTACGCCTGGCCCTGCTCATCGCGCTCATCGCGCTCGCGGAGGCGGCGCTCGGCGTCCTCGGCCGCCGGCTGTCGTCGACGCTCGGAGAGGGCCTGATCCTCGATCTGCGGACGGCTGTGTTCGACCATGTGCAGCGGATGCCGGTCGCGTTCTTCACACGGACACGTACGGGTGCGCTGGTCTCCCGGCTCAACAACGACGTGATCGGCGCGCAGCGGGCGTTCAGCAACACCCTGTCGGGCGTGGTGAGCAACGTGGTGACGCTGGTGCTCACACTCGCCGTGATGCTCACTCTGTCCTGGCAGATCACGCTGCTCGCGCTGGTACTGCTGCCGGTGTTCGTCGTCCCGGCCCGGCGGATGGGCAGCCGGATGGCCCGCATGCAGCGGGAGGCGGCGACGCTGAACGCGGCGATGGGCACCCGCATGACCGAGCGCTTCTCGGCGCCCGGAGCCACGCTGGTCAAGCTGTTCGGGCGGCCGGAGGAGGAGTCGCGGGAGTTCGCCGAGCGGGCCCGCCGGGTCGCGGACATCGGCGTGCGCACCGCCACGGCCCAGTCGGTGTTCATGACCGCGCTGACCCTCGTCTCCTCCCTGGCCCTCGCCCTCGTCTACGGCCTCGGCGGCTGGTTCGCCCTGCGCGGCAGCCTGGAGCCGGGCGCCGTGGTGTCGCTGGCGCTGCTGCTGACCCGGATGTACGCGCCGCTGACCGCGCTGGCCGGCGCCCGCGTGGAGGTGATGAGCGCCCTCGTCAGCTTCGAGCGCGTCTTCGAGGTGCTGGACCTGGAGCCGCTCATCGAGGAGAAGCCCGACGCGCGCGCCGTCCCCGAGGGTCCGGTCGCCGTCGAGTTCGACGACGTCCGCTTCGCCTACCCGTCGGCCGACAAGGTCTCCCTGGCCTCCCTGGAGGAGGTGGCGTCCCTGGACACCCGGGGCGGCGCCGAGGTCCTGCACGGCGTCTCCTTCCGCGCCGAACCCGGCCAGACCGTCGCGCTCGTCGGCTCCTCCGGCGCGGGCAAGTCCACCATCGCCGCCCTGCTGCCGCGCCTGTACGACGTCGACGAGGGCGCCGTGCGCGTCGGCGGGGTCGACGTCCGCGAGCTGAGCGCCGCCTCGCTGCGGGCCACCCTCGGCATGGTCACCCAGGACGGCCACCTCTTCCACGACACCGTCCGCGCCAACCTGCTGCTGGCCCGCCCCGGGGCGGCCGAGCCGGAACTGTGGGACGCGCTGCGCCGCGCCCGCCTCGACGACCTCGTACGGTCCCTGCCGGACGGCCTCGACACCGTCGTCGGCGAGCGCGGCTACCGGCTCTCCGGCGGCGAGCGCCAGCGCATGACCATCGCCCGGCTGCTGCTGGCCCGTCAGCGCGTCGTGGTCCTGGACGAGGCCACCGCGCACCTGGACAACACCTCGGAGGCCGCCGTCCAGGAGGCGCTCACCGAGGCGCTGGAGGGCAGGACCGCGGTGGTGATCGCCCACCGGCTGTCCACCGTCCGGTCGGCGGACCTGATCCTGGTCGTCGAGGACGGCCGCATCGTGGAACGCGGCACCCACGAGGAACTGCTGGCGGCCGACGGTCGGTACGCGGAGCTGTACCGGACGCAGTTCGAGCGCGTGGAGGGCCGGCCGGAGATGGCGGCGGGGGACGCCGTGGTGTGAGCGGCGGGGCGGCCCCCGCCGCTCGCCGATGACTGACGCGCCGTCAACACACCGCCCGACGGCGGCGCGACACCGCTCCCAGGGTGGGCCGTACCGAACCATTGCCGACGGCAACGCGCCTCGCTATGTTAATCAGAAATCACATCAGTGCGACGAGGTTCGTCAGGCACCAGTCGCGCAAAACAGCGAGTCGTGACGGCACTTGGAACCCTCTGGCCCATCAGGGAAGCAGGTAAGTCAATGGAGAACCTCAGCAGGCGAAAGCTTCTGTCGCTCGGTGCCGCACTCGGCCTCGTCGGCGTGGCGAACTCCGCCCCGGCGTGGGCGTCGACAGGCTCGGCGACCGGAGAAGCCGCCGCGGGGACCGGTCCGCAGTGGATCTGGGACGACACGGCGGATCCGCTGGTGGCGTCGATGATCGACAACGGACACGTGCCGGCGATCAACACGGCGTGGGCGTCCTGGGTGAACAACAACGACCCGCTGCCCAGCGGCCTGCCGGCCGACTTCGCCGCCTACCTGGGGCAGGTCAACCGGCTGCCCTCCTGGGCGGACCAGGCCAAGCTGACCCGCGCCGCCGACTTCAACCGGCGCCGGGACACGTACCTCTTCATGCTGTACGGCCTCGGCAGCGGAATCATGAGCACCGTGATCCCGCGCGAGGCCAAGAGCGTCTACTGGTCGGCGGGCGGCGCCAACATGCAGGACCGTGCGGCCAAGACGTTCACGTTCGGATACGACCTGTCCCAGCTGGGAGCCTTCGAGCCGACCGGACAGTTCGTCGTCACCGCCAACAAGACCCGCGTGGTGCACGCCGCGGTGCGGCACCTGCTGCCGCAGTCGCCGCACTGGCGGGCGGTCGCCGACCAGACCGTCCCGATCAGCGCCGCCGACATCCTGGTCACCTTCCACAGCCTGGGCACCTACGTGCACCGGAAGCTGCTCGAGTGGAAGATCCCGTTCCCGGCCGCGGACCAGGAGGCGTTCCTGCACTCCTGGCAGGTCGCCGTCCACCTGCTCGGCGTGCCGGACGAGTACATCCCCCGGACGTGGGCGGAAGCCGACAGCCAGTCGGCGCAGGTGCTCACCCCGATCCTCACCCCGACGACCGAGGGCATCGAACTGGCCGAGGACCTGCTCGGTCTGACCGCACAGGTCGACCTCGGCGTCACCCGCGGCTTCCTGAACGAGTTCGTGCGCTACGTCCTCAGCGACGAGGTCGGCGACTGGCTGGGACTGAAGCGCGACTACGCGGCGGCGGCTCTGGTCCGCACCGCATGGCCGGCGTACATCCTGTTCCGTGAGGGGCTGTCGCCCGTCATGCCCGCCACCTTCTACATGGTCGACCAGTTCGTGCGTGCCCTGGCCATGCTGTTCCTCAACAAGGGCACCTCCGGGACCAGTACCCCCATCACGATCCCCACCGCGAACAGGGCTGAGTGAGCCGTCGCTGCGGCCCAACACCTACCCGCCCCACGGCAGCCGGGCCGAGGGGCGGGTACGGTTCACAGCCCCAGCGCGCCCACGACCAGGGCGGTCACGGCCTCACGGCGGTCAGGGCCGTCCTGCCAGCGCAGTCTGCGTCCCGCCTCGACCACCACGCCGAACCCCGCGTGCACCAGCACCCGGGCCTGGCTCGGGTCCAGTTCCGGACGGGCCAGCCGCAACTGCTGCTCCCAGACGGCGATGTGTTCGCGCTGCGCGAGGACCAGCGGCCGCCGCAGGTCGGCCGGCAAGCCGGCCAGCTCGGCCTCGGCGACGCTGTTCAGTTCCGTGTATTCGAAGCTGTAGGCCACGTACGTCGCCGCCAGCGCCACGACGGCGGCGTGCGGGTCGGTCACCTCGTGCAGACTCCGCTCCACCCCCTGGGCCAGCAGTCCCGCCGCCTGGAGGCATGCCGCCGCCAGGATGTCGATCTTGCCGGGGTAATGGCGGTAGAGCGCCGACGGGGTCACTCCCACCGCCTCCGCGATCTGTCCGTTCGTGACGTTGGCGAATCCGTCCCGGGCGAACAGCGGGATGGCGGCCGCGAGTATCTCCGCCCGCCGTGTGCGCGGCACCGGCCGGGCGGGCAGCTCGACGGGGTGCGCGCCGGGCCGGCCCGCCGCCGGATCCGTCGCGGCCACCCGCAGCGCGGACGCCAGCAGCAGTTCCTCGGCGCGGCGTTGGGCGATGGAGGTGCGGTGCATCGTGATGGACCCGATCGCCCCCAGGGCCGCCATGGCCCGCAGCCGCTCGTCGGACAGCGGGTGCTCACGCTGTACGGCCTCGTCGACCCGTTTCACGAGGCGGCCGAACGTCATCCCGAGGCGGCGGCGGTCCTCACGGTCGAGGTACCGGGCCTCCCACCGGTACACGCCCCCCGACGCGCGGTGGGCGATGGTGACCCGGGCGACGGCGCCGAGCACATCCGGCAGGGCCGCTCCGGGCGGCACCTCGTCGAGCGCCGCGACCAGCCGGTCCGCCATGACGTGGGCACACTCCGCGAACAGCGCGTATTTGTTCGGGAAGTGCCGGTAGAGAGCGGCCGCGGTGATGCCCACGCCGGCGGCGACCTCCTCCATGGACGCCTTGTGGTAGCCGCGTTCGCTGAAGACCCGCCCGGCCGCGTCGACGATGAGCTGCTTGCGGTTGCGGGGCCGAGTGGCCGTGGTCGGATCCGCGGCCGCGGCCGATCGGGCGGATGGGGAGGCGGGAGCCATGCGGATCAGTCAATCACACGCCGCCGGAGGGGCCGGCGCCCTTCGGGGTGCGGGCCGCACGCCGGGGAGGGCGTGGCTGCGGGGATCCCGGTGAGCCGGAGGCGGCGGCGCGCGGAACGCGACATGGGGGACACGTGAGGCGGCCCGCACCGGCCGGAACCGAACCGGTGCGGGCCGCCTTCCGGCCATGACGGCCGGCGGATGCGCGGAACCGTGACTTCCGGCCGTGACGCTCAGCCGCGGGACTCAGCTGGGGGACTCAGCGGGGCTTCACTTCTCCAGGTCGCCGCGCATGGCGACGATCAGCTTCTCGGCCTCGGGGACGGTGCTGTTGGGGAAGTGGACCACTCCGGCGGTCGTGTCGTCGGCCCAGCCGCAGACGACGTCGCCGTCCTCGACGAAGGAGGCCAGCAGGCACTCCACCGAACCGCCGAGCGGGTCGGGGTTGCCGATCGGCTCGGCCTGCGGCGGGGTGCCCTCCCACTTCAGGTAGTCGAGCATGCCCCGGAACAGGTACTCCCGGCGCTTGGAGGTGTCCTCCGGGACGTTGTCGACGGCGACGACGAGGACGTTCGCCTGCCGGCCCTGCGAGTCCTTGCGCACGTACTTCTGCTCCACCAGGTGCATGCCGTCGCGCATGTCGCCGGGATCGACGGGGACGTCCGAGAGCTGGGCCTTGCCGGTCGCCTTGGGCAGACCGCCCGCCTGCGCCGCGTCCACGACGCGCCGCGCCGAGGAGGAAGTGCCCTCCTGGGACGGGGTGGCGTCGGCCGCGGGCGACTGGTTGTCCGACGGCGTGGCCGCGCCGGACGCGGCGGGCGACGCGCCGGCGGTGAGGCCGGGGTCGGCGTCGAGTTCGTTGGGCTGGCAGCCGGTGAGCAGGGCCGCGCCGATGACGGCCACAGCGAGCACGGGAACGCGTCGGACACGCATGGATGACTCCCCCGTGAGGACCGAAGTCCTCGTCGTTCGAATGGATTTCATGGACTTTCCGTAGATCGTCCGGACTCGGTGAACTGGACGACCTGGTGGCATGGATGGTTCCGGGACACGTGATGTCGCCGCTGTTCAGCGACGCGCCCATGATTCGCCGCCCGGCTTGGAATCCGCTGGAAACGGCGGCCGGAGCGTGCGGGACCCCGGGTGCCCGGGGTGGCGCGGTCCTCAGTCGGTGACGAGCACGTAGTCGTGGCTCTTCTCCACGGAGATCAGCTTCAGATGGACGCGGCCCTGATCGTCGGTGGAGCGCTGCCATCCCCAGCGCTGCGGGGAGTGGTCCTGCTCCGCGTCCATGTCCGAGTCGCTGTTGCAACCGCCCTGGTACGCCTGGCGGTTGATCTCCGGCTCCAGGATGATCGTCTGTCCGTCCTGGGTCGCCCTGCCGCGCTGGTAGGTGAGCGCCCGGCTGTGGCAGGCGCTGCCGCTGATGTTGGTCGCGGTGTAGCCGGACCAGACGTAGTGGCCGTCGGCGGTGATGCGGATGCCGCTGCCGGCCCGGACGGCGTCCGGATCGGACGGCCAGCCGGACTGCGGGTCGTAGATGTCCAGGTTGCGTTTGCCGAGCGTCAGGTAGTCGGACGGTTCCTGCCATTCGCCGACCAGTTGGGCGGAGACCTTGCCCGAGGGCTTGCCGGCCGCGGCAGTGGAGGTCGCGGCGCTGGGGGCCGTGACGCCCGGGGTGGCGATGCCGTCCACGTCGCCGGTCGGGCCGCAGCCCACCAGGAGCGCGGCGAGCGAAAGACCCAGGGCGGCGGCAGCGGTGCGGCGGGGACCGCGACGGGCCGGGGCGGCGGGAACGGTGTGCATGGGCTTTCTCCCTCAAGGCGGATCGAGCGGATCGAGTGCGAGGCGGGGCGCCGGTCTTCGAGGCGTGTCCCGAGTCCTGACGAGCGTCCGGCCACCTGCTGCAAGGCGGCTGCAGAGGACGGCCGGCCGGTTTCGGGCGGCTTCCAGCCGACTCCAAGGCCCCGGGCCGACGGCCCTCACAGCGGTCGCGGTGACGGGGACTCAGCTGTCGTCGCTGAGGAAACCCCAGTCGTTGTCGGTCAGATCGATGCCGCCGCCGGAGCCACCGGAGCCGGCGGCCTGGAGCAGTTCCCTGGTGGCGTCCGCGACCGGCAGCTCGAAGGCGAGGTCCATCAGCGGATCGACCAGACCCCGGTCCCGGAACGGCGCGGGCAGCCGCTCCACGAACGCGCTCGCCCCGATCAGGGCCGCGAGGTGGAGGTCGCGGGCGTCGGACGCCGCCACGGCCGGGCCCCGTTTCCCGGACCCGACGGCACTGCCGACCCGGGAGGCCAGCCGCGCGGGCCAGCCCGGGTCCGCCCGCAGCCGGTCGCCGCCGACGTCCAGGACGCCCAGGAGACGCCGGGGTCGTCGGGCGGCCAGGCCGCGGGCGGTCAGCAGCTTGAGCCAGTCGGGGCCGGGGCTGGGCGAGGCCGCCTCGCGGATCCAGTGCTCCACGCCGGCCGAACGGGATCCGTCACCGGCGTCCCGCAGCCGCCGCAGCAGGTCCGCCAGCAGCGGGTCGGCGGCCGGCGGGCCGGCGGCCGGCGGGTCGGTCGGCGACGGCCCGCCCGGCCGCAGTCCGGCCGTCGCGGTCGGCCGCTCCAGCGCGGCCCGGGAGCCCCGCACGGTGATCGCCCCGCCGAGCAGCAACTCGGTGAGCATGGCTCCGGCCAGCAGCAGACCGGTGTGCCGCGGTGGATCCAGGACCCCGGTCCGGGGATGCGTGTGGAGCAGCAGCAGGTCTTCCGGAAGGGTGGTGGACGGCGCGGCGGGCATGCCTCTCCTTCGGGGCGGCGCGGTCAGGCGGCGTTCGCGGCGACCGCCGGCGCGAGGCCGGCCGGCCGCATCCGCCCGGTCGTGACGAGCAGCCCCCCGTGCGATTCCACGGGCCCCCGCACCGTCCGCTGGACCGTCACCGGCAGTCCCAGTGCCTCGGCCCACCGCACGGTGGTGACGACGTCCTGCGCGCACACGGCGCCCACCACGGCCAGGGGATGGTGCCGGACGGCCGTGCGGCAGCCGGCGATCTCCGCGTCGAGTCCGGGGTCGCCCGGGACGAAGACGTAGCCCGCCACGCCCGTGCGCAGCGCGGCCAGGTCGTCGAGGGACAGCACTCGGGTGTTCGGCATGGCGTTCTCTTCCTCCGTCGAGCGGCGGGTCCGGTGTCCGGACCGGGCGGCGCCCGGAGCCGGGTCGGATACGCGCTCGCCGTCCGGGCGGCCGTAACGGAGCATCGGCATCCGCCCTGCAAGGCCGCTGGAACGCGCGGACGGCCCGTCGGTCCCGGCTTTCCAGCGAACTCCAAGCCGCCGGAGCCAGCATGGTGTCCGGGAAAAGGGATGCGAGACGGTGGTGGGGTACGGGGGTGCCTCACCGTCGTCAGCCGTGTCACTGCCGGGGACGGGCACACCGGTGCCCGGACCGACGGCGGAGCGTGACGGTGGTGGGGTACGGGGGTGCCTCACCACCGTCGGCCGCGTCACAGCCGGGGACGGGCACAACGGTGCCCGGGCCGGCGCGGGTCACGGACGGGGACGCATGCCCGCTTCCTGGTCCGCGCTCGCCCCGAGGCCGGGGACGGAGCGGTACATGTACTCGTTCATGTCCGCCGGCGACATCTTCCGGCCCGCCTCGTGGCAGCGGACGAAGTCCTCCGTGGACAGCGCGTCCCGGACGAGCCTGGCGTGCCCCGGCCCGTCGACGGGGTCCATGAGGACCGGCGAGTACCCGATCCGGGAACCCTGCTCCTCGACGACGCCCAGGAGCATGGCCCCGGCCTCCGGGTGCCCGGTCAGCGTCAGCGCGGCGGCGGTGGCGTGGGCGATCGCGAGCCAGCCGGTGACGTCGCCCTCCTCCTCGATCACCCGCAGGGCGGTCACGCCCGCGACGAGCGCCTCGGCCGGGTGACCCTCGGCGATGTCGCTCTTCATCAGCAGCCAGGAGGACGACGCCTGGACGAAGCGGTGCCCGCAGGCCCTGGCCAGCTCCTTGGACCGGACCAGGGTCTCCCGGGCGCGCTCGCCCGGTCCCGTCATGCGCAGCAGCATGCCGAGCACCATCAGCGTCTCGGACTCCAGCCAGGGCTCCTGCGACGCGCGGGCCAGCACGACCGCACCCTCGGCGATCTTCTCGCTGCCCGGCTTGCCCAGCAGGCCCTCGAACAGCGCACGGTAGGCGAGCGCCCCGGCCTCGGACCTGAGGTCGTCGGCTTCCCGGGCGTTCCGGGCCGCTTCCGCCGACGCCTCGGCCGCCGTCGCGAAGTCGCCCAGCAGGTAGGACAGCGCCCCCACCCCCATCAGGGCGCGCGCCCGCGGACCCGGTGCGCCCTCGGGGCAGATGTCCAGGGCCGCCTTCAGCCAGCCCAGGCCCTCGGCGATGTGACCCCACCGGTACCAGTACCGGTGCAGCGCGCCGGCCAGGCGGAGCGCGTACTCGGCGTCCCGGGACAGCAGCGCGGAGGTGAATGCCGCCCTGATCTCCGGCAGGTCCCGGGTCGTCTGCTCCATCCCCGCCCGCGCGTGCTTGCCGTACAGCAGCTGCTCGGCCGCCTCGGCCCGGCCCAGCACCCACGACCGGTGCGACGACTGGGCGGCGGTCAGCACGGCCGGGTCGGCCTTGCGGCGGGCGAAGTCCTTGAGGGTCTGCAGCATGCGGTAGCGCCGGGGCCTACTGCCGGCATCCGTGGCCAGCAGGGACTTGCGGACGAGCGCGGTCAGCTCGGAGAGCACCGGCCCGCCGCCGACCGCGGTCGCGGCGTCCAGGTCGAAGCCGCCCGCGAACACGCTGAGCCGGTAGAACAGCTCACGCTCCGGCTGATTCAGCAGCCGGTGGCTCCATTCCACGGTGGTCTGCAGCGCCCGGTGCCGGGCCGGGCCGGTCTCCGGGCCGCCGACGAGCACCGCGAAGGGATCGTCGAGGGCCTGCGCGATCTGGTCCACCGCCAGCATGCGGCACTGGGCGGCGGCCAGCTCGATGGCCAGCGGCAGCCCGTCGAGTTCCTGGCAGATCGCCTCGCCGGTCGCGATCTCGTGGCTGTCCGGGACCCAGCCGGGAACGGCGGCGGCCGCCCGGGCGAAGAACAGCTCCCGGGCCGCGTCGGGCGCCAGCGGCCCGACCTCGTACACCACCTCGCCCGCCACGCTCAGCGGCTCGCGGCTGGTGGCGAGGATCCGCAGTCCGGCGCAGTGCGACAGCAGGTGGGCGACGGTGCTCGCGGCAGCGCTCAGCACGTGTTCGCAGTTGTCCAGGACCAGCAGCGTGGTGCGGGAGCCGAGCACCTGCGCCAGGCGCTCCGCCGTCGTGGCGTCACGGAAGCCGAGCACGTCGGCGATGTCGGCCACCAGCAGTTCGGGATCGGGGGCCTCCAGGTCGGCGAGTTCCACCAGCCACGGCCCGTCCTCGTCGTCGCGGGCGTGCGCCACCTCGAGGGCGAGCCGGGTCTTGCCGATGCCGCCCGCGCCGGTGAGCGTGACCAGGCGGTTGTCGTGGAGCAGGGCGCCGACGCGGGTGCGCTCCTCGTCCCGCCCGACCAGTCCGGTCAGCGCCAGGGGCAGCCTGCGGCCGCGCCGGGCCGGGGACGACGCCGGTTCGATGTCCACCGGCATCACCGGGCCGGTGACGGGCGCGGCGGCGGAGGCGTCCTGCTCCAGCAGTGCCACCTCCAGGCGGCGCAGCGACGGTCCGGGGTCGACGCCCAGTTCCTCCGCGAGCACCCGGCGGGCCGTGCGCAGCGCCGACAGCGCGTCGCCCTGCCGCCCCGACCGGTACAGGGCCAGCGCGAGCAGTTCCCAGCCCCGTTCGCTGAGCGGCTGCTCGGCCGTGTGCTTCTCCAGGTCGCCGATCACCGCGGTGTGCCGTCCCCGGGCCAGCTCGGCGGTGAACAGGTCCTCCTGGGCGGACAGCCGGAGACCGTGCAGCCGGGCCGCTTCGGGCACGGCGAAGGCGTAGTCGGCGAACTCGTGGTACGCGGGTCCCCGCCACAGCCCTAGTGCCTCACCGAGCACGGCGGCCGCCGCGTCGGGGTCCCCCGAGCGCACGAGGCGCTCGCCCTGTGCGGCGAGTTCCGTGAACCGCTCCGCGTCCACCTGGTCCGGCTTCAGGCGCAGGGCGTACCCGAGGCTCTCCCGGACCACCACCTCCGCCGAGGCCCCGGTCGTGCGTCCCGGTTCGAGCACCTTGCGCAGGCCCGCTATGTACGAGTGCAAGGTGGCCGTGGTCGGGTCGCTCTGACCGTCCCAGGCGTCGTTGATCAACACGTCCTGCGGTACCAGCCGGCCGCGGGCGGCCACCAGGACCGCGAGCACGGCACGCTGCCGTATGCCTCCCAGCGGGACCGGTCGGCCGTCCACGCTGGCCGAAACAGGCCCCAGTACCCCGATGCGGACCTCGTGCATTCTTTGCCCCGTCTCTCAATTTGACCAAGAGAATGCCAGAAATGACCGTCAAAGCAGAACGGGCTGCCGACATCCGGACATTTCCGTGACACTGCGATCCGGTCACTTGTGCTTCCCCGGGTCTCTCCCGGCCGTCACCTGCACGTTCGCCGGAACCGGGCCTTCGTCTCGAACCTCACCGCGACCGGGCCGTCGCTCGAAGCCCAGCCGGTGCCCGGCAGCCGCCTTGGAGGTCGCTGGAAGCCGGCCGCCGCCGTCTGGAACAGCGTTCCAGACGCCTTGCAGAACCGGCTCGCAGGATCAGTCCCGGCCACCCGGTCAGACACTCCGCGAGGAGACCTGCCGGCGGGCCGGCCGAACGGTTCGAAGCCCTTCTCAGGACTGGAGACATTCCGATGCCCATGCCAGTGACCCCCCACCGCCTCCTCACCGAAGACGACGTACGGCTGCTGCGCTCGGGGGTCTCGGGCGACGTGTTCCTGCCGGGCGACCCCGGATTCGCCGAGGAGACCGCCGGGTTCAACCTGGCCGTCGTGCACCGTCCGCTTGCCGTGGTGGCGGCCGGCCACGCGCAGGACGTCGTGGCCGCGGTGCGGTGGGCCGCCGAGCGCGGCGTCCCGGTCGCCGTCCAGGCCACCGGGCACGGGAGCGCGCCGTGCGACGGCGGGCTGCTCGTCACCACCGGGCGCATGCGCGGAGTCCTCGTCGACCCCGAGCGGTCCGTGGCACGCGTCGAGGCGGGGACCCGCTGGCGCGAGGTCGTCGACGCCGCCGCCGGGCACGGCCTCGCCCCGCTGTGCGGCTCGTCCTCCGGCGTGGGAGCGGTCGGCTACACCCTGGGCGGCGGCATCGGTCTGCTGAGCCGGGAGTACGGCTTCGCCGCCGACCACGTCGTCGCGCTCGACCTGGTGACGGCCGACGGCCGCCTGCGGCACGTGACGGCCGACGCCGAGCCGGACCTGTTCTGGGCCGTCCGCGGCGGACGGGGCCAGTTCGGCATCGTCACCGCCATCGAGGTCCGCCTCTTCCCGGTCACCACCCTGTACGCCGGTGGCATCTTCTTCGCGGCCTCCTCGACGGCCTCGGTGCTGCACGCCTACCGCGCGTGGGCGCCGACGCTCCCCGAGACGGTGCACAGCTCCGTCGCCCTGCTGCGGCTGCCGCCGCTGGAGGAGCTCCCGGAGCCGCTGCGCGGCAAGTTCGTCGTCCACCTGCGGTACTCGTACAACGGCCCCGCCGAGGAGGGCGAGGCGCTGCTCGCGCCGATGCGCGAGAGCGGTGAAGCGGTGCTGGACCACATCGGGCAGCTGCCGTTCACGGAGACGGACTCGGTGTGCCAGGACCCCACGCACCCCATGCCCGGCTGGCACCAGGGGACCCTGCTCCGCTCGCTCGACGCGGACACCGTCGACGCCCTGATCGACGCGGCGGGCCCGCAGGCCGAGGTGCCTCCGCTCGTCGTGGAGATCCGGCAGCTCGGCGGCGCCCTGTCCCGTCCCGCGACCCCGCCGAACGCGGTCGCCGGCCGTGACGGCGCCTACTGTGTGCACGTGGTCGGCCCGCTGCTGCCGGGCCTGGAGGAAGCGGTCCCCGCGGCGGGGAACGGCGTCGTCGACGCGCTGAAGCCCTGGTCGACCGGTGGTGCGCTGCTCAACTTCGCCGCGGTCTCCACCCCGGAGGAAGTCGCCGCGGTCTGGGGCGCCGAGGCCCACGCCCGGCTCGTCGCCGTCAAGCGCGCCGAGGACCCGGCCAACCTCTTCCGCTTCGGGCCCGCCCTCTCGGACGACTGACGGGCCCGCCCTCGCGGCCCGCTGACGGGCCCCGCCGTCACCGCCTCCGCACGGGGCACCCGCCGCCCCGCACCAGGTGCCCCGTGCCCGGCCGTCGTCGTCCGTCCGCCCTGGGCACCGGGCCCGGGTGCCCAGGGGGCGCGCTCAGACACGGGTGGGCAGCCCGGCGGCCTCCGCGCCACGGCGCAGGACCTCGCGGAGCATGGCGGGGGTGAGGGTGCGGGTGGACATGTTGCGCCGACTGGGGTGGTAGCCGCCGATCAGGCCCACCTCCCGCTCGCCCGCCGGATCGAGGACCAGCGCTTCGGCGCCGTGCCCGAAGACCGGGCGCGGTCTCGGCAGACGCCATCCGGCGCCGGCCAGCACGGGCAGCAGCGCGTGCCAGGCGAACGCGCCGAGCACCACGACCGCCCGCAGGGTCGGTCGCAGCAGCTCCAGCTCTCGGGCGAGCCACGGACGGCAGGTGTCGCGTTCGGCCGTGGTGGGCCGGTTGGCCGGAGGAGCGCAGTGCACCGGCACCGTGATCCGCACCCCGTACAGCCTCATCCCGTCGTCGCGGTGCGTGGCGACCGGCCGGGAGGCCAGCCCGATGTCGTACAGGGCGGCGTACAGCGCGTCGCCGGACGGGTCACCGGTGAAGATGCGCCCGGTGCGGTTCCCGCCGTGCGCGGCCGGAGCCAGCCCGACGATCATCAGCGACGCGTCCGCCGGGCCGAAACCGGGCACCGGACGCGCCCAGTACTCCCAGTCCCGGAACGCCCTGCGCCTGACCCGCGCGACCTCCTCCCGCCAGGCCACCAGCCGCGGGCACGCCCCGCACGTCGCCACCGCCGCGTCCAGCTCGCCCGGTGAGCGCATCCGAGGCGCCGTCCACGCGGGAAAATCGGGTGCCTGGGCCGAAGGCCGTCTGGCGGACATGCGCGCTCCTCCTCGATACGCCGTTCCGGACGCCGCCCCCCACCGGATCGCCCTGACCGGCCCGGCAGCGGTCCGGCCGATGCGCATGACCCTCGTTAGGATGGACGAGTCGGGTCCATGCGCTTCGCGGCAGCGACCGAGCTGCCCGCCCGGGCTGAGACGTCCGACCGATCTGGAGGGGCACGGTCATGGCCGAACAGATCACCTTTCGCAGAATCTACGAGGAGACCACGCCGCAGGACGGCAGGCGCGTGCTGGTCGACCGGGTCTGGCCGCGGGGCATGCGCAAGGCGGACGCGCACCTGGACGAGTGGCTGCGCGACATCGCGCCGTCGACCGAACTGCGCAAGTGGTACGGCCATGATCCCGGCCGGTTCACCGAGTTCCGCCGCCGCTACCTGGCGGAGCTCCGTGACGCCGGACACCGCGAGGCGGCCGAGCACCTGCGTGACCTGGCAGCGCACGACAAGCTGATGCTGCTGACCGCCACCAAGGACGTCGACCACAGCCAGGCCGCCGTCCTCGCCGAATGGCTGACCCGGAGCGGGTGACGGCAATGCGAGCGAACATCGTCCGGCACGAGAGCATGACCGTCAGCTACACCGTGGTGAACGGCTGGACCGTCGTCGAACTCGACGGCGACGTGGACGCCCACACCGCACCCATGATCCGTGAAGCGGTGCTCAAGCTCATCGACGAGGGACACCACCACTTCGTCCTGGACCTGGGCTTTGTCCCCTTCATGGACTCGATGGGGCTGGGCGTGATCGTGGCGATCACCAAGCGCATCCGGCAGCACGAAGGCTCACTGCGCGTCGCGTCCCCTTCCGGCCGGACCCTGAGGATCTTCGACCTCAGCGGCCTGCGTGACTCCTACGAGATCTGCCCCTCGACGGAGGAGGCGACCCGGTCCGCCCCCTCGTTCGGCAGCCTCGCACACTGGCCGCACGTCCCCGACTGAAGAGGCTCACCGCCTTCGCCGTGCACCGGCGCGCTGGGGAAAAGACGGCGTTTCGGCCTGCGGTGCCCGTGGAAGAGGGATTAGCGTAATCAACAGAGCAGTCGTGGTTCCGAAGTCGTTCGCCCGCGGTCACCTTGCCTGCGGGCGCTTTGCCGTGCAGCCCTCTCCGGACCAGGGCGATCACCTCCGGACCCGCAACCCCGTGCGGGCCCGAACACCCTCGAAGGAGACAGACATGGCCAAGGGCACTGTGAAGTGGTTCAACGCGGAGAAGGGCTTCGGCTTCATCGAGCAGGAGGGCGGCGGCCCGGACGTCTTCGCCCACTACTCCAACATCACCGGTCAGGGCTACCGCGAACTGCGGGAGGGCCAGCACGTCGAGTTCGACGTCACGCAGGGCCAGAAGGGCCCCCAGGCGGAGAACATCCGCGTCGTCTGACCCCGACACCCGGACACCCGGACAAGCCCGGCACCGAGCGTGCCGGGCTTTCCGTGTTCCGGCCCGGTGTGCGCCGCGCCGCCCGCGGGCTGAGCGAAGAGACCGCCCGGTGCGCGAGGCGGCGAGGACCCGCTCGGGGCTCCGGTACGCCTGTCGTCATCAGTGGGGTGCGGTCTCTCCCATCGCGTGCAGGGCGAGCGTGGAGTGGGCGTAGGCGCCGCCGGCGCGCATCTCGGCGGCGACCCAGATGGCCTCCATGATCTCTTCCGGGCTGTTGCCTTTCCGCTGCGCGAGGCGGGTGTGGCCCTGAATGCAGTAAGGGCACTGCGTGACGTGGGCGACGGCGACGGCGATCAGCTGCTTGGTCTTCTCCGGCAGCGCACCCTCGGCGAACACGGCCCGGCTGAAGTTCTCGAACGCCTCGTTGACGGCCGGGGCGAGCCGGGCGCGGCGCCGGCCGATCTCCGGGGTGGCCGGGTGGTACACGGCTTCGGTCATGGTGTCGCCTCCACATGCTGTTGCACGACGCGTCTTCCCGTCCTACCACCGCGCCGGACGTGCTGCTCGAGGCCGCGGAGCATCCGCGACGCGTCCTCCGCGCGCTGACCCGCAGGGTGAGGCACCGGCCGACGCGAAGCGAAAAGCGGTCCGGTCGGGTGATTCCGAGGCCTTCGGGCGAGCGGCCGTGTGTCCGAGCCGGGGGCGGTCCGCCGGCGAATCCTGGACCGGTGGCACCCGAGAGGGACTGACGCAAGCCCTCGGACCCGTGCGCTGCGGGAGGAGTCCGGGCGGGACGTCACCGTGCCCGGCAGCGGCGAGCAACTGAACCATTCCCTGGAACGGGCCGGACGGGTCGCGGACTTCCTCGAACTCGGCGAGCTCATGTGCATCGACGTGCTCCAGCGTGACGAGTCCTGCGGATCGACCCAGATCGGTGAGTGCACCGCCGTCTGTCCCATGGACATTCAGCTCGATGTCATCTCCCGCTGCCACCACGACGTCGTCGCGGCCCTGTCGCACCCTCGCGGGCAGCGGAAAGGACCGCCGTAGGGTCTCGCGTGGCCTTCAGCATGCCGGGCCGTCGGAGGGGGCACGCAGGACCAGCAGGGCGACATCGTCGTCGAACACCTGCCGGCTACGGCTGATCAGGGTGTCGCACAGCTCCTCCAGCGGGGCCGCGGCCAGCCGCGCGGCCTGCTCGGCCAGGTTGCCCAGCCCGGTGTCGATGTCCTGGTCACGGCGCTCGACCAGCCCGTCGGTGAACAGCAGCAGCGTGCTGCCGGACGGGAGCGGGTGTTCGTGGCTGAACCGCGAGACGGTCGCGTCGATGCCCACCGGGATCCCGTGCCGGGCGGGCGCCAGGTAACGCGCATCGCCGTCCGCGCCGACCAGCAGCGGCGGCAGATGCCCGGCGTTGCTCCAGCCGAAGCTGTACCCACCGCCCCCTGTGCGGCCGCGCTCGATACGGCCGAGCACCAGGGTGGCCGTGGGCGGGTCGGCGAACCGCGTCAGCGCCTGGTCCAGCCTCGACATGACCAGCCCGGGCGGCTCGCACCGGTCGAGAGCGAGGGCGCGCAGCATGTTGCGGACCTGTCCCATCAGCGGGGCGGCTTCGACGTCGTGGCCGGTCACGTCGCCCACGACGACACAGGTGGCGCCGTCGGGCAGGACCATGGCGTCGTACCAGTCCCCGCCCAGCCGCACCAGTTGGGAGGCGGGTTCATAGCGGGCCGCGGCCTCGAGCGGCGAAAGGTCGGGAAGCACGGGCAGCATGCGGCGCTGGAAGTGGTCGGTGGCGCGTTTGAGGTGCTCGTACAGGCGGGCGTTCTCCAGGCTGACGCCCGCGGCGCCGGCCAGAGCCGTGAGCAGGTCCTCGTCGTCGTCGTCGAAGGGCGTACCGTCCAGCTTGTCGGCGAGGTAGAGGTCGCCGTAGACCGTGCCGCGCACCAGGAGCGGGACGCCCAGCAGCGTCCGCATCACCGGATGCCCGGGCGGGAAGCCGATCGAACGGGGGTGCGCGGCCACGTCCGCCACCCGCAACGGCCGCCGGTCGTCCACCAGGGTGTGCAGCAGCCCGTGGCCCTGCGGCAGGCCCATGGCAGCGCGGGCCGCCTGCGGGTCGTCGATGCCCACGGTGACCAGGTCGATGACCTTGCCGCTCTCCGAGAGCACCCCCAGCGCCCCGTAACGCGCGGCCACGAGGTCGGTGGCCGCTTCCACGATGCGGTGCAGCACCGTGCGGGTGTCCATGTCGGCGCTGACCGCGCCGATGGCGTCCAGCAGGCGCCGCAGCCGATGCCGGTCCAGCGCGAGCTGCGGCGACCACGCGGTTCCCCCGTCCCGGGCCTGGCCCCGCCCCCGCTGCTGCCACGGGCTGTGAGCCATGGTTCTTCCTCCCGGCGCCGTCGGGCGCCGTCACTGTCCTCGCCGTCCTCGCCGTCCTCGCCGCACTCGCCCTGCCTTGTCGCGTTGCTCACCCGGCCGGGAGCGGGCCGCTGTGACGCGCACGTCCGCCGCCGGTCCGGGGGCCGCTGCACCCGGCTTCCCCCTGCCGCGCGTGCCTACACGCGGGCCCGGGCAGGACTCGGCGGCGGCCGGGCCGTGCGGGCCGGCCGCACACCGGCGGACTTCACACTGCGGTGCGCCGCGCTGACAATTGGTTCAACCAATCTGTCGGGCTTGGATCGAAACGGGGGCGTCAGAAACCTTGTCTGGCGCACATCTAGGCAGTAAAAGTGACTGACTCCCAGTCCGGATGTGTCTGCGAGTGCGTGTCGTGCCGAAAGTGGTTCGACCTCTTGCTCTTCCGGAAGGTCCTGCCGACAGAAAGGCACCTCACGTGAACGTGTGCAGAACGGCCCGTCCCCGCCCCAGGGGGTGGAGCGCGGCGGGCTGGCTGATATTGACGGCTCTGCTGGCGGCACTGCTCGGCTCGCCGCCGCTGTCGGCCCCCGCCCGGGCCGCCTCCGGCGGAACGCCCGACGCTCCGCTGCGGCTCACGATCGATCACGACAACCCGCTGCTGATCACCCAGCTCAACATCGGCCACAACTTCGGCGAGGACAAGGGCTTCCGCCGCGATCTCAACGACGGCTGGAGCATCCGGCAGACCTGGGCGGGGCTGCCCGACGAGCTCAAGGGGCACACGGCGTTCGTGCTCCACCCCGGTCACAACATGTGGGCCAACGCCAGCCCGCAGACGGCCCGCAGATGGGTGGAGGACAACCTCGCGGAGGGCCGCGACCTCGGCATTCCCATGTTCGTCCTGTGGGGCGAGTCGCCCACCCTGCCCAGCGACCGGTGGGACTGGCTGGAGAAGCTCTACCAGACGTACCCGAACTTCATGGGCACCGTGGTCTCCGAGCTGACCAACACGCTGAACGACCTCCCCACGGCCCTCGAACTGGCCAACCGCTACGGCGGCTACCACGTTCTGGGCTCCATGGAGGAGGCCAACCTGCTCGGCAGCAAGCTGGAGGACCCCGCCTACTACGCGAGCGTCAAGCGCTATGCGCGGAACTTCATCTTCGACCCGAAGAACATCCACGAGAACTTCGACACCGCCAACGCCCAGGCCCAGGGCCTGTGGCTGTCCGGCGTCGTGGGCAACTGGGGCCCGTACTTCGACGGCTACGCGTACTACGGGTGCGGCATCTTCGGGCAGGGCAGCAGCTCCGCCTCCCTCAGCCGCGGTGACCGCTGCTCACGCTCGCAGCCGGAGTCCGTCTACGCGATGGCCATGCTCGACCAGTGGCAGAACGGCGCGACGGTCTTCCACCTGGAGAACCAGATCGACGTGCCGGCGACCGACTCGCGGTACTCGCCGACGTTCTACCAGTCCGTGCTGCCCGCGATGCGCTACATGCTCGCCCACTCCGGGCCCACCGAGCAGGACGTGATCGCCGAGACCCCCGTCGCGTTCTCGGAGAGCAAGGGCACGATCGGCTCCCTGCCCGACAGCGTCGCCTCCCGCAACGCCCGCACCACCTTCTACGACCTGTACGAGAAGGCCCCGGACGCCCTCGGCAGCCAGGGCCTGTGGTATTACCTCCGCTCCCAGGGCCGCTACGGCATGATCCCCCGGCTGCCCAAGCTGGCCGACCAGGATCTGGTGGACCGGTTCAAGACCGTGCTGACCACCGCCACCTATCCGGATCTCGTCGCCGGGGACGCCAAGAAGGAGTTCTTCGACGCCCGCTACCCCGCCGTCTCGCGGGGCGACGCGTTCGTGCAGCACCGCAACGGCAAGTGGCTGGTCTACAACTCCCGCTACTGGGACAACGTCCGGCAGGACGCCTCCTTCGACCTGGCCGGCGACACCTTCACGCAGGTCGACATGCCCGACATGACCCCGCACACCTTCGCGATGGTCGACCAGGGCCCCGGCCGCCTGTCCATGCTCATCGACAACTACCGCACCGACCGGACCAAGGACCTGCTCCGGGACGGCGGCAAGCGCGACATGGAGTTCATCGACGGCTACGCCCGCTACTCCTACATTCCGCACCCGGCGGACAGCGAACTGCGCACCACCACGGTCCGGGTGCACGCCGCGACCCGGCCGGTGCCGACGATCTCCGGATACGACGGCCACTACACCTACACCCAGCAGTGGGACGAGAACACGCACGTCTACACCCTCACCCTCAAGCACAACGGCGTCGTCGACGTCGACCTCACCACCGGGCCGACGACGGACGGCTGGAAGCACCTGACGTCCGACAGCGAGCAGGTCACCCGGACCGCCAAGGCCACCGAGGCGGTCTTCGACGGCACCTCCGTGCAGTGGAGCGCCGAGCCCGGCTCCACCGGATCCGCCCGGGTACTGGTCGACGGCACGGTGTACGACGAGAACCTGGACCTGGCCGACGCGGCGGGCAAGCGCCCGTTCCGGGCCACCGGACTGCCCAACGGCCCGCACACCCTCCGCATCCAGGGCCGCGGTATCCGCACCCGCGGCGTCGACTACGTGCCCTCCACCGTGCAGATGCTGCCGGACGCGGAGACGGCGGACTTCTCCTACGGCTCCGCCGCGGACGACCAGGACACCGTCTACGGTTCGGACAAGTGGCGCGTGACCGACGGTCAGCTGGCGCTGCTGCCCTACACCTTCCCCTTCTTCGGCGACGTGTCGGTCTACCACACGAACGTCCGCGCCGACGACGTCGTCTACGAGGCGAAGGTGACCCTGCGCAAGGGCACCTCCGGAGCCCTGATGCTGCGCGGCAACGAGCGGGACAAGACCAGCTACCTGCTGCGCCTCGACCCCAACCGGGTCGGCGAGGGCGAACGCGCGACCGCGACCACGGGTGACGTGCAGCTGATCCTCGACCACGCCACGACACTCGCCGTCAACACCGACATCGACCTGGTCACCGGCCACCGGTACGACGTGCGCTTCCAGGCGGTCGGCGACCGCGTCCAGGCGTGGATCGACGGCCAGCAGGTCATCGACTACACGGTGACGAGCGCCCAGCGACGGGGCGAGGGGTACACCGGGGTCCGGATCGGTCAGCGCAACGGCGGCGGGATCGGCGACGAGGTGCTCGTCGACGACGTCCGCGTCTCGCGCCCGGACGGCACCGAGCTGTACCGCAGCGACTTCGCCGACTGGGCCGCCGCCAAGGGCTGGCAGACCGAGACCGCGCTGGTCTTCGGCGCCGAGGACACCCGCAGCGACTTCAGCTTCCCCTGGCGCTGGCGGCAGGCCTCCGGCGACTGGCAGGTGGTCAACACCGACGCCTTCACCAACGGCGACACCGGCTACTTCACCGGCACGGCGGACAAGGGGCAGGGCCTGGTCACCGCCGGAGTCAAGGCCCCCTGGGCCGGTGCGGACGCCGGGTACCTGTACTCGTCCGCGCTCCGCGTCGACAAGGGCGACGGGGCCGGGCTGCTGCTGCGGGTCCAGGACGACGACAACCTCTACCGCGTCGCGCTGGACGCCGGCCACGACCGGGTCACCTTCGACCGCAGGGTCGACGGCGAGTGGGAGAACGTGGCGAAGGCCGCGGTCCCGGGCGGCATCGACACCGGCACGTGGCACATCCTCCAGGCCGGCGCCCGGGGCGAACTGTTCACCGTCACGCTGGACGGTCACCAGGTCCTCACGGCACGCGACCGGACCTTCCGGGGCGGCGGCGTCGGCTACTGGCTGCCCCGCGACGGCTCCGCGTCCTTCGACGACGCCCGGGTCGCCGCACTGCCCGACACGCCGGCCGCCGGCCCGGTGCAGACCGAGGTCGTCCGGCGCGACGGCACCCAGGAGCGCCACATCACCGGGTTCGACCAGCTGGGCGTCAAGACCGCCAAGGACAGCGCACCCGCGCTGCCCGACGAGGTCACGGCGCTGTACTCCGACGGGACCCGCGGCAAGGTCCACGTGAACTGGCCGGACATCCCGGCGGAGCAGCTGGCCGTCGCCACCACGCCCTACGCGGACGGACAGAGCCGCGGCAGGTTCACCGTCGAGGGGCAGGTCGAGGGGACCGGCCTGACCGTGCCGGTGCTCGTCACGGTCATGCCGAAGCTGTCGTCGCCCCTGCGGACCACGCTCACCTACGACCCGGCCCACCCGGCGCTGCCCGCCCGGACCTTCACCGGGGTCCGCTTCGACGCGGGCGGCGGGGTGACGTTCACCCGCCAGGTGTACGTCCGCTGGGACCAGGCGATCACGGTGTCCGCGGACGGGGCGCACCAGCAGCAGCTCACCGGGACGATCGCCGATCATCCCTGGGAGAAGGCGACCGCCACGGTGACGCTCGCCGGCTCCTGACGGCACCCGGTCCCGGGTGCGGGGCTGTCCCCGGCGGCGGATTCAGATCGCCGGGGACAGCCGCAGCACCGTGACGGGACTGCCGGCCGGGGGAGCGGGCAACCGCAGCACGCTTCCCCGGTCCCCGGCGTGGTGGGCGACCGGCTCGCCGCTGTCGAGCAGGACCGGACGCGCGCCGGCCGGAAGCCGCAGGCCGACGATCTCCACCTCGGCCTCCGCGCCGGCCGTCTCGCCCGCGGCGCCGGACTCGACGGTCAGGTACAGGTTCTCGCCCGTCTTGTCCCGGGTGAACCACACGGTCCGGCCGTCGGCCGTCGAGGCGGTGGCCCGCTGCCACGGCCGGGTGGCGTACACGGCCGCGCCGAACCGCTCCAGCCACTGTCCGAGGTACCGGAGGGCGGCCAGCTGGTGCGGCGGCAGCGCGCCGTGGTCGTCGGGCGAGACGCCGAGCAGTAGGTTGCCGTTCCTGGCGACCACGTCCATCAGCATCAGCACCAGCTCCGGCCCGGTCAGGGTGTGCTCGGCCGTCTCCTGGCGGTTCCAGCCGAACGACAGGCCCACCGGGCGGACCGACTCCCACGGGCCGCCCTCGGGGGGAGCGGGGACGAGTCCGGCCTCCGAGGTGCGGAACCGCTCGGTCGCGACACCGTCCGGCACCAGCGCCCGGTAGTCGCGGATGAGCCGCCGCGCGTCGCCGGCCGCGGGATAGCCGGTGTCGTTCCACAGGCCGTCGGGCCGGTAGGTCTCGATGAGCTCCCGCCACTGGGCCTCGACGTACCGCGCGTACTCGGTGCTGGTCGGCCGGCTGGTCTCGGCGTCCGAGGCGCCGGTCACGGCCTCCGGGTCGAAGGACCAGTCGGCTCCCGAGGAGTAGAAGATCCCGAAGCGCATCCCGCGCTGCCGGACGGCCGCCGCCACCTCGCCGACGACGTCGCGGGAGGCCCGCCACTCCTCGTCACGGGGATGCCGCACCCGGGAGGGCCACAGCAGGAACCCGTCGTGGTGCTTGGCCACCTGTACGACGTACCGCGCGCCGCAGGCGGCGAAGTCGGCCGCCCAGGACTCGGCGGACCAGTCGTGCAGGGCCGACTCGAAGGCGGGCAGGAAGGAGCGGTAGGGACGCCCCTGGTGGGCGCGCTCGTGGTGGTCGGCGGTGGGGCCCTCCCGGAGCGACGCCTGGTACCACTCGGCGAAGTACCTCCCCGGTGTCTCGTCGGCCGTGCCGGGGCGCGGGCCCCCGTCCGCGCCGGGCGGCAGCGGGGCCCACCCCGGCACCGAGTAGATCCCCCAGTGCACGATGAGGCCCAGCTTCGCGTCCCGGAACCACTCCGCGACCGCCCGGTCGCCGGCGGCCCCGTCGCCCGACGTCCTGCCCTCCGCCGTCCCGTCCCCGGCTGTCTGCTCCCCGGCCGTGGTGGGGCCGGAGACGGGGGCGGCCGCGGCCTGCCCCGGGCGGGCCGGTGGCTGCCCGGCAGCGGCCGGCGCGGCGTGCGTGGGCAGCTCCAGGTCCACCAGCGCCCGGGCGATGTGGCGGGCGGTGTCGGGCTCGTGGTCGGCGATGGCGCGCACCAGGGACTCGTGCAGCCGCAGCACCTCGTCGGAGGCGCACTCGGCGTGCTCGCGGCTGCCGCGCAGCAGCAGGATCATCCCTTCCGCGACCGGGTCCTCGGCGATGTTCGCGACGGCCCGGTGGAAGCGGTCGTCCGACAGCCGCCAGATGGTCTGCTTGAACCTGTCCCGGTGTCCCCGCGGCGCCGGCTCGTGCTGGGCGATGCGCAGCGCCGTCAGGGCCTGGGTGAGCGCCGCCAGCGAATCCGGGGTCGGGGGGGGGGGGGGGGGGGGGGGGGGGGGGGGGGGGGGCGGGGGGGGGGGGGGGGGGGTGGGGGGGGGGGGGGGTGGGGTGGGGGT
>NZ_JBVIIE010000075.1:0-41634 GCF_055569945.1 Streptomyces sp. NPDC031340
GGCCGGGCCCGAGCGGCCGGTACGACCGCTCAGGGGCGGGGCGCGGCCGGGCGGGGGGGGGGGGGGGGGGCCTCCCCCCCCCCCCCCCCCCCCCCCCCCCCCCCCCCCCCCCCCCCCACGGGCGTCCCGCCGCGGGCCGGCGAGCGGCGCTCCTCATCCGCGTATGCGCATCAACTCGGCCACGAGGAAGGCGAGTTCCGCGGACTGCTCGGGGTTGAGCCGGGGATCGCAGAGGGTCTCGTAGCGGGCCACGAGGGCGGTGTCGTCGAGTTCGCAGGCGCCGCCCAGGCATTCGGTGACCGGGTCGCCGGTCAGCTCCACGTGCAGCCCGCCCGGATGGGTGCCGAGCGCCCGGTGCACCTCGAAGAAGCCGCGCACCTCGTCGAGGATGTCGTCGAAGTGCCGGGACTTGTAGCCGCTCTCGGTCTCCTTGGTGTTGCCGTGCATCGGGTCGCACTGCCACACCACCCGGTGGCCGAGCGCGGTGACCCGCTCCACGATCGGCGGCAGCACCTCGCGGATCCGCTCCCGGCCCATCCGCGAGATGAGCGTCAGCCGCCCGGGCACCCGGTCCGGGTCGAGCCGGCGGACGTACTCGACCGCCTGCTCGGGAGACGTGCCCGGCCCGATCTTCAGCCCGATCGGGTTGGCCAGCTGCGCGGCGAGGGCGATGTGCGCGCCGTCCAGGTCACGGGTGCGTTCCCCGATCCACAGGAAGTGCCCGGACAGGCCGTACAACGCCGTACGGCCGGTGTCCTCCTCGGCGACATGGCGCAGCAGGGCCCGCTCGTAGTCGAGCAGCAGCGCCTCGTGGGACGCGTACACCTCGGTGGTGTGCAGGGCCCGGTGGTCGGCGCCGCACGCCTTCATGAAGCGCAGGCCGCTGTCGATCTCGGAGGCGAGGGCGCTGAAGCTCTGTCCGGCGGGCGACAGCCGGACGAAGTCCTGGTTCCAGCCCTGCACCCGGTCCAGGTCGGCCAGGCCGGAGTCGGTCATCGCGCGCACGTGGTTGAGGGCGGCGGCGGAGTGGGCGTACGCCTCCACCATGCGGCCGGGATCCGCCACCCGGGCCGCGGGGACGGGCTCGGCGGAGTTGACGATGTCGCCACGGTAGACCGGCAGGTTCAGCTCGTCGGAGGGCTTCGAGCGGGGCTTGGCGAACTGTCCGGCGATCCGCGCGACCTTCACGACGGGCAGGCTCGCCCCGTACGTCAGGACGACGGCCATCTGCAGCAGGGTGCGGACGTTCGCGCGGACGTGCTCCCCGGTGTTGCCCTCGAACGTCTCCGCGCAGTCCCCGCCGTGCAGCAGGAACGCGCGCCCGTGGGCGACCTCGGCGAGCCGCCGGCGCAGCCGGTCGACTTCGCCGGGCAGGACGAGCGAGGGCAGCCGCTCCAGGGTGGCGCGCACCTCGCCGACTCGGGTGGGATCGGGGTACTCGGGCTGCTGGGCCGCGGGTCGGGCGAGAGCGTCGGCCACCCGTTCGGCCACGGCAGGGGGCAGCGCGGCGCTGCTCGCGGCGGCGGTGGTCTGTATGAGTGGAGGCATGTCCAGGACAGTAGGCAGGACACGGGGCACGCCCGGCCACTGCGCGGTAACCGGGTGCCCATCTGCCCGGGCGGCCTCAGCCCAGCTCGAAGAACTCCTGGTAGAGGGCGATCTGTTCGGCGAGCATCGGCTCTCCGTAGTGCACCGGCAGCCCCGCCTCCCGGGCCGTCCGCAGCAGGGCCGTGCACCGCGGCGACATGATGATGTCGGCCACCAGGGTGCCGGGCCGCAGGCCGGCCGGGTCGAAGGGCAGCGGGTCGCCGGGACGCAGTCCCATCGGGGTGGCGTTGACGGCGAGGTCCGCGTCGACATGCCCGGGGGCGGCGGCGAGACGGCCGGGGAAGTGCGGGGCGAGCCGGGCGGCCAGGGCGGCCGCGCGGTCCGGGTCCGCGTCCCACAGGGTGACCCGGGCGCCCGCCTGCAGCAGCGCCACCGCTATCGCCGAGCCGGCGCCCCCGGCGCCCGCCAGGCACACCGTCGCGCCGCGCGGCTCGTGGCCGGCGGCGCGCAGCCCGCGCACGAAGCCCTCGCCGTCGAAGTTCGCGCCCTCCCAGCCGCCCTCCGGCAGGCGGCGCAGCGCGTTGACCGAGCCGCTGAGCGCCGCGGCCTCGGAGACCCGGTCCGCCAGCACCCGGCAGGCCGTCTTGTGCGGGACGGTCACCAGCAGCCCGTCCAGGTTGCGAACGGCGGACAGCCCCCGGACGGCGTCCTCCAGCCGCGCCGGCGCCACGTCGACCGGCACCAGCACCGCGTCCCGCCCCAGCCGCACGAAGAGCGGATTGAGCAGGGCCGGCGCCCGCACCTGCGTCACCGGGTCGCCGAGCACCGCGTACAGGCGGGTGGTGCCGCTGATCACGTGCACGCTGTCCATGCCACGACCGCCTTCCGCGTGGGACCTGGAGCCGGGGAGACAGCATGACGATACGGCGGCACGGATGGCGGGCCATCCCCTGATGTCCCCCTGTCGGGCGGCCCGCTCCCGTCGCCCGGCCCCACAACCGCTGCGGCCGCACCGGCGGGACGAGCCCGTCCGGTACGGCCGCGGATCGAGGACCGCTGTCGTGTCCCCGTCGGCTAGGGGCGTCCCCGCTGACCGCGCAGGTGTTCCGCGATCGGCTTGAGCGCCTTGTCGAGTTCCGTCAGGGCCTCGGGGGACAGCAGGTCGATGAAGTGCCTGCGCACGGACGCCACATGGTGGGGCGCCACCTTCTGCATGGTCTCCATGCCGTGCTCGGTGAGGACGGCGTACAGCCCGCGGCGGTCGGACTCGCAGTGCTCACGCCGGACCAGGTCCGCGTTCTCCATCCGGGTGATCTGGTGGGAGAGGCGGCTCTTGGACTGGAGGGTGGCGGACGCGAGATCGCTCATGCGCATCCGCACATCCTCCGACTCGGAGAGGTTCACGAGGATCTCGTAGTCGTTCATCGTCAGGCCGAACGGCTGCAGGTCCTTTTCGAGCTGGTACGTCAACAGCCTGTTGACCTCCAGGTGGGTGCGCCAGGCGCACTGCTCCGCATCGGTCAGCCAGCGCGTGGCCGTCTCGGTCTCCATGAATGAAGTCTACCTAAAAGGTTGAAAGGTGAACTAGTGAGGGTGGTGTGACTGTGCGCACGCGTTCGATGTCACACTCCGCAGACTACCGCTCACAGCCCGAAGCGGCGCTGGAGGTCGCCCAGCTGTCCGGGAAGGCGCGGTGTGCCGCCCTGCTGTGGGGACCCTGTGAAGAGCCCCCCTCCACCGGGCACTCCGGCCTGCTGGGGAGTCGCCCCGGTGGGCTGTTCGGCCATCAGGACCTCGGTGGACTGCAGCAGCACCGTGCCGGCCCCCACGAACTCGAACTGGTGCTCCTCCCCGGAGGCCCCGCCGAGCCCCGTCAGTGCACGTAGACCGCCCATCACGCCGGTCATGTACCCATGGTCGTAGTGGTGGCACGGGGAGGGGCAGTCGGCCCAGCCCACAAGCGCTTGCGGGTCCACCCGGATCGGGGGCTCCATGAACACCACCGGGCCGTTGGAGGCGGCCACGAACTTTCCGGTTCCGATGAGGGTCACGAACCCGGGCACGATCGACTGCTTGAGTGACAGGCTTGGCTGAAAAGCGAGCAGGTTGCCCGAGCGAATGGTCAGATTGCCGTTGTCGAGGTCATAGGAATTGACGTCGAAGGCCCGGTCGGCGAGGAGCATCTTGCCCGAGCCCTGCGCCCCGACCCAGTCGGCGGCGTGCAAAGGCGAATGGAACGAGGTGCGGACGAGCCGGTCGAGCCGGTCGAGCCGGCCGTGCCCGATGCCGTCGAACTCGATCGACCCGTAGTAGGCGATCATCTTCCCCTTCTGCAGGAACCACTGGCTCCCCTTGAGCTCCACGCAGAAGGTGTAACTGTTCACGTTGTCGTCGGCCGGCAGCGTCATCGGGTCGTGGACCGTGGGACCGGCCCCCGGGTAGGTCGTCACAGCTTCTCCTCCGAGGCCTGCACGTACACCGAACCGCTGCCGCTCAGCTCCAGCTGGAAGGCCTCGCCGGAGCCGCGGCCCACCATGTCCCGCCAGCCCAGTGCCGTGGACAGCTTGTTGCGCACGTCACCGTGGTGGGCGACGTACGCCTGCGGGTCGACGTGGACCGGCCGCTGCGGGGTGATCGGGACCTCGAACACGCCTCCGTGGGCCATCACGGCCACCGCGCCGTGGCCCTTCAGGGTGGTGGTGAACAGGCCCTGGCCGGTGACCTGGCCGCGCACCATGCCCATCACGCCGCCCTGCGCGCCCATGAACATCGTGCCCTGCTCGAGCGTGCCCTCGAAGGCGAGCAGCCGGTCCGCCTCCACGTACAGCGTGTCGCCGGCGAGGGTGATGACCTGGACGTGGTGGCCGCCGTGACCGAAGAACACGGTGCCGCTGCCCTCCACCGTCATCAGCGGGGTGGCCTCGCCCGCGACCCGCCGCCCGATCATCGACATCAGCCCGCCCTGGCCGCCCTGCATGTTGGGCGTGAACGACACCTCGCCCTTGTAGGCGAGCATGGCGCCGCGCTGGCTGAACAGCCGCTGACCCGGCAGGACGGTCGCCTCGACCATCTTGGAGTTGATCTCACGCAGAGCCATGTCACACATCCCCCGCGATCGTGTTCCGCTCGCTCGGCTGCACGTACACCAGGCCGTCCCCCTCGAACCGGATCTGGAAGGCCTCGCCGCCGCCCTCACCCATGAGGGTGCGGAACGTCACACCGGACTGGAACGACTGCCGCAGGTTGCCCTGGTGCGCGATGTAGGCGCCGGGGTCGACGTTCAGCGGGTACTGCGCGCTGACCCGCAGCACGACCGCCGGACCGTCCGACATGATCGCCGCCTGCCCGTGCCCCTCGATCGTCGTGGTGAACAGCCCGTTGCCCTGCGAGGCCCCGCGCAGCCCGGTGAAGGTCGTCCCGGTGCGCAGCCCCCCGTCGGTGGCGAGCAGGTTGCTCGACTCCACGTACAGGGTGTCCCCCCGGAGCGCGACCAGGTTGATCTCGCTCGCCCGGTCGGCGAACCAGCAGGTCCCCTGCCCCCTCACCTCCATCAACGTCATCTGCTCGCCGGTGAGCCGCCGGGTCACCATGCCCCGGATGCCCTCACCGCCCCCGCTCAGTTTCTTGAAGGCCATCTGCCCGTCGTACGCGACCATGGAGCCGTTCTTCGCCTTGACGGCGTCTCCGGTCATGTCGACGGCGAGCACCTTGCTGCCTTGAAGTCGGAACATCGCCACGCAGCGACGTTAACCGCCGCCCGCCCCCGGCGCACAGAGCCCACAGGGGGAGAAAGTCCCTGAAGAACCCCCTAGGGCCCGCCGCCGGCCGACCCCCCGGCCCCCGTTCGCCCCGTCGTTTGCCACAATGGCTGAGCGTTTGTGCTTGCATTCACAAACCTGCCGTCACTCCCCGACCACCGAAGGTGCCCCGTGGACCTCAAGACCGCCTCCGCCCTCCGCCGCCTCCGCCTCGTCTCCGCGCCCGAGGCGGTCTCCTTCATCCTGCTGCTGGTCTGCTCGGTCCTGAAGCGGACCACGGACTTCAACGCGGTGCCGGTGATGGGCATGGTGCACGGCGTCCTGTTCGTCCTCTACGTGATCTTCTGGGCGGACGCCTGGAACCGCGCCAAGTGGGACCTGAAGACCGCTGCGCTCTACTTCGTCCTCTCCGTCCTGCCGACCGGCGGCTTCTTCGCCGAGCGCAAGCTCAAGCGGGCGGCCGAGGACGCGGTCATCGCCTCCCGCGCCCGCAAGGAAGGGGTCGTGAACGCATGATCGTCGCCTTCTCCGTGACGCCGCTGGGCGTCGGCGAGGACGTGGGGGAGTACGTCGCCGACGCCGTCCGCGTGGTCCGCGAGTCGGGCCTGCCCAACCGCACGGACGCCATGTTCACCTCGATCGAGGGCGAGTGGGACGAGGTCATGGACGTCGTCCGGCGCGCCGTCGCCGCGGTCGAGGCGCGGGCGCCGCGCGTCTCCCTGGTCCTGAAGGCGGACATCCGCCCCGGCGTGACCGACGGCCTGACCTCCAAGGTCGAGACGGTGGAACGCCACCTCGCCCGCTAGTCACAGACCCCGGCTCACCCGAGCCGGGGTTTTCTCGTCCCCCCTCTTTGAGCGACCGCTCAAAACCCTGTACCTTGAGCACCACTTGAGCGACCGCTCAAAAATCACCGGGCCGGGGGACGACGTGGGGCTCTACATAGAGGCGCGGATCCGCGCCGATCTCGACGATCTCTGGACGCGCACCCAGGACCCGGCGCAGCACGGGCGCTGGGACCTGCGCTTCACCGAGATCACCATGCTCCCGCCCGCCGAGGGCGAGCCGCAGCGCTTCCGTTACGCCACACGCGTGCTGCCCTTCCTGAAGATCGCCGGCACCGGAGTCTCGGCGGGCGAGCGCCGGCGCCCGGACGGCACCCGCACCTCCGCCCTCCGCTTCGCCTCCCCGCACCCCCTCTCCCTCCTCGCCGAGGGCAGTGGCTACTGGCGCTACATCCCCGACGGCGACGGCGTCCGCTTCCTCACCGGCTACGACTACCGCCCCCGCTGGGGCGTCCTGGGCGCCCTCGCCGACCGGCTGCTGCTGCGCCCGCTCATGGGCTGGGCGACGGCCTGGTCCTTCGACCGGCTGCGCCTGTGGCTGGAGCGGGACATCACCCCGGAACGCGCCCGCGCCAACTGGCTGGCCGAACTCCTCCTCCGCACCACCACGGCCGCCGTGTCCCTCACCCTCTTCGACTACGGCCACCTCCTGCCACCCGCCACCCCCTTCTCCCCCCTGCTGTCCTTCGCGACCCCCGTGCTGTCGCTGGTCGCCCTCTCCCTGGCCCTCCTGGCGCCCCCGCTGCCCACGACACCGGCCGCCCGCCGCTGCCTGCGCACCCCGCCCACCCACACGCATGCCCCGCGACTGCTGCGCACCCTGGAGGACCACCGATGACGACCTCGATCTTCCGCACGGTCATGGGCCCCGACTTCGACCGCCTCCACCCCCAGCTGCGGCGCCGCTTCTCGGTCGGCCTGGCGAGCGGCGAGGCGTGCACCGGCCGGGGCGTGATGGACCGCGTCTGGCACGGAGGGGCGTTCGTGAAGCCGTTCCTCGCCCTGGGGGCCACCCGCAACATCCTGGTTCCCCGGGCGGGCCGCCGGGTGCCGTTCGTGATCGAGAACGTTCCCTACACCGACCGCTACGGCCGTGAGACGGTGACCTTCGTACGCACCTTCGACCTGGGCCGTCCCCACCGCTTCGACGCCCAGATGGTGCTGAGCCCCAAGGGCGACCGCATCCTCGACTACCTGGGCACCCACCAGCACCTCGCCAGCGACCTCCACCTCCGCGCCGAGCCCGACGGCTCACTCCTCATCCGCTCCGGCGAGCACCGGTTCCGGGAGGGCCCGGTGGACGTGCGCGTCCCCGAACTGCTCGGCGCGACGGCCGAGGTCCGCGAGTCTTACGACGACTCCGCCGGCCGCTTCCGCATCAGCGTCCGCGTGGTCAACCGCCACTTCGGCCCGCTGTTCGGCTACGAGGGCTCCTTCACCGCCTCCTACACCCCTGCCCGCCCACGCCCCGACCTGCGCCCGGTCCGCGAAGAGCGGCGCGCATGAGTCCCGAGACGGCCAAGTCGCACGAAACGAAGACCAGACTCCTCGAGGGCGCGCTGCGCACGCTGACCGAGCAGGGCATCGCCAAGACGTCGGCCCGTACGATCGCGGCGGCGGCCGGGGTCAACCAGGCCCTGGTCTTCTACCACTTCGGCTCGGTGGACGAACTCCTCGCCGCGGCCTGCCGCTACGGGGCGGAACGCTCCGTCTCCCGCTACCGCGCCCGCCTCTCCTCGGTCACCTCGCTGTCCGAACTCCTCGCCGTGGGCCGGCGGATCCACGAGGAGGAACGCGCCGGCGGCCACGTGGCACTCCTGGGCCAGCTGCTGGCAGGCGCCCAGACCCACGCCACCCTCGGCCCCGCCACGGCGGCGGGCCTGGACCTGTGGATCACCGAGATCGACCAGGTCCTCACCCGGGTCCTCGCGGACACCCCCTTCGGCGAGTTCACCGACCCCGCGGGCCTGGCCCGCGCCGTGGCGGCGTCCTTCGTCGGCATCGAACTCTACGAACGGGTCGACATGCCCGGCGCAACCGCAGCCCTCGACGCACTGGACCAACTGGGCTCCCTGGTGGCGGCCCTGGACGAACTCGGCCCCGTCGCCCAACGAGCCGTGAGACACCACCTACGCCGCACCAAAACCCGCTGACACCCCCGCACCCGAGCACGCGCGGGAGCCCTCGTGCGATGGGGACGCACCCGCGGCCGAGTATGCGCAGGAGCCCTCGTGCGGCTGTGGGGACGCCCCCGCGGCCGAGTATGCGCGGGAGCCCTCGTGCGGCTGTGGGGACGCACCCCGCACCCGAGCACGCGCGGGAGCCCTCGTGCGGCTGTGGGGACGCACCCCGCACCCGAGTGCGCGCGGGGAGCCCCCGCGCGATGGCGACGCACCCGCGGCCGAGTACGCGCGGGAGCGGGTCGTGGCGGTGCGGTGGAGCCCGCCGCTTACCCGGTCCCCACGCCCTGGACCGTGGCAGCGGGCAGAGGGGCCCCACCCGCGGCGGGCTCACCGCACCGCCACGACCCCGACCCCCCACCGCCCGCCGCACACCCCGCCCGCGAAGCGACCCGCTCCGGACCGAAAGGCGAGACAGGGCTGACCAGCATATGACCGGCCGGTAAGGTCTGATGCCGTGCCGAAGCCGCTCAGTCTCCCGTTCGATCCCATCGCCCGCGCCGACGAACTCTGGAAGCAGCGCTGGGGAAACGTGCCGTCCATGGCGGCCATCACCTCGATCATGCGAGCGCACCAGATCCTGCTCGCCGAGGTCGACGCGGTGGTCAAGCCCTACGGACTGACCTTCGCACGGTACGAGGCCCTGGTGCTGCTCACCTTCTCCAAGGCCGGCGAGCTGCCGATGTCCAAGATCGGCGAGCGCCTGATGGTGCACCCCACCTCCGTGACGAACACCGTGGACCGGCTGGTGAAGTCCGGCCTGGTGGACCGCAGGCCCAACCCCAACGACGGCCGCGGCACCCTCGCCGTCATCACGGACAAGGGCCGCGAGGTGGTCGACGCCGCCACCCGCGACCTGATGGCGATGGACTTCGGCCTGGGCGTGTACGACGCGGACGAGTGCCAGGAGATCTTCGCGATGCTGCGCCCGCTGCGCGTGTCGGCGCACGACTTCGACGACGAGTGACACCAAGCCGGGCCCGGGACGAGATCTCCCGGATCGGCCGGTTACGCTCGAAGCCATGAAGAAGAGCGTGCTGACCCGCTACCGCGTCATGGCCTACGTAACCGGCGTGCTGCTGGTCCTGCTGTGCCTGAGCATGATCGCCAAGTACGGCCTGGACATGAACGGCGCCGCGGACTTCACCCGCGTCGTCGCCATCGCGCACGGCTGGCTCTACGTCGTCTACCTGGTCTTCGCCTTCGACCTGGGCTCCAAGGCGAAGTGGCCGGTCGGCAAGCAGCTCTGGGTCCTGCTCGCCGGGACCATCCCGACGGCGGCCTTCTTCGTGGAGCGCAAGATCAGCCACGAGCTGGAGTCACAGCTCGCCGGGGAGACCCCCGCGGTCGCCAAGGCCTGACCGTACCGCCGTACGAGTGCGTACGGCGGTCCCCCATCGACATTTACTTGGACGTCCTAGTAAATTCGAGGGTATGGACGCTGACGCCATCGAGGAGGGCCGCCGACGCTGGCAGGCCCGGTACGACGCCGCACGCAAGCGCGACGCAGACTTCACCACGCTCTCCGGGGACCCCGTGGAGCCGGTGTACGGGCCACGCCCGGGGGACGCCTACGACGGATTCGAGCGCATCGGCTGGCCGGGGGAGTACCCCTTCACGCGCGGGCTGTACCCGACCGGCTACCGGGGCCGGACCTGGACGATCCGCCAGTTCGCCGGGTTCGGCAACGCCGAGCAGACCAACGAGCGCTACAAGATGATCCTCGGCAACGGCGGCGGCGGCCTCTCCGTCGCCTTCGACATGCCGACACTGATGGGCCGCGACTCCGACGACCCGCGCTCGCTGGGCGAGGTCGGCCACTGCGGCGTGGCCATCGACTCGGCGGCCGACATGGAGGTGCTGTTCAAGGACATCCCGCTCGGCGACGTCACCACCTCCATGACCATCAGCGGACCGGCCGTCCCGGTCTTCTGCATGTACCTGGTCGCCGCCGAGCGCCAGGGCGTCGACCCGTCGGTCCTCAACGGCACGCTGCAGACCGACATCTTCAAGGAGTACATCGCGCAGAAGGAGTGGCTCTTCCAGCCCGAGCCGCACCTGCGCCTGATCGGCGACCTCATGGAGTACTGCGCGGCCGGCATCCCCGCCTACAAGCCGCTGTCCGTCTCCGGGTACCACATCCGCGAGGCCGGCTCCACGGCGGCGCAGGAGCTGGCGTACACCCTCGCGGACGGCTTCGGGTACGTGGAGCTGGGCCTGTCCCGCGGTCTGGACGTCGACGTCTTCGCCCCCGGCCTCTCCTTCTTCTTCGACGCGCACGTCGACTTCTTCGAGGAGATCGCCAAGTTCCGCGCGGCCCGGCGCATCTGGGCGCGCTGGATGCGGGACGTGTACGGCGCGACCTCCGAGAAGGCCCAGTGGCTGCGCTTCCACACGCAGACCGCCGGCGTCTCGCTGACCGCGCAGCAGCCGTACAACAACGTGGTGCGCACGGCCGTCGAGGCGCTCGCGGCGGTGCTCGGCGGGACCAACTCGCTGCACACCAACGCCTTGGACGAGACCCTGGCGCTGCCCAGCGAGCAGGCCGCGGAGATCGCCCTGCGCACCCAGCAGGTGCTCATGGAGGAGACCGGCGTCGCCAACGTCGCCGACCCGCTGGGCGGCTCCTGGTACGTCGAGCAGCTCACCGACCGCATCGAGGCCGACGCCGAGAAGATCTTCGAGCAGATCAAGGAACGGGGCCTGCGGGCGCACCCGGACGGGCAGCACCCGATCGGGCCCATCACCTCCGGGATCCTGCGCGGCATCGAGGACGGCTGGTTCACCGGCGAGATCGCCGAGTCCGCCTTCCGCTACCAGCAGGCCCTGGAGAAGGGCGAGAAGAAGGTCGTGGGCGTCAACGTCCACACCGGTTCCGTCACCGGCGATCTGGAGATCCTGCGGGTCAGCCACGAGGTGGAGCGGGAGCAGGTCCGGGTGCTGGCCGACCGCAAGGCCGCCCGGGACGAGGGCGCCGTGCGCTCCGCGCTGGAGGCGATGCTCACCGCCGCGCGCGAGGGCGCCAACATGATCGAGCCGATGCTGGACGCCGTACGGGCGGAGGCGACGCTCGGCGAGGTCTGCGGTGTGCTGCGTGACGAGTGGGGCGTCTACACCGAGCCCGCCGGTTTCTGACGGAGCGGGCGGAACCGATCCGCCCGCTCACGCGGTTCCGGCGAGACCGAGCAGCAGCACCCTGGTGAGGCCGCGCGCCCACTGCTCGTCCGCCGGTTCCGCGCTCACCAGGGTGCGGTGGACCACCGCACCCGCCACCACGTCGAAGATCAGGTCCGCGGTGCGGGCGGCCTCCTCCGGGTCCGCCGGCGCCGGAAGCTCGCCGCGCTCCTGCGCCCGCGTGCGGCCCTCCACCACCAGGCGCTTCTGCCGCTCCACGATGGACTGACGGATGCGCTCGCGCAGGGCCGCGTCCCGCGTCGACTCGGCGACCACCGCCATCAGGCCGCTCCTGGCCTCCGGGCGGGCCAGGATGGCGGCGAACTGCAGCACCACGCCCTCGATGTCGGCGGCCAGGGTGCCGCGGTCGGGGAGTTCGAGCTCGTCGAAGAGTTCCGCCACCGCGTCGACCACGAGCTCGTTCTTGCCCGCCCAGCGGCGGTAGAGGGTCGTCTTCGCCACTCCGGCGCGCGTCGCGACATCCTGGAGGGTGAGTTTCGACCAGCCGAGTTCCACCAGCGCCTGCCGCGTGGCGGCCAGGATCGCCGCGTCCGCGGCGGCGCTGCGCGGACGTCCCGCGGCGCGCGGGGCGGGTGTGCGGCTCTGCATGCCCTGACCATAACCGGCGGATGCCGTGATGCCGTGAGGGAGATCACCGGAATCCGGTTTCGCTCGGGCACCCCGTGCTATTACGCTACGGGTCGTAGCGAAAGTTCGAGTGACGACCACTGGCGAGGGTGGGGACCCGGCGCCGAACGCACACGGCGGACCGGCTTGCCGCCGCTTTTCACAACACGCGCACTCACGGGGGAGGATAGACGCATGCAGCCACGGAACATGTCCATGAGCGGAGTCGTCGACCTCGCCGCGGTGAAGGCGGCCCAGGAGGCCAAGGCGAAGGCGGAGCAGGCGCGCGCCGAAGCGGCACGGCAGGGCGGGGGAGGCGCGGTCTCGCCGGTCGACCTCGTGATCGACGTCGACGAGGCGTCCTTCGAACTCGACGTCCTCCAGCGGTCCGCCGAGGTGCCCGTCGTCATCGACTTCTGGGCCGAGTGGTGTCAGCCCTGCAAGCAGCTGAGCCCGGTCCTGGAGCGGCTCGCCGTCGAATACAACGGCCGGTTCCTGCTCGCCAAGATCGATGTCGACGCGAACCAGATGCTGATGCAGCAGTTCGGGGTCCAGGGGATCCCGGCGGTGTTCGCGGTGGTCGCCGGCCAGGCGCTGCCTCTCTTCCAGGGCGCCGCGGGCGAGGCGCAGATCCGGCAGACCCTGGACCAGCTGGTGCAGGTCGCCGAGCAGCGCTTCGGCCTGACCGGCCTTGTCGTCGACCCGGACGCCGAGCCGGGCGGCGCGGCGGCCCCCGAGAAGCCCGCGAGTCCCCACGACGCGCTGCTCGACGCCGCCGTGCGGGCCCTGGACGCCGGCGACCTGGGCGGCGCCATCCAGGCGTACCGCAACGTGCTCAGCGCCGACCCGGCCGACCCGGAGGCCAAACTCGGCCTCGCACAGGCCGAGTTGCTGCAGCGGGTGCAGGGTGTGGACCCGCAGCGGGCCCGCCGGGAGGCGGCCGAGAAGCCGGCCGACGTGCAGGCGCAGATCACCGCCGCCGACCTGGACCTGGTGGGCGGACACGTCGAGGACGCCTTCGGGCGGCTCATCGACACCGTGCGGCGCACGGCGGGCGACGACCGGGACGCCGTACGTCTGCGGCTGCTGGAGCTGTTCGAGGTGGTGGGGGCGGAGGACCCGCGGGTGGCCGCCGCGCGCCGGGCGCTGGCGCGCGCCCTGTTCTGAGCGGGGTGCGGATTCTGTCCTGAACGGGGTGTGCGTCCTGTTCTGAGCGGGGTACAGGCCCCGTTCTGACCAGTCGTTAAACGCCCGGGCCCGTGATGCCCGAGTGAAAGATCTGTCGACGGCGTCGCAGTGCGGCCGCGCTTTACCAAATCTTGGTAATCGCGGCCGCTGTTACTGCCAGTAAGTTACGGGCGTCTGTCTGTCGGATTTCGTCCAGTGATCAATAGTTTTGTCCCCCGGCTCGACGGCACCCTGCGTCGCCGTCCGAGACCTCCGAGCCGTTCTTCGGTTATCCGGCCGTTACTAGCCAGTAACGAACCCCCTTGTGCGGGCGGCGAGAATGCACCACGATCGGCCACGCTCGGTCCGTTCCCGTACCCCGACAGCCGGTCGGGTCGCGGGAGTTCCAGGGTCCCCACCGAGCAGAGCCGGCGTCACGGACGCCGGTTCTCGGACAGGGGGGTCTTCGCCCACCCGGCGAAGCCTGTCCGGCAAGGTTGTGCGTGATGCGTGTCAGGCGCGACCAGTGGTTGTCGCTCGGGGGTGATCGCCGGTGATTCGGGCGCGTTTCTCGCGCCGCCGAGCGCGGGCGCTCTCCTTCCCGAGGACGTAGCACTTCTCCCATCCCTGCCCGGCTGAGCCGCCGTCTGGAGGCAGTCAGGGTCAGGAGATGTACGTCCGAGAAGGAGGAAATATGGAGTCCCAGGTGCGTGGCGGGACCAGATGGAAGCGGTTCGCTGTGGTCATGGTGCCCAGCGTCGCCGCAACGGCCGCGATAGGCGTCGCCCTCGCGCAGGGCGCCCTCGCCGCGTCCTTCAGCGTGTCCGGTCAGCAGTTCAAGGTGACCGCAGACTCTCTGGTGGGCAACGGCTTCTCGCAGTACGGCGCGCTTGACGCGGGGTACACCCTCGACGGCAAGAAGACGGTCCACCCGGTTGCGGTCTCGGCGTTCAAGTCCGCGACCATCAAGGGCCTGTGCCAGTCCGTGGTCACCCCGGACATCCCGATTCTGGGCAACGTCAGCCTCATCCTGAAGGCGGGCGGCGGCGCCACGCCGGTCGAGGCGGACAACCTCTACATCGACCTCGACGAACTGAGCGCCGACGCGACGTTCACGAACATCGACATCGGTGTGGCCGCCAAGGACGCCACCAAGGGTCCCGGCATGAAGGGCGGCGGCGAGCAGGCGAACCCGTACGGATTCGCCCAGCAGGCCGAGAAGGCCGAGCTGAGCAACGTGAAGCAGACGGCGTGGGCCACCACCGCCGGAACCTTCAAGCTCAGCGGCCTGAAGATGTCGGTGTCGACGGGTGTCAAGGAGTGCTACTAAGCACTCGATGACGGGCGGGGGAGCCTATGGCGCCCCCGCCCGTCCCCTCTCTTCCCGCTTTCTTCACGTATTGCCCAACTCGGCACCACCGCACCACCACGCATCACCACCGCACCAACACCACAGCAACGCCGCACCAGGGAGCTGTTTTCCATGAGCGCCGAGACTCCTGCCGCACCCGGCCAGATCAGCCGCCGGAGGCTGCAGTTCCGCGCCTGGCGGGGCACGCGGCCGTTCTGGGCCGGGTTGTTCGTCCTGCTCGCCGGCTTTCCGATCATGTACTTCCCGTACGCGCATCTCCAGGTCGGTCACCTGACGTTGGCGATGGCCACCACCGGGGGTGCCGGCTCCCTGATCATCGGCGTGCTGCTCGTCGTCCTGGGTGTCAGCCTCTGGTTCCAGAAGCACGTGCGCACCTTCGCGGGCGTCGCGGCGATCCTGCTGGCCCTGGTCTCCATCCCGGTGTCCAACCTCGGCGGCTTCCTCATGGGCTTCCTGCTCGCGATGGTCGGCGGGGCCATGGCCGTGGCGTGGGTGCCGGGTGATCCGTCCGCAGAGGAGCCGGTCCACAAGGACATGGCGGGCACGGGCGGCGCCCCTGTGACGGCCGGCCCGGACGCCACGGCGCCCGAGCCCGCCCAGGCGCCGACCGCGGTGCCGGCCGAGACGCCGTCCGAGGCGCCGGCCGAGACGAGCGAGCCGAACGATCTGTCAGGAACGAGCCCGGCCAACGGGGCGAACGGGAGGCACAGTGCCGGCTGACGAGGTGGCCCACGGGACTGACGTGGACGCGTCCCGTGCGAGAACCGGGCCGCGTCACGCGGCACCCAAGAAGCCGCTGTTCACCAGGTTCCACATGCCGGCCGGCAAGGCGATAGCCACGGTGGCGATGCCGACCGCGGTGCTGATGGGGATGGGGTTCACGTCGACCCTCGCCCTCGCCGACAGCAACGGCTCCTCGCCGTCGCCGACGGCGAAGAGCCTGACCGCCGACGAGTACAAGGACTGCGTGACCGCCCTGACGGACTCGGGCGCGTCGGCCTCGCCGTCGCCGTCCGCCTCCGCGAGCAGCACCGACACCGCGACGCCCACGCCGTCGTCCACCGCCGGCACGTCGGAGAACTCCTCGGACACCGGCACGGGTTCGGACACGGGCACGGACTCCTCGTCGGGTTCGGGCTCCGGCGACCAGGCCACACCCACGCCCACGCCGTCCACCGGTACGTCGGGTTCGGGCTCCGACGCCACCGCCACGCCGACCCCGACCGCGTCCGAGAGCGGCAACCTGCTCGACACCATCGGCGACACGATCGGCGACATCTTCACCGGCGGCGGCGACACGGCCACCGCCGACCCGACGCCGACCGCGTCGGCGTCGCCGAGCGCGACCGCGGACTCCTCCTCGTCGTCCTCGGCGTCGTCGAAGCCGACGTCGAAGTCCTCGGACAGCGGTACGGCCGGTACGGCCGGCGACACGGTGAAGGACGTGACCGACACGGCGACCGCGGCGGCCCAGGACGCCACCGCCACGCCGGCTCCGACCGCGTCCGCCACGCCCTCCGCCAGCGCCTCGCCCAGCCCGAGTACGTCCGCCGGGGACTGCCCGGCCGCCACGGACGACGTCAGCGGCGTCGACAACAAGGTGCCGGTGGCGGACGACCCCTGGTACCTCAACGCCAGCTCCCTGCTGCTGAAGGGCGCCGACTACCAGGGCATCGTCGAGGTGAAGACGGCCAACGGCACCAAGAAGAAGGCGCTGAAGTACGTCATCTCCGGCGGCACCGACATCGGCGACCTGCACCAGACGGTCAAGGACCAGCAGTCCGGCAAGACCTACCACGTCCAGGCCGGCAAGGGCACGACGTCCACGATCCGCGACGGCGACACGGTGATGTACACCGAAAGCATCTCCGGCAACCTGTTCGGCCTGATCCCGATCACGTTCAGCCCGGACAACCCGCCGCCGCTGAACATCCCGCTGATCTACTTCACCAACGTCAAGGTCGTGCAGGCCGCCCAGTTCGGCGGCACCCTGCACGTGCCCGGGATGCACCTGTACACCACCGACGGCACCGGCTGACCGCCGCCACGAACCCGTTCGGGAGCCGCACAAGCCGAGGGCGCCCCCTGGTCCCAGGGGGCGCCCTCGGTGTCGTACAGGTCCGGTCGTACGGCTCCGGTCGTACGGGTGCGCGCGGGCGGTCCGCGCGCGGCGTCAGTCGTTCTCGCCGCCGCCGAGGTGGTGGACGCGGACCATGTTGGTGGTGCCGGGGACGCCGGGCGGCGAGCCGGCGGTGATGATCATGATGTCGCCGTCGTTGTACCGGCCCAGCTTCATGACCTCCTGGTCGACCAGGTCGACCATCTCGTCGGTGCTGTTGACGAACGGCACGACGTGCGACTCCACGCCCCAGCTGAGCGTGAGCTGGTTGCGGGTGCCCTCGTCGGTGGTGAAGGCGAGGATCGGCTGGGTGGCGCGGTAGCGGCACAGCCGGCGGGCGGTGTCACCGGACTTGGTGAAGGCGATCAGGGTCTTGCCGCCCAGGAAGTCCGCGATCTCGCACGCGGCGCGCGCGACCGAACCGCCCTGCGTGCGCGGCTTCTTGCCCGGCACCAGCGGCTGCAGGCCCTTGCTGAGCAGCTCCTGCTCGGCCGCCGTGACGATCTTCGACATCGTCTTGACGGTCTCGACCGGGTACGCGCCCACGCTCGACTCGGCGGACAGCATGACCGCGTCGGCCCCGTCCAGGATCGCGTTGGCCACGTCGGACGCCTCGGCGCGGGTCGGACGGGAGTTGGTGATCATCGACTCCATCATCTGGGTCGCCACGATCACCGGCTTGGCGTTGCGCCGGCACAGCTCGATCAGGCGCTTCTGCACCATGGGGACCTTCTCGAGCGGGTACTCGACGGCCAGGTCGCCGCGGGCCACCATCACGGCGTCGAACGCCGCGACGACGTCCTCCATGTTCTCCACCGCCTGCGGCTTCTCCACCTTGGCGATGACGGGGACGCGGCGGCCCTCCTCGTCCATGACCTTGTGGACGTCGGCGACGTCCTTGGCGTCCCGCACGAAGGACAGGGCGACCATGTCGCAGCCCATGCGCAGCGCGAACCGGAGGTCCTCGACGTCCTTCTCGCTCAGCGCCGGCACGTTCACCGCCGCGCCGGGCAGGTTGATGCCCTTGTGGTCGGAGACCACGCCGCCCTCGACGACGACCGTCCGCACCCGCGGGCCCTCGACGTCCAGCACCTTCAGCTCGACGTTGCCGTCGTTGATCAGGATCTGGTCGCCGCGCGCGACGTCGCCGGGCAGGCCCTTGTAGGTCGTGCCGCAGATGCTCTTGTCGCCGGGGACGTCCTCGGTGGTGATGACGAACTCGTCACCCCGCTCGAGCTCCACCGGGCCCTCGGCGAAGGTCTCCAGGCGGATCTTCGGACCCTGCAGGTCGGCGAGGACGCCGATGGCCCGGCCGGTCTCCTTGGCCGCGGCCCGGACGCGGTCGTACCGCCCCTGGTGCTCGGCGTGGGTGCCGTGGCTGAAGTTGAACCGGGCCACGTTCATGCCGGCCTCGATCATGGAGACCAGCATCTCGTGGGAGTCGACCGCGGGGCCGAGAGTACAGACGATTTTCGAACGGCGCATGGGGCGATCCTATCGGTTTGTTTCGCCGCGGAATATTCCGTCTGGCGGAAGATACAAATGGGCGGGGCCGCGCTCAGGCGTGTTACCGGCGTGTATTCCTCGGCTGTTGTCTAGCGGTTCTTTCCGACCAGTGCGTAGGTCTGCGTCGCGATCTCCAGTTCCTCGTCCGTCGGCACCACGGCGACGGCCACCCGCGCGTCCGCGGGCGAGATCAGCCGCGGTCCGGTGCCGGGCGCCGTGTTCAGCGCGGCGTCGACCGCCAGGCCCAGCTCCTCCAGGCCCGCCACGGCGGCCTCCCGCACCGATGCCGCGTTCTCGCCGACTCCGGCGGTGAAGGCGACCGCGTCCACCCGTCCGAGCACGGCGTAATAGGCGCCAATGTACTTCTTCAAACGGTGAATGTAGATGTCGAAGGCCAGCCGCGCCTGTTCGTCACCTTCACCGATACGGCGCCGGATCTCCCGCATGTCGTTGTCACCGCACAGCCCGATCAGTCCGCTCCTCTTGTTGAGAAGAGTGTCGATCTCGTCGGTGGACATTCCCCCTACGCGCATCAAATGGAAGATGACGGCCGGGTCCATGTCCCCGGACCGCGTACCCATCACCAGGCCCTCCAAAGGCGTCAGTCCCATGGAGGTGTCCACGCACTTCCCGGCCCGCACGGCCGACGCGGACGCGCCGTTGCCCAGGTGCAGCACGATCAGGTTGACGTCCTCGGGCGCCCTGCCCAGCAGCTTCGCCGTCGCCCGGGACACGTAGGCGTGCGAGGTCCCGTGAAACCCGTAGCGCCGGATGCGGTGGGCGTCGGCCGTGGCCACGTCGATCGCGTACCGGGCGGCCGACTCCGGCATCGTGGTGTGGAACGAGGTGTCGAAGACGGCGACCTGGGGCAGGTCGGGGCGCAGCGCCCGCGCGGTGCGGATGCCGGTGAGGTTGGCCGGGTTGTGCAGCGGGGCCACCGGGATCAGCCGCTCGATCTCGTCGAGCACGGTGTCGTCGATCACGGTCGGCTCGGTGAAGTGCATGCCGCCGTGCACCACCCGGTGCCCGATGGCGGCGAGTTCGGGCGAGTCGAGTCCGAGCCCGTCCCTGGCCAGTTCGTCGGCGACGGCCTTCAGGGCGGCGTCGTGGTCGGCGATGGGCCCGTTGTGTTCCCGGGTCACGCCGGTGGCCGACGGCGTGTGCCGCAGCCGCGAGGTCTGCTCGCCGATGCGCTCGACGAGACCCACCGCCAGCCGGCAGCTCTCGCGCATGTCGAGAAGCTGGTACTTCACCGAGGAGGAGCCGGAGTTGAGGACGAGCACGCGGGCGGGGGGCGCCGGGCGCGGATCGTCGGGCAGGGCGGCGCTGGGCGACGGGTGGGAGGTCACGGGGCGGGAACCTTCTCGGTCGGGGACTGGGCCTGGATCGCCGTGATGGCGACCGTGTTCACGATGTCCTGGACGAGCGCGCCCCGGGACAGGTCGTTGACCGGCTTGCGCAGCCCCTGCAGCACAGGTCCGACCGCGATCGCCCCGGCCGAGCGCTGCACGGCCTTGTAGGTGTTGTTGCCGGTGTTGAGGTCGGGGAAGATCAGCACGCTCGCCTGCCCGGCCACCTCGGACTCCGGCAGCTTCGTCGCCGCGACCGTCGGCTCGACGGCGGCGTCGTACTGGATGGGCCCCTCGATCTTCAGGTCCGGCCGCCGCGAACGCACCAGTTCCGTCGCCTCGCGCACCTTGTCGACGTCGGCGCCGAAGCCGGAGGTGCCGGTGGAGTACGACAGCATCGCGATCCGCGGTTCCACCCCGAACTGCTCGGCGGTGGCCGCCGACTGGACGGCGATGTCGGCGAGCTGCGCCGCGTCCGGGTCGGGGTTCACCGCGCAGTCGCCGTAGACCAGCACCTTGTCGGTGAGGCACATGAAGAAGACCGAGCTGACGATCTTGGTGTCCGGCTTGGTCTTGATGATCTCGAACGCGGGCCGGATGGTGGCGGCCGTGGAGTGCACCGAGCCGGACACCATGCCGTCGGCGAGCCCCTGCTCGACCATCAGCGTGCCGAAGTAGTTGGCGTCCGAGACGACGTCGTACGCCAGCTCCACCGTGACGCCCTTGTGGGCGCGCAGCTTCGCGTACTTCTCGGCGAAGGCGTCCCGCAGCTCGGAGGTGGCCGGGTCGATCAGCTGCGCCTCGCCCAGGTCGATGCCGATGTCGGCGGCCTTCTTGCGGATCTGCTCGACCGGGCCGAGCAGCACGAGGTCGCACACCCCGCGGCGCAGCAGCACCTCGGCGGCGTGCAGGACGCGCTCCTCGGTCCCCTCGGGCAGTACGACGCGGCGCCGGTCGGAGCGGGCCTGCTCCAGCAGCTTGTGCTCGAACATCATGGGCGTGACGCGGTCGGTGGTGGGCGCGGACACCCGCCCGAGCAGGGCGGCGGTGTCCACGTAGCGCTCGAAGACGCCGAGCGCCATCTCCGCCTTGCGCGGGGTCGCCGCGTTCAGCTTGCCCTCCAGGGCGAACAGCTGCTCGGCGGTCGGGAAGCTCATGCCGGGCACCGAGAGCACCGGGGTGCCCGGGGCCAGCCGGGAGGCCAGGGTGAGGACGTCCTCGCCGGGGGCCTCGCCCAGGGTCAGCAGCACACCGGCGATCGGCGGGGTGCCGGCGCTGTGCGCGGCGAACGAGCCGACCACCAGGTCGGCGCGGTCGCCCGGGGTGACCACCAGGCAGCCGGGCGTCAGGGCGTCGAGGAACTTCGGCAGCATCGCGCCGCCGAAGACGAAGTCGAGGGCGTCCCGGGCGAGCCCGGAGTCGTCGCCCAGCACGATCCTGGCGTCCAGCGCCTGGGCGATCTGCGCGACGGTCGGCGCGGAGAGGGCCGGCTCGTCGGGCAGGACGTAGCAGGGCACCGGCAGCCGGGCCTCCAGCCGCTCGGCGATCACCTCACGGTCCTGGCGGTCGACCCGGTTGACGACCATGGCGAGGACGTCGCAGCCCAGCCCGTGGTACGCCCGGTAGGCGTTGCGCGTCTCGGCGCGCACCGACTCGGCGGTCTGCCTGCGGCCGCCCACCACCGGGATCACCGACGCGCCGAACTCGTTGGCGAGGCGGGCGTTCAGCGAGAGCTCGTCCGGCAGCTGGGTGTCGGCGAAGTCGGTGCCGAGGACGAGGACGACGTCGTAGTCGCGCGCGACCCGGTGGAACCGGTCGACCAGGGTCGACACCAGCTCGTCGGTGCCCTGTTCGGCCTGCAGCGCGGACGCCTCCTGGTAGTCCATGCCATAGACCGTGGCCGGGTCCTGGACCAGCCGGTACCGGGCACGCAGCAGCTCGAAGAGGCGGTCGGGGCTGTGGTGGACGAGCGGGCGGAACACGCCGACCCGGTCGACCTGCCGGGTCAGGAGCTCCATCACGCCCAGCTCCACGACCTGGCGGCCGTCGCCGCGGTCGATACCGGTCACGTACACGCTGCGCGTCACGCGTGCTCTCCGTTCGTCTCTCGGGGTTTCGGTCTTTTCCGGGTTTTCCGGGGTCTCGGGTCTCGGGGCCCCGGGGCCTTGGTGTCGCCGGGCGGGAGGCGGGGTGCGCACGCGCGGTGCGGAAATCGCCCACCGGGGTGAGCGCAGCCCTCTTGACAGTACCTCCGCCCCTGGCCGGAGCACCGTTCCGCGGCAAGATCGGGACCAATGGCCCACACGGCTTCCGTCCGGGAGGGACCGGACAGAAGCACTGTGGCCTTGTGCGGCATGGAACAATCGAACTGGCTCACCGGAACCAGCAATCCGGCTCATCGGCAACCAGAAGCGAGCAGGAGACACAGCACGATGCGCATCGGAGTTCTCACCGCAGGCGGCGACTGTCCTGGCCTGAACGCCGTGATCCGGTCGGTCGTGCACCGAGCGGTGACGGCCTACGGCGACGAGGTCATCGGCTTCGTGGACGGCTACGCGGGCCTGCTGGACGGCCGCTACCGCGGCCTCGACCTCAACGCGGTCAGCGGCATCCTGGCCCGCGGCGGCACCATCCTCGGCTCCTCCCGGCTGGAGCGTGACCGCCTGCGCGAGGCATGCGAGAACGCCTCCGACATCGTCCGCGAGTTCGGCATCGACGCGCTGATCCCGATCGGCGGCGAGGGCACCCTGACGGCGGCGCGCATGCTGTCGGACGCGGGGCTGCCGGTGGTCGGCGTCCCCAAGACGATCGACAACGACATCTCCTCCACCGACCGCACCTTCGGCTTCGACACCGCCGTCGGGGTCGCCACGGAGGCGATGGACCGCCTGAAGACGACCGCCGAGTCGCACCAGCGGGTGATGGTCGTCGAGGTGATGGGCCGGCACGCCGGCTGGATCGCCCTCGAGTCCGGCATGGCCGCCGGCGCGCACGGCATCTGCCTGCCCGAGCGGGCCTTCGACCCGGCCGACCTGGTGAAGATGGTCGAGGAGCGCTTCTCGCGGGGCAAGAAGTTCGCCGTCATCTGCGTGGCCGAGGGCGCCCACCCCGCCGAGGGCAGCATGGACTACGGCAAGGGCGAGATCGACAAGTTCGGCCACGAGCGCTTCCAGGGCATAGGTACGGCCCTGGCCTACGAGTTGGAGCGCCGCCTCGGCAAGGAGGCCAAGCCGGTCATCCTCGGCCACGTCCAGCGCGGCGGCGTGCCGACCGCCTACGACCGCGTCCTCGCCACCCGCTTCGGCTGGCACGCCGTCGAGGCCGCGCACCGCGGCGAGTTCGGCCGGATGACCGCGCTGCGCGGCAACGACATCGTGATGGTGCCGCTGGCGGAGGCGGTCACCGAGCTGAAGACCGTGCCGAAGGACCGGATGGACGAGGCGGAGTCGGTCTTCTAGACCGCTCCGGGCCTTCCGGACCCGGTGTTCCGGACACCGGTGTTCCGGGCCCTGGTTGTTCCGGCCCCGGCGCGGCCTACGTAACTTCGTGGCTTCGTGGCTCCGCCGGGTCCGGGTTCCTCACCGGTTCCGGCCGGCTCAGGCGGTGTTGTCCTGGACGGCGGCCCAGAAGTGGTCGACGATCCGGTGCAGGAACTCCGGGCCGTCGGTCCGTTGCCGGTAGTCCTGGTGCAACTCCTGCAGGGCGTCCGCGAGCAGGCGCCGGTCCAGGGGCACCGTCCTGCCCACCGGGCGGACGTACGCCTGCCAGCGGGCGGTCACTGCGCTGCGCAGCAGTTGGGCGAGTTTCTCGTCGCGTCCCGTGACGGAGATGAAGTCCGGCAGCGAGAGGCCGAGCAGGTCGGCGAGGGCGGCCGACTGGCGCTCGCTGCCGCGCCAGCAGTCGTGCTCCTCCATGTGCAGATAGGCGAGGAGTTCGAGGCCGACGCGGTGGGCGACGTCCTCCGGGGCGAGGCCGCGGGCGATGCGGTGCTCGCGCAACGTGCGGGGTCTGCCGAGGAGTTCGTCCGGCGAACACCACAGAACTCCGGCCAGAGCGGTGAGTTCGGGGACGGTCGGGGCGGACAGCTCCTGCTCCCAGGCGATCACGAGGTCCGGGGTGACATAGGGCAGTCCGTACGAGGCGCGCAGCCCGAAGGCGACGTGCTCGGGCCCCATGTTCAGGGCGGCGCGCAGACGGCGGGCGGCGGGGGCGTCGAAGGGCGGATTCGGGGAGGCGGGCCGGTTCGGCTGAGCGGGGGGTGGTTGGCGCACGGCCCACAACGTAGGGCCCTGGACCCGCGATGACTACGTTCTGTTCGGCCAGGATCACAGATCGTAGGAACCTACGGTTCCGGCCACGGAGACGGCCGACCGGCGAACACGTGTCTGACCCGACGGGGCGACGGGGCGGCGCCCGCGTGAGGCACGCGCGTCGGGCATCCGGCGAAGGGCAAGGTGAACCGGCATATGCCGTACGCTGCCGGGCGCCGAGCCTCCTACCCCCACCCCGGCAGCACGCCTGCCCCCGACGCCCCTACGGAAGGGTAACCACCGGCGCGATCCAAACCCCTGCGTCTCCCGCGACCCCCACAACGCCCCGGCCCTCGGCACGCCCGGGCCCCTGCGACCCAGGCGGCACCCTCCCGGCCTGGCGGCGCGTCCGGCCCTCAGCCGGGCGAACGTGAGACAGGCGTCGGCCGAACCTGCGTCGGCGGCGAGCGCGTGGGCGATCAGCACGCCGGCAGCCACCGCGCCGAAGCCCCAGCCGGCCACCGCCACGGGCATCGAGCGGCCGCCCTGGACGCCGAGGCACCTACCGTAGGCGAGGGCCGCGAGCTACCGGCCGCCGAGGCCGCCGCCCGGCCTGGCGGCCTGCGGCTTTCCGGCCTGGCGGCCTGCGGCCTTCCGGCCTGGCGGCCTTCCGGCCTTCCGGCCTGGCGGCCTTCCGGCCTGGCGGCCTTCCGGCCTTCCGGCCTGGCGGCCTGCGGCCTGCGGCCTGGCGGCCTTCCGGCCCTGGGCGGTCTGGCGGGCCCCGCCGCACCCCCGACCCGTCGCGTCGGCCCCGCCCCGCCGCTCAGTCCTTGACCGTGTCGCCTCGGACGGGCAGGCCATGGGCGTTCGGCGGTGGCCTGCGGCTACGGGGTCTTTACCCACCGGTAGCGGAGTTCCGGGCGTCCTACTGTTCCGTACTGGGGGTTTCGGGCTGCTCTGCCTGTGTCCACCAGGTGTTCCAGGTAGCGGCGGGCGGTGATGCGGGAGATGCCCACCGTCTCCGCCACCTGGGCGGCCGTGAGGCCCTCGGTGTGGTCGCGCAGGGTCACCGTCACGCGTTCCAGCGTCGGGGCGCTCAGGCCCTTCGGCAGGGCCGCCGGAGAGGGGGCGCGCAGCGTGGCCAGCGCCCGGTCGACCTCGTCCTGCCCGCTCGCCTCGCCCACCGCCGCGTGGAACTCGGCGTACCGCACCAGCCGGTCCCGCAGGGTGGCGAAGGTGAACGGCTTCAGTACGTACTGCACCACGCCCAGCGACACCCCCTCCCGCACCACCGCCAGGTCCCGCGCCGACGTCACCGCTATGACGTCCGCGTGATGCCCGGCCGCCCGCAGCGAGCGGGCCAGTTGCAGGCCGTGCACGTCGGGCAGGTGCAGGTCCAGCAGCAGCAGGTCGACGGGCGTGCGGTCCAGGACGCGGCGCGCCTCCGCGCCCGTGCGCGCCATGCCGACGGCCACGAAGCCCGGCACCCGGCCGACGTACATGACGTGCGCGTCGGCGGCCACCGGGTCGTCCTCCACCACCAGGACGCGGATGGGCCGGTCGTCCGTCATGCGCCGCTCCCGGTGACCACGGCGCCGGCGCCCTGCTCGCTCAGCGGCAGCCGCACCTCGAACTCGGCCCCGCCCCCGTCCGCCTCCGCCACGGTCAGAGCGCCCGCGTGCCGGAGCACGGCCTGCCGGACGAGCGCCAGCCCCAGGCCGCGCCCGCCCGGTCCGGCCGGCTTGGTGGAGAACCCGCGCCGGAACACCAGCTCCGCGTGGTCCGGTTCCACCCCGCGGCCCGTGTCGGACACCCGCAGCACCAGCTCGTCCCCGTCCGTGTACGCCGTCACCGTCACCCGGGCCCGCGGGCCGCCCTGCGCCGCGTCCACGGCGTTGTCGACCAGGTTGCCCAGGATGGTCACCAGGTCCCGGGCCGGCAGGCTCTCCGGCAGCAGACCGTCGTCCAGGCGGCTGTCCGGCGACACCACCAGCTCCACGCCCCGCTCGTTCGCCTGCGCCGTCTTGCCCAGCAGCAGCGCCGCGAGCACCGGTTCGCCGACCGCCGCGACCACCTGGTCGGTGAGCGCCTGGGCGAGTTCAAGCTCCGCCGTCGCGAACTCGACCGCCTCGTCCGCCCGGCCGAGCTCGATCAGCGACACCACCGTGTGCAGCCGGTTCGCCGCCTCGTGCGCCTGCGAGCGCAGCGCCTGTGTGAAGCCCCGTTCGGAGTCCAACTCGCCCATCAGGGACTGCAGTTCGGTGACGTCCCGCAGGGTGACCACGGTGCCCCGGCGCTCTCCACCGGACACCGGCGAGGTGTTCACCACCAGGACCCGCGCGGCCGTCAGGTGCACCTCGTCCACCCGGGGTTCGGAGGCCAGCAGCGCCCCGGTCAGCGGCGCCGGCAGCCCGAGTTCGGCCACCGACCTGCCCACCACGTCGGGCCCCACCCCCAGCAACTCCCGCCCGCCGTCGTTGATCAGCGCCACCCGGTACTGCCCGTCCAGCATCAGCAGTCCCTCCCGCACGGCGTGCAGGGCGGCCTGATGGTAGTCGTGCATGCGGCTCAGCTCGGTCGCGTTCATGCCGTGAGTGTGACGGCGCAGCCGGGCGTTGACGACGTACGTGCCGACCGCGCCGAGGGCGAGGGCGCCCGCCGCGACGCCGAGCAGCGCCGACACCTGGTCCTGCGCCCGCTTGCTGATCGCGTCCACCTTGATGCCCGCGCTGACCAGGCCGACGATCCGGTGGTCGTCGCCGACGACCGGGGTGACGGCCCGCACCGACGGGCCGAGCGTGCCCGTGTAGGTCTCGGTGAAGGACTCGCCCTCCAGCGCCCGGTCGATGGTGCCGCGGAAGTGCTTGCCGATCTGGTCCGCGCGGGGGTGCGTCCAGCGGATCCCCCGCGGGTCCATGATCGTGACGAAGTCGACGTCCGAGTCGCGCATCACCCGCAGCGCGTACGGCTGGAGGCGGGCGCTGGGGTCGGAGGTGCGGATCGCCGCCCTGACCGACGGGGAGTCCGCCACCGCGCGGGTCACCGCCATGGCCTGCCGGCCGGCCGCCTCCTCCGCCTGCCGCTGGTCGCTGATGTAGGTGAACAGCGCGTACCCGGCGACCACGACCGCTATCAGCACGGCCTGCATGGCGAAGAGCTGCCCCGCCAGGCTGCGGGGTCTCGGAACGGGAAGGCGCATGCCGCCAGTGTGCCCCGCACGCCGAGCGTGAACTAAATGAACGCAAGGGTGACCGGCGCCACAGGCCGGGAGATAGTCACGGCAATCCCCCACAACCCCCGGACGTGAGCCGCACGCCGGTGTGACCGACGAAGACGTCAAGGAGGGCAGCCGTGGCCGCCAGTACCCCCGATACGGCACCTGCCGCACCCGCCGCGAAGCGGGACCGCACCCATTACCTGTACATCGCGGTGATCGTCGCGGTGGCGCTCGGGATCGCCGTGGGACTCATCTGGCCCGACGCGGGTGTCGAGCTGAAGCCGCTCGGCACGGGCTTCGTGAACCTGATCAAGATGATGATCTCGCCGATCATCTTCTGCACGATCGTGCTCGGCATCGGCTCGGTCCGCAAGGCCGCCAAGGTCGGCGCCGTCGGCGGCATAGCGCTCGGCTACTTCCTGGTGATGTCGCTGGTCGCGCTGAGCATCGGCCTGCTGGTCGGCAACGTCCTGCACCCCGGCGACGGGCTGCACCTGACCGAGGCGGTCAAGGCGACCGGGCACGACCAGGTCTCCGCCGACGCGCTGCCGCCGGTCGACTTCGTGCTGTCGATCATCCCGGTGACCTTCGTGTCCGCGTTCACCGAGGGCCAGGTGCTGCAGACGCTGCTGGTGGCGCTGCTCGCCGGGTTCGCGCTGCAGGCCATGGGCCCGGCCGGGCAGCCGGTGCTGCGCGGTGTGGAGCACATCCAGCGGCTGGTCTTCCGCATCCTCGCCATGGTGATGTGGGCCGCCCCGGTCGGCGCGTTCGGAGCCATCGCCGCGGTCGTCGGCTCGTCCGGCGTCGACGCCCTCAAGAGCCTCGCGGTGCTGATGCTCGGCTTCTACGTCACCTGCGTGCTGTTCGTCTTCCTCGTCCTCGGCGTGCTGCTGCGGGTGCTCGCCGGGCTGAACATCCTCACCCTGTTCAAGTACCTGGCGCGGGAGTTCCTGCTGATCCTGTCCACCTCCTCCTCCGAGTCCGCGCTGCCGCGGCTCATCGCGAAGATGGAGCACCTGGGCGTCAGCAAGGCCGTGGTCGGCATCACCGTCCCGACCGGCTACTCGTTCAACCTCGACGGCACGATGATCTACATGACCATGGCGTCGCTCTACATCGCCGACGCCCTGGGCACCCCGATGTCCCTCGGCGAGCAGATCCCGCTGCTGCTCTTCCTGCTGCTGGCGTCCAAGGGCGCGGCCGGCGTCAGCGGCGCCGGGCTGGCGACCCTGGCCGGCGGTCTGCAGTCGCACAAGCCCGCGCTGGTGGACGGCGTCGGCCTGATCGTCGGCATCGACCGGTTCATGAGCGAGGCCCGCGCCCTGACGAACTTCGCGGGCAACTCCGTCGCCACCGTCCTCATCGGCACCTGGACCAAGGAGATCGACAAGGACCGGGTCCGGCGGGTCCTCGCCGGCGAACTGCCCTTCGACGAGACGACGCTGCTCGACGAGGACCAGGCCGAGCGCCCCGAGGTGCCCGAGCAGGGCAGCGAGAAGGAACTCGTCCGGGCGTAGGTCCCCGCACTCCGGGCGGCTGGGTGTTCCCCCCGTCGCTCAGCCGCCCGGTCTCTTGCCTCGGTCCCTTGCGTCAATCGCTCAGTTTCGCCACCAGTCCGGTGGCCTCCCCGGCGGGCACGCCCGCCGCGGTCAGCACGGTGACCGCGGCGGAGCGGCCCGCCTTCGGCGATTCCAGCAGGTCCTCGTTCACCGCCTCCATCAGCGCGAACAGGATCTGCTCGTGCACGAAGGCGAGCGCCGGCGCGGGCAGCGGGGAGCTGAACACCCCTGCGTCCAGGCCGTGCTGGAGCAGTTCCACGGCGCTCTCCCGGACGGGCGCGAGGCGCTCGCGGATGCTCCGCACGGTGACCGTGCGCTGGGCCAGGGCCACCAGCAGCCGGTAGCGGTCGGCGATCTCCCAGATCGCGAGGACCGAACGCGCCACCGCCTCGGCGGGGTCGCGCACGCCCGCGCGGGCGGCCTCCTGCGCGGCGGCCACCGCCTCCACGGCCCCGTCGATGATGGTGTCGACCAGCGCCTCACGGTTCGGGAAGTGCCCGTACACCGTCCGTCGTACGACGCCCGCGGCGCGCGCGATCTGGTCCATGGACGCGTCGGGGTCGCGCAGCAGCTCGGCGAGGGCGACGTCGAGGATGCGGCGGCGGTTCGCGTCGGCGCGGCTGGTGTTACCCGTGGTCATGACCGCCATTGTGCCTGGCGCGCCCGGTCGGACCGGTCCTTCCCTCGCGTGGGCTTCGCCATGGGCCCCGGCACGGACTTCGCCGACATGGGTTTCACCTCCCTCATTTGCACAGCGATGTGCAAGCGGCGTACATTGCACATCGTTGTGCAAGTGCACACGGCTGTGCAAGTCGTGTCGAAGTCCTGTCGTCCGAGGAAGGCACCCCCGCCCATGCGACTCGTCATGAACGAACCGGTCGAAAGGATGGACCGCCCCTACGCCCGGCGCTGGTGGGCGCTCCTGGTGCTCTGCCTGAGCCTGCTGATCATCGTGATGGCCAACACCGCCCTCACGGTCGCGGCGCCCGACATGACCCAGGACCTGGGTCTGTCCAGCGCCGACCTCCAGTGGGTGATCGACGGCTACACCGTGCCGTACGCCGCGCTGATGCTGCTGCTCGGCGCGATCGGCGACAAGTACAGCCGCCGCGGCGCGCTCGTCGCCGGGCTCACGGTGTTCGGGGCCGGGGCCGTCTTCGGCTACCTCGCCGACAGCGCCGCGACGGTCATCACCGCGCGTGCCGTGATGGGGGTCGGCGCCGCGCTGATCATGCCCGCCACGCTCTCCCTGCTCGCCGCGACCTTCCCGCGTGCCGAGCGGGCCAAGGCGATCACCGCGTGGACCGCCACCGCCGGCCTGGCGATCGCGGCCGGCCCGGTCGTCGCCGGTGCGCTGCTGGAGCGCCACGGCTGGTCCTCGACGTTCCTGATCAACGTCCCGGTGGCCGTCGTCGCCCTCGTCGCGTCCTTCGTCCTCGTGCCGCCGTCCAGGGCCGCCCACCACGAGCGCATCGACCACGTCGGCGGCCTGCTGTCCGTGCTGTGGATCGGCTCGCTGGTCTACATGATCATCGAGGGTCCGCACTTCGGCTGGGGCGTCAAGGCGGTCGCGGCCGCGGTCGTCGCGGGCGCCGGCCTGGTCGCCTTCGTACTGTGGGAGCTGCGCCACCCGCGCCCGCTGATCGACGTACGCCGCTTCGCGCACCGCTCCTTCGCCGGCGCCAACCTCGCCGTGGCGCTGTTCTTCCTGGCCGTCTTCGGCGCCTTCTACTACCTCACCCAGTACCTGCAGTTCGTCCTCGGCTACGACGCCCTGCAGACCGGCCTGCGCATGCTGCCGCTGGCCGGCGCCGTGTTCGTCGGCGCGGGCCTGACCGGCCTGCTCACCCCGCGGGTCGGCATGAAGTGGACGGTCACCGCGGGGATGGTCGGCGGCACGACGGCCCTCGCGCTGCTCACCCGGGTCGACGGCGGGTCGTCGTACGGCGATCTCGTCGTCCCCCTCGTCGTCATGGGCCTGGCCATCGGGCTCGCGCTCTCGCCCTGCACGGACGCGATCATGGGGGTGTTCCCGGAGTCCGACCTGGGCGTCGGCGGCGCGGTGAACGACACCTCGCTGGAGCTCGGCGGCTCGCTCGGCATCGCGATCCTCGGCTCGCTGCTGGCGACGTCGTACTCGGACAGCCTCGCCGACGCCACCGCCGGCAGCCGGCTGCCGGCCTCCGGTCTGGCCACCGCGCAGGACTCGGTCGGCGCCGGGTACGCGGTGGCGCGCGGCATCGGCGAGAAGGCGAAGCAGGCCGCCGCGCAGGCCCAGCAGGCGACCGACCCGCAGCAGGCCGCCCACCTGAAGGCCGAGGCCGGGCAACTCGCCGAGGGCGCCCGGCAGATGGCGGACGCGGTCGGCTCCGCCTTCGCCGACGCGGTCGCCCGCACCAGCCTCACCGGGGCGGTGATCCTCGGCATCGGCACGGTGCTCGTGGCGGTGCTGCTGCCGCGCGGACGGAAGGCCGAGGGGACGGCCGTGGCCGAGGGGACCGTCAAGGCCGCGGGGACCGCCGAAGCCGAGGGGACCGCCGAAGCCGAGGGGACCGCCGAAGCCGAGGGGACCGCCGGTGCCGAGGGCAACGGCGAGAGGAGCGAAAGGGTGCGGGAGTCCAGCGGGAGCCGCTGATCCTCACCGATCTCTTACCGTCGTCCACTAGCGTGCCGCGCCGGCGAAGTACCGGCGCGGCACGTATCTGTGGAGGCACGCGGGATGGCGATCGACTGGGACCGGCGGACGTGTGCGCGCAAGGGACACGTCACCTACGCGCCGGACGACCCCCGCCTGCGGGTGCGGCTGCACGCCGAGACCGCGCTCGGCGAGGTGTGGCGCTGCCTGCGCTGCGGCGACTTCGTGCTCGGCGAGCCGCACGGCTCGGGGCCCGCCGGCGACGCCCCGCTGGTGCCGCGCGGCAAGGTGCTGCGGGACCTGTTCGTGCTGCGGTTCCTGGCGCTGGAACGGGCGGTGCGCGGCGTGTTCATCGTGCTGGTCGCGGTGGCCGTGTGGCGGTTCAGCAACAGCCAGCACGCGGTGCGCCGGCTCTTCGACGAGTACCTCGACGTCTTCCGGCCGGTCTTCCGGCACTTCCACTACGACCTGGACCACTCGCCCGTCGTCGGCACCGTCCAGAAGACCTTCGGCTACCGGCACGACACCCTTCTGCTGGTGGCCGGGCTGCTGCTGGCGTACGCGCTGGTCGAACTGGTCGAGGCGGTCGGCCTCTGGTACGCCAAGCGCTGGGCGGAGTATCTGACGGTGGTCGCCACCGCCGCCTTCCTGCCGCTGGAGATCTACGAACTCACCGGGCACGTGAGCTGGGTGAAGATCACCACCCTGGTCCTCAACATCCTCGCCGTCCTCTACATCGCCCTCACCAAGCGCCTGTTCGGCCTGCGCGGCGGCCGCGCCGCCTTCGACCGGGAACGGCGGAGCGCCTCTCTGCTGGAGGTGGAGGAATCCGCGGGGGTGCTGGCAGGCCGGTGATCTCGCTCTCTCATGAGGGCGAGCGTCTCGCGTGACGGCCGGAAGAGCACTCGCCGCACCCGTCGTCAACACCCCTTCCGTACTTTTCCGGGAGCTTTCCGGCATCTTGGTGTCGGTGAGGTTCCCTGACTACCTTGGTCAGTGAAACTTGCGGGTCGACTGGGTGGTGATCCCCATGGCCACGGTCCTGGACAGGGATGAGCTCTGGCGCTACGTCGACCGGGAGCGGGCGAGCCTGGCCGATCTGCTGGAGGGACTGAGCCCCGAGGAGTGGGAGGCGCCCACCCTGTGCGGCGACCGGCGGGTGCGGGACGTCGCCGCGCACCTCGCCGTCGGGCCGCGCAGCCGCGGGCGGGACGTCCTGCGCGAGCCGGTGCCCGCGCACGGACGCCCGCACCGCATGATCCACGACGTGCCGGTCCGCGAGGGCCGGCGCGCCGACGAGATCGTCGCTGATCTGCGCTCCGCCGTCGGCTCCCGCCGCACGGCGCCGGGCACCACCCCGCACGAGACGCTGCTCGACCTCCTGGTCCACGGCCAGGACATCGCGCTGGCCCTCGGCCGGGAGCGGGAGATGCCGCCGGAGGCGGCCCGGGACGCGGCCGAACGCGTGTGGACCATGCGCTTCCCGTCCCGCCCCTGGCCGCTGCCGCAGGCCCGGCTCGTCGCCACCGACACCGAGTGGACGCGCGGGGAGGGCGAGGAGGTCCGCGCACCGATCGCGGCGCTGCTCCTGCTGTGCACCGGGCGCCCCGAGGCGGCCCGGGCGTGGTTCCGGCGGGCCGAGGAGCCGCTGTGGTCGAGGGCGCAGTGCTGGCTGGGATGCGAACCGCCGACGCTCCACCCGGCCGCCGCGCACAAGCGGTGACACGGCGCGGGCTGCGCGGGTGAGACGGGGCACACCGGCCCGGCCGGCGGCGCAGGCCGGGCGGCCGGTGTTGCCTTGACGTCGGCGTCAAGCCGTACGGTCGTATCCATGCGAATCGGCGAGCTGGCCGCGCGGGCCGGGACCACGACCCGGACGCTGCGGTACTACGAGTCGCGCGGGCTGCTGACCGCGCGGCGCGGCGACAACGGGTACCGGACGTACGACGAGAGCGATCTGAGGCTGCTCAGGCAGATCAGGACCCTCCAGGACTTCGGGTTCGACCTGGAGGAGACGCGGCCCTTCGTGGAGTGCCTGCGGGCGGGGCACCCGGAGGGCGACACCTGTCCCGCCTCGATCGAGGTCTACCGGCGCAAGCTGGACGAACTCGACGCCTTGATCGGGGAGTTGCAGGCAGTCCGAGCGAAGATCGGCATGCGGCTGGCGATGGCCGAAGGCGAACCACCACCATTGTGCGAACTGGGAGGGACAGAACTGTGATCAGGGCGGCCGGAGTGACCGAGGTGACGGACGCGGACTTCGCGGCGGAGGTGATCGGGGCGGAACTGCCGGTGCTGGTGGAGTTCACCGCCGACTGGTGCCCGCCGTGCCGGCAGATGGGCCCGGTGCTCACCGCCCTCGCGGCCGAGGAGGGCGAGCGGCTGAAGGTGGTCCAGCTGGACGTGGACACCAGTCCGGAGACGACGAACGCGTACAAGGTGCTGTCGATGCCGACCTTCATGGTCTTCCGGGACGGCGAGCCGGTGAAGGCGATGGTCGGCGCCCGGCCCAAGCGGCGGCTGCTGGAGGAACTGTCCGACGTGCTGTGAGCGAGGTGCTGGGCCCGGCGTGCCGTGACCGTGCGGCCGGCCCGGACGACGCCACGAAAAATCCCCCGAGCAATTGCGCTCGGGGGATTTTCTTGCGTATATTCAATGATTCGCGACTTCATGAATCCGGTCGCAAAGAGGTTCAGTGAGCACAGTATATCCGGGCGGGAGCGGAATTGTCAAACACCGACTTTCATGACGGTGAATTGAGGCGTGAACAGGAATTCATCGACGGCGTGTACGCGCGCGTCGACGCCCTGCGCGGCGACACCGAGAACGCCGTCACCGACGCGCTCGCCCAGGGCAGCACGCCCATGCAGGCCCGGCTCGAGCGGGACATCCTGGTCGCCGAGCGTTCCGGGCTGCTCGCCGCGCTGAACGCGGTCGACGGCTCGCTCTGCTTCGGCCGCATCGACCTCGCCTCGGGCACCAGCCACCACATCGGCCGCGTCGGCCTGCGCACGGACGACGCCGACCGCACCCCGATCCTCATCGACTGGCGGGCCGAGGTCGCCCGCCCCTTCTACCTGGCCACCGGCCACACCCCGATGGGCCTGCGCAGGCGCCGGCACATCACCACCAGCGGCCGCACGGTGACCGCCCTGCACGACGAGATCCTCGACCTCGGCGACGAGACGCGCACCGGCCACGAGGACCCGTCCGGCGACGCCGTGCTGCTGGCCGCGCTCAACTCCGCGCGCACCGGCCGGATGGGCGACATCGTGCGGACCATCCAGGCCGAGCAGGACCGGATCATCCGTGCCCCGCACCGCGGGGTGCTGGTCGTCGAGGGCGGCCCCGGCACCGGCAAGACCGCGGTCGCGCTGCACCGCGCGGCCTACCTCCTGTACGAGCACCGGGAACTGCTGGCCAAGCGCGCGGTGCTCATCGTCGGCCCGAACCCGGCCTTCCTCGGCTACATCGGCGAGGTGCTGCCCTCCCTCGGCGAGACCGGCGTGCTGCTGTCGACGGTGGGCGAGCTGTTCCCCGGGGTGAAGGCGACGGCGGCCGACACCCGCGAGGCGGCCGCGGTCAAGGGGCGCGCCGCGATGGCGGACGTGCTCGCCGAGGTCGTGCGCGACTGGCAGGCGCTGCCCGAACCGGTGATCGCGATCGAGCACGACCGCGAGGTCCTGATGCTCGACGACGACCTGGTGCGGGTGGCGCGGGAGCGCACCCGCGCCACCGGGCTGCCGCACAACGTCGCCCGTGAGACCTTCGAGGGGCACATCCTCAACACGCTCACCGACATGGTCGCCGAGCGCATCGGCACCGACCCCTACGACGGCACGAACCTCCTCGACCCGAGCGACATCACCCAGATCCGGGAGGAACTCGCCGAGAACCCCGAGGTCTGGGCCGCCATCGACCAGCTCTGGCCACGGCTGACGCCCGAGCGGCTGGTCGCGGACTTCCTCGCCGACCCCGTCGGATACCTCCCCGACGAGGACGCGGCCGCCGTCCGGCGCCCGGTGACCCGGGCATGGACCGTGGCGGACGTCCCGCTGCTGGACGAGGCGGCCGAACTCCTCGGCGAGGACGACCGCACGGCCCGGGCGCGCGCGGACCACGAGCGCCGGACGCAGATCGCCTACGCGCAGGGCGTCCTCGACGTCTCCTACGCCTCCCGCACCTACGAGTTCGACGACAAGGAGGACGAGGACAGCGAGGTGCTGTCCGCGCACGACATCATCGACGCCGAACGGTTCGCCGAGCGGCACGAGGAGGACGACCACCGCAGCGCCGCCGAGCGCGCGGCGGCCGACCGCACCTGGGCGTTCGGGCACATCATCGTCGACGAGGCGCAGGAGCTGTCGCCCATGGCGTGGCGGATGCTGATGCGGCGCTGCCCCACCCGCTCGATGACCCTGGTGGGCGACCCGGCGCAGACCGCGGAGGCGGCCGGCGTCGGCTCCTGGGCGAAGATCCTCGAGCCGTACGTCGAGGACCGCTGGGCGCACACCCGTCTGGGCGTCAACTACCGGACGCCCGCCGAGATCATGGAGCTGGCGGCGGCCGTCGTGCGGGCCGAGGACCCGGACTTCGACCCGCCGAGCTCCGTGCGGTCCACGGGCGTACGGCCCTGGATCCGCGCCACCGGCGACCTGCCCGGCGCCGTGGCCGAGGCGGTCCGGGAACTCGCCCCGGCCGAGGGCCGGCTGGCGGTCGTCGCCCCGCGCGAACTGCACCGCAGGCTGGCCGCCGGGCTGGACGGGGTGACCGCGGGCGCCCAGCCGGATCTGACGCGGCCGGTCGTGCTCCTGGACCCGCGGCAGGCGAAGGGGCTGGAGTTCGACACGGTGCTGGTGGTCGAGCCCGGCCGGTACTCCACGAGCGACCTGTACGTGGCGCTGACCCGGGCCACCCAGCGCCTGGGCGTGCTGCACACCGGAAAGCTGCCGAAGTCACTGGCCGACGCGGCGCCCTGAGCCTGCCGCCTGCCGCCTGCCGCCTGCCGCCTGCCGCCTGCCGACGGCAGGCGCCGGTCCGGCCGTCTGCCTGCGCGCCGCCCCGGCGCGGCCGAGGAGCGGCAGCCACCGCCGGCGCCGACGGCCGGCCGGGCGGGCCGCCGACGGGCGCGGGCGAGGCCGACGGGCGGCGGGCAGGCGCCCCCGGCAGGCCGACGTGGGGCAGGCGCCCCGGGCCCGGGAGGCCTGCCCGGACCCGGACGGGCCCGGGCAGGCCTTCGTCGGGCGCCGTATGCCTACGCCGGGCGCAGCCAGACCGTCGCCAGCGGCGGCAGCGTCAGCCGGACACTCGCCGGGCGGCCGTGCGCGCCCTGGGGTTCCGGTTTGACGACGTCCGGGTTGGTGACGTCGCCGCCGCCGTACTTCGTCGCGTCGGTGTTGAGGACCTCGTGCCAGGCGGGGACGTCGTCCGGGACGCCGAGGCGGTACCCGGTCCGGACGACGGGGGCGAAGTTGGAGACCGCGAGCAGCGGGCTGCCGTCGGCGTCCAGCCGCAGGAACGCGAAGACGTTGTCCTCGGCGGCGTCCCCGGCGATCCACTGGAAGCCGTCGGGCTCGGTGTCGCACTGCCACAGCGCGGGCGTGTGCCGGTAGACGGTGTTGAGGTCGCGGACCAGGTCGCGCACGCCCCGGTGGTCGGCCTCGGCGCCGTAGCCCGGGTCGAGCAGCCACCAGTCCGGGCCGTGCGTCTCGGACCACTCGGCGCCCTGGGCGAACTCCTGCCCCATGAACAGCAGTTGCTTGCCCGGATGGGACCACATGAAGCCCAGGTAGGCGCGCAGGTTGGCGCGCTGCTGCCACCAGTCGCCGGGCATCTTCGACACCAGCGAGCCCTTGCCGTGGACCACCTCGTCGTGGGAGATGGGCAGCACGTAGTTCTCGCTGTAGGCGTACACCATCGAGAAGGTCATCTCGCCGTGGTGGTACTTGCGGTGGACCGGGTCGTGGCTCATGTAGTCCAGCGAGTCGTGCATCCAGCCCATGTTCCATTTCAGGCCGAAACCGAGCCCGCCGAAGCCGCCCGGCCCCTTGTGGTGGGTGGCCCGCGTGACGCCGTCCCACGCCGTCGACTCCTCCGCGACGGTCACCACGCCCGGCACCCGCCGGTACACGGTGGCGTTCATCTCCTGCAGGAACGCCACCGCGTCCAGGTTCTCCCGCCCGCCGTACACGTTCGGCGTCCACTGGCCCGGCTCGCGCGAGTAGTCGAGGTAGAGCATGGAGGCGACCGCGTCCACCCGCAGGCCGTCGATGTGGAACTCCTCGCACCAGTAGACGGCGTTGGCGACCAGGAAGTTGCGCACCTCGTTGCGCCCGTAGTCGAACTCCAGGGTGCCCCAGTCGGGGTGCGCGGCGCGCAGCGGGTCCTGGTGCTCGTACAGCGGACGGCCGTCGAACTCGGCCAGCGCCCAGGCGTCCCGCGGGAAGTGCGCCGGCACCCAGTCCATCAGGACGCCGACACCGGCCCGGTGCAGCGCGTCCACCAGGTACTTGAAGTCGTCGGGGGTGCCCAGGCGGGCGGTGGGCGCGTAGAAGCCGGTGACCTGGTAGCCCCAGGAACCGCCGAAGGGATGCTCGGCGACCGGCATCAGCTCTACGTGCGTGAACCCCAGATCCTTTACGTAACGCGGCAGTTGTTCGGCCAGCTGACGGTAGGTCAGGCCCGGCCGCCAGGACGGCAGGTGGACCTCGTACACGGAAAACGGCGCTTTGTGCGCGGGCAGTTCGGCGCGGCGCGCCAGCCATTCGGCGTCCTGCCACACGTGGTGCGAGGCGGTGACGATCGAGGAGGTGGCGGGCGGGACCTCCGTGCGGCGGGCCAGCGGGTCGGCGCGCAGCGTCTTCGAGCCGTCCGGCCGGGTGATCTCGAACTTGTACAGCTCGCCCTCGCCGACGCCGGGCACGAACAGCTCCCAGACGCCGGACGAGCCCAGCGCGCGCATCGCGTGGCCCGTGCCGTCCCAGAAGTTGAAGGTGCCGGCCACCCGCACGCCGAGCGCGTTCGGCGCCCACACCGCGAAGCGGGTGCCGGTCACGCCCTGGTGGGTCATGGGGTGCGCGCCGAGCGCCTTCCACAGCTCCTCGTGGCGTCCCTCGCCGATCAGGTGCAGGTCGAGATCGCCGAGCGTGGGCAGGAAGCCGTAGGCGTCCGCCGTGTCCTGCACGGTGCCTTCGTACGCCACGAGGAGCCGGTAGACCGGGACCTCGGACAGGGGCAGCGCGCCGGAGAAGAAGCCGTCGCCGTCGTCGTGCAGCTCCACCCGCAGGTCCCCGGCGACGACGGTGACCGACCGGGCGTACGGGCGGAACGCGCGGAACGCCACCCCGCTCGGCACCGGGTGGGCGCCGAGCACGGAGTGCGGGGAGTGGTGCGAGCCGTCGAGCAGCCGCCGACGGTCCGCCGCCCCGACAGCGGGGGAGACGGCGACCTCTACGGGGGCCTCTACATGGGCCTCTACGGGGGCCTCGACGGGAACCTCGGCGGGGGCCTCCTGCGCGGCGGCCGGGGCGGGCGCCGTCACGGGGGCCGGGCGGGCCGCCGGTTCGGCGGGCTTCCGGGGCGCGCTCTTCCTGGGGGCGGTCTTCTTCGCGGTGGCGGTGGTCTTCCGGGCGGCGGCCTGCTCCGCCGCGCCCGCCGCGGCAGCGGTCTGCCCGGCCGACGGCCCGGCGGTCGCCGCCTTCGCCACGGCCTTCTTGGCCACAGTCTTCTTGGCCACGGCCTTCTTGGCGGGGGCGGTCGCCGCGGCGGCCGTCTGCGCGGTGGCCCTCTTGGTCACCGTCTTCTTCGCCACGGCCTTCTTGGTCACGGCCTTCTTGGCCGCCGTCTTCTTCGCCGCGGTCTTCGCTGCCGCCGGTGCGGCGGCGGGAGCGACCGCTTTCTCCGCGGCCTTCTTCACACTCTTCGCCGCCTTCTCGGCGGTCTTGCGTACGGCGCTCTTCTCGGCCGGGCTCTTCCCGGCCGGGGTCTTCTTGGCTGTCCTCTTCGCGGTGCTCGTCTCCGCGGCGGCTGTCTCCTCGGCCGTCTTCTTCGGATCCGGACCGCTGGACGGGGGGCGCGGGGTCACGGGCGGAGCCTCCTGGGCGAAGTCAGGTCGGTCGGTCAGATCGAGTCAAATAGGGTCAGATGGTGTCGGACGCGGCGTAGTGCTCGATCGCCGCCATCGGTACGGAGAGCCAGTCCGGGCGGTGCCGGGCCTCGTAGACGACCTCGTAGATCGCCTTGTCCGTCTCATAGGCCCGCAGCAGCACCGGGTCGGTGCGCGGATCGCGGCCGCTGACCTCCGCGTACCCGGAGCAGTACGCGGCCCGGCACGTCTCGGCCCACTCCGGCGCGGGCGGGTCCGCCGAGAGCGCCGCGTAGTCGAAGGAGCGCAGCATCCCCGCGATGTCCCGCAGTGGCGGATGCGGCAGCCGCCGCTCGGACAGCGGCTTCGACGGTTCCCCCTCGAAGTCGATCAGCCACCACTGGCCGGCCGGCGAGCGCAGGCACTGCCCGAGGTGCAGGTCGCCGTGGACGCGCTGCGCGGTCCAGGTGTGCCCCTCGGCGGCCAGGTCGGCCAGTGCCGTGAACGCCGAGCGCAGCCCGGGTACGTACGGCCGCAGCGCGGGCACCGCCTGCGCGGCCGCGTCCAGGCGCTCCGTCATCCCGTCGGCCATCGACTGCACCTGGTGGTGGGCCATGGTGACGGTCGGCAGGGCCCGGGCCAGCGCGGTGTGCACCTCGGCGGTGGCGCGTCCGAGGGCGCGTGCCTCGGCGCCGAAGTCCTCGCCCTTGGCCAGCTCGCGCAGCGCCAGTTCCCAGCCGTCCGCCGCGCCCTGCAGGAAGGGCTGCAGCACACCGAGGACGTACGGCTCACCGCTCAGCTCGGCCCGCAGCCACGCCACCGGCGCCGGCACCCGCGGGCAGCCCTCGTGGGCCAGCGCCAGCGGCAGCTCCAGATCGGGGTTGACGCCGGGCACGACGCGGCGCAGCAGCTTCAGAATAAACGTATCTCCATAGACGACGGACGAGTTGGACTGCTCGGCGGTCATGATGCGGGGCACCAGCCCGCCGCGGATCTCCTGGGCGGGGTCCCGCTCGAAGCGAAGCCCGCCGATCCTGGCCTGGGTGCGCAGCGCCTCCAGGAGCAGTTCGGCGGGCCGGGGGTCGTACAGGGCCTCGTACACCGTGTGACCGGCGAGCGGGCCCTCCTCCACGTGTCCGATCAGCGCGGGCGCCAGCCGGGGCGGCAGCGCCTCGCGCATGCCTATGAGCAACTGGTAGCAGTCGCCGGCGTGGGATTCCCCGCCCGGCGTGGACGGCTGGTGCGCGCGCACCAGCAGGTGGTACAGGCCCAGCTTGCCGCCTGTGGGCAGCAGCTCGGTGGCGGCGACCAGCGAGAACCCGGTGACCGGACGTCCCTTCCCCGCGAACCAGCGCTGCCGCGGCAGCCACTCGCGCAGCAGTGGATCCAGGGACGCCAGGAGGCCGGGACTGCTGGTGACGGTACGGGTGACGGCTTCCGACATACGTCGCGTCCTTTCCCCGGGGGTGGTCGGGGTGTTACTGATGCGTGCCCCGGGAGGGGCGGGAGAAACCGCCCCACCCGGGGTCGGGCTCACGCCCTACGCGGCGTCCTTGCGCAGCCGGAACCAGTAGAAGCCGTGCCCGGCGAGGGTCAGCAGGTACGGCAGCTCACCGATGGCCGGGAAGCGCACCCCGCCGAACAGCTCGACCGGGTGGCGTCCGCTGAACGCGCTCAGGTCCAGCTCCGTCGGCTGCGCGAACCGGGAGAAGTTGTTCACGCACAGCACGAGGTCGTCCTCGTACTCGCGCAGGAACGCGATCACGGCCGGGTTCGACGACGGCAGCTCCCGGTAGGAGCCGAGGCCGAAGGCGAGGTTCTGCTTGCGGATCTCGATCATGCGGCGGGTCCAGTGCAGCAGCGAGGACGGCGACGCCATCGACGCCTCCACGTTGGTGACCTGGTACCCGTAGACCGGGTCCATGATGGTCGGCAGGAACAGCCGGCCGGGGTCACACGAGGAAAAACCTGCGTTGCGATCAGGTGTCCACTGCATCGGGGTGCGGACGGCGTCGCGGTCGCCGAGCCAGATGTTGTCGCCCATGCCGATCTCGTCGCCGTAGTAGAGGATCGGGGAGCCGGGCAGGGACAGCAGCAGGGCGGTGAAGAGCTCGATCTGGTTGCGGTCGTTGTCGAGCAGGGGGGCGAGGCGGCGGCGGATGCCGATGTTGGCGCGCATGCGGGGGTCCTTGGCGTACTCGGCCCACATGTAGTCGCGTTCCTCGTCGGTGACCATCTCCAGGGT